>DATAYY010000013.1:0-42259 GCA_036272325.1 Caldimonas sp. | reverse complement strand
ACTACATGCCGCCCGAGGCCGCCGAGGCGCTGAAGAAGGCCGGCCATCCGATCGACAAGGCCGCCTTTGCCGGCCAGAAGGGCACGCGATGATCCCCGAGCTCGGCCACTTCGCCCTCTGGCTCGCCCTTGGCATCGCGCTCGTCCTCGGCGTCGTTCCGATGCTCGGCGCGGCGCGCGGCCGCGGCGACTGGATGGCGCTGGCGCGGCCGTCGGCCAGGATATTGTTCGCGCTCGTCGCCTTCGCCTTTGTCTGTCTGGCGCTCAGTTTCGTCGGCAACGACTTCTCGGTCCTCTACGTCGCAACCAACTCGAATCGTTCGCTGCCGCTGCACTACCGCATCACCGCGGTCTGGGGCGGCCACGAAGGATCGATCCTGCTCTGGTTGCTGATGCTGACGTTCTGGGCACTCGCCGTCGCGACCTTCAGCAACCACCTGCCGGACAAGGTGAGAGCGCGGATCCTCGCCGTCATGGGCCTGCTCTCGTTCGGCTTCCTGCTGTTCCTGCTCGCGACGTCGAACCCGTTCGATCGCCTCGTCCCCGCCGCCGCCGAAGGGCGCGACCTCAACCCGCTGCTGCAGGACCCGGGGATGGTGATTCATCCGCCGATGCTCTACATGGGCTACGTCGGCCTCTCGGTCGCGTTCTCGTTCGCGGTCGCGGCGCTCATCGGTGGCAACCTCGATGCCACCTGGGCGCGCTGGACGCGACCGTGGACGACGGCGGCGTGGATCTTCCTCACGATCGGCATCGCCCTCGGCAGCGCCTGGGCGTACTACGAGCTCGGCTGGGGCGGCTGGTGGTTCTGGGACCCGGTCGAGAACGCCTCGTTCATGCCCTGGCTGGTCGCGACCGCGCTGATCCATTCGCTTGCCGTCACCGAGAAGCGCAACAGCTTCAAGAACTGGACCGTGCTGCTCGCGATCCTCGCCTTCTCGCTCTCGCTGCTCGGCACTTTCCTGGTCCGCTCGGGAGTGCTCTCGTCGGTGCACGCGTTCGCGACCGACCCGCGGCGCGGCCTCTTCATCCTCGCCTTCCTCGTCATCGTCATCGGCTCGTCGCTCGCGCTCTACGCCTGGCGCGCGCCGTCGGTCGGGCTCGGTGCACGTTTCGCGCTGCTTTCGCGCGAGACGCTGCTCCTCGGCAACAACGTGCTGCTCGTCGTCGCCTGCGGCGCGGTCCTGCTCGGCACGCTCTATCCGCTTGCGCTCGACGCGATGAACCTCGGCAAGATCTCGGTCGGGCCGCCTTACTTCGACACCGTCTTCGTGCCGCTGCTGACGCCGCTCATCTTCCTGATGGGCATCGGTCCGATCGCGCGCTGGAAGGAGGCCGCGCTGCCCGACCTCGCGACCCGGCTGAAGTGGGCCGCGGGGGCCGCCGTCGTCGCCGCGCTCATCGTCGCCTGGGCCAAGGGCGGGGTCGGCATCGTCGCCGTCGTGGGCCTGCTGATGGCGTTCTGGATCATCGCCGCGGTCGCGACCGACCTCTCCGAGCGGCTGCGGCCGGTGGGCGGGGTTCGCACCGGCATCGTCCACCGCGCCCGCCAGATCCCGCGCGCGATGATCGGGATGATGACGGCGCATCTCGGCGTCGCCGTGTTCATCCTCGGCGTCACCCTCGTGCGCACCGGCGAGATCGAGCGCGACGTCCAGATGGCGCCCGGCGACACGACGACGATCGGCGACCTCGTCTTCACCTTCCGCGGCGCCAGCGACGTGCGCGGGCCGAACTACCGCGCCGCGCAGGGCGAGGTCGTCGTCACCGACGGCGGCCGCCTGGTGACGACGCTGCGCCCCGAGAAACGCTTCTACCCGGCGTCGCAATCGACGATGACAGAGGCGGCGATCCGGCCCGGAATCACGCGCGACCTGTATGTCTCGCTCGGCGAGCCGATTGCGAACAGCCCGGCGTGGATCGTCCGCGTCTACGTCAAGCCCTTCGTCGACTGGATCTGGGGCGGCTGCCTGATCATGGCGATCGGCGGCCTGCTCGCGGCGACCGACCGTCGCTACCGGGCGCGCGCCCGCGAACTCAAGGCGGCCGCGGTCGCCGCGGCAACGGCATGAAGCGATTCTGGTTCCTGATCCCGCTGGCGGCGTTCTTCGCGCTTGCCGTCGTCCTCGCCGTCGGCCTCGATCGCGATCCGCACGAGGTACCGTCGCCGCTGATCGACAAGCCCGCGCCGAAGTTCGCGCTTTCCCGGGTCGACGACGCCTCGCGCGTCGTTCGCCTCGACGAGCTGCGCGGCAAGACCTTCATCCTCAACGTCTGGGCGTCGTGGTGCGTCGCCTGCCGCGAGGAGCACCCGGTCCTGCTCGACTTCTCGAAGAAGCACCTGGTTCCGATCTACGGCCTCAACTACAAGGACACGCGACCCGATGCCGGCGCCTGGCTGGCGCGGTTCGGCAACCCGTACGACGCCTCGTTCTTCGACGCGGACGGCCGGGTCGGGATCGACTTCGGCGTCTACGGCGTCCCGGAGACCTTCATCGTCGACGGCAATGGCGTCATCCGCATGAAGCACATCGGCCCGCTCACCCCCGAGGTGCTCGCGAACAAGATCGAGCCGATGCTGAAGAAGCTCGACGCATGACGGCGACCAGCGGCGTGCGCTTCGGCTGGTGGCGGCTGCTGCTGATCGCGGCCGGCGTGCTCGCGGCAAGCGCCTCCGCGCTCGCCCGCGAGGCGGCGCCCGAGGCGGCCGATCCGGCGCTCGAGGCGCGCATGGTTCACATCACCTCGGAGCTGCGCTGTCTCGTCTGCCAGAACCAGACCATCGCCGACTCGAACGCAGCGCTCGCAGTCGACCTGCGCCAAGAGACGCGCGAAATGCTGAAGCAAGGCAAGAGCGACGCCGAGATCGTCGACTACATGACCGCGCGCTACGGCGATTTCGTCCTCTATCGCCCGCCGCTGCGGGCGACGACGGTGCTGCTCTGGTTCGGGCCGGCGCTGCTCCTCGCTGCCGGCGCTGCGGTGCTCGTGATCGTCGTGCGGCGGCGCAGCCGGATGGCGGCCGACGCGTTCGATCCCGACGACGACACCGATGAAGATGTTGCCGGCCCCACCCGAGGCGCCGATGCGCCCCGGCACGCCTGAACGATGATTGCACGCGATCCTCTCGCCGCCGCGCGCGCGCGACTCCTGCAGCTGAAGGCCGACCACGTCGCCGGCAAGCTCGACGCCAGGCGCTTCGACGAAGCACGCCGCGTCATCGAACACGACATCGGCACGCTGCTCCTCGCCGCCGACGCGCCGGCGCCGGCGCGGCCGTCCGGCCGCCTCGTCGGCGCCCTCGCCTTCGCCGTCCTCGCGGTCGCTGGCGTCGGCTACTGGAAGACCGGGGCGCCGTCGCTCGCCTTCTCGGGCGCGCCGGTCGCGACGGCCGACGCTTCTGCTGCGGGAGCGAACGGCCAGACCGGCATCCAGCAGATCGCGGCCATGGTCGACCAGCTCGCCGCCCGGTTGCAGAAGAACCCGGACGACGCCCAAGGCTGGACGATGCTCGCCCGCTCGTACACGGTGCTCGGCCGCTTCGACGATGCCTTGCCCGCGTATGCGCGCGCGAGCGAGCTGCAGCCGAACAATCCGCAGATCCTCGCCGACTACGCCGACGCGGTCGGGGCGACCAAGGGAACCGCAAACAACCCGCAGTCGATTGCGTTGATCGATCGCGCGCTGAAAGCGGACCCGAAGCACACCAAGGCACTCGCGCTGTCAGGCACGATCGCCTACGAGCGCGGCGACTATACGACCGCGATCGCCGAGTGGCGGAAGATCGCCGAGGGCCTGCCGCCCGGCAGCGAGCTCGGCGAGCGCGTTCAGGCGAGCATCGCCGAGGCGCGCGAGCGCGCGGGCGCCGCCGGCCAGGCACTGCCGGCGGCCGGTGCGAGCGTCGCCGCCGCGGCGGCGCCGTCCGCGAGCGCAGCGAAGACGACGGCGGCAGCGAGTGTCAGCGGCGTCGTCAGCCTCGACCCGGCTCTTGCGGCGCAAGCGTCGCCCGGCGACACGCTGTTCGTCTTCGCGCGGCCGGCGAGCGGCGGCCGGATGCCGCTCGCCGTGCTGCGCAAGACGGTCAAGGATCTGCCGCTCTCGTTCACGCTCGACGACAGCATGGCGATGTCACCGGCAGCGAAGCTCTCGAGCGCGTCACTGGTGAACGTCAGCGCGCGCATCAGCAAGAGCGGCAACGCGATCCCGCAGCCGGGCGACCTCGCGGGCGAAGCGACCGGCGTGGCGCCGGGCGCCACCAACATCGCGATCCGGATCGGCAGCGTCGTCGGCAAGCCCTAGCGCGGGCGCCGATGACGCCGGCCAGGGCGTCAATCGAACGCGATGTCGACCGGCGTACCGAGGCCGCCGCGACGGCCGTCGAAGCCTTCGAGCGCACGCACGAGCTCGGCGAGATCGCCGTCGTGCTCCAGCGGATGGAAGCGCTCGGTATCGACGACGAACACCGGTGCCCCCTCGTACGAGGCGAAGAAGTCGGCGTACGCGTCGCCGAGCCGCTGCAAATAGCCGAGGTCGATGTTGTGCTCCATCGCGACCGCGCGCCGCCGCACCCGCGCGAGCAGCGTCGGCGCCGACGCCTGCAGGCGGACGACGAGGTCGGGCTCGCGCAGCTGGGCGGCGATCGGCTGGTGCATCTGGGCATAGAGGCGGTACTCCTCGTCGCTCAGGTTCAACCGCGCGAACAGTGCGTCCTTGGCGAACATGAAGTCGCTGACCGTCGTCTGCGCGAACATGCTCGGCTGCGCCAGCGCGCGCACCTGGCGCTCGCGCTGGAAGAGAAAGAAGAGCTGGGTCTGGAACGCGTAGCCGACGCGGTCGTCGTAGAAGCGGGCGAGAAACGGGTTCTCGCCCGGCTGCTCGAGGAGCAGCTCGGCACCGGTGCGGTCGGCGAGCAGGCGCGCGAGCGTCGTCTTGCCGGCGCCGATCGGCCCTTCGATCGCGATGTGGCGAAAGCGCGCCAGCGCGCGTTCGTCGCTCATCGAGCGCGGAAGACGAAGTAGACGGCGCCGACCATGCACAACGCCGCCCACAGGAAGTCGAGCTTAAGGGGCTGGCGCATGACGACGAACGCGAATGGAACGAAGACAAGCAGCGTGACCACCTCCTGGATGATCTTCAGCTGCGCGAGCGTCAGGCCCGCCTCGTAGCCGATCCGGTTGCCAGGCACCTGCAGCAGGTATTCGAACAGGGCGATCCCCCAGCTGAGCAGCGCCGCGATCAGCCACGGCCGATGCTCCAGATAGCGAAGATGGCCGTACCAGGCGAAGGTCATGAAGACGTTGGACGCCGACAGCAGGAGCACCGTCCTGACGGGCGCCGAGATCGATTCGATCATCGGCCCAGTTTAACGACGCGCTGCGCGGCGGCCGCCTCGCGCAAGGCGGCGATGCTGCCGCGTCCAGGGATGACGAGCGCCGGCGCGATCTCGGCCAGCGGCACGAGCACGAACGCGCGCTCGTGCAACCGCGGGTGCGGCAACGTCAGCGCATCGCCAGCGAGCACGGCGTCGCCGTGGAGCAGGAGGTCGAGGTCGAGCGTCCGTGGCGCATTGGCGAACGGCCGCTGGCGGCCGTGCGCCTGCTCGATCACGTGCAATGCGTGCAGGAGCGCGAGCGGCGCGAGCGTCGTTCGCAGCTGGGCAACGGCGTTGAGGTAGTCGTCGCCGCCCGCATCGACCGGGGCCGAGCGGTAGAGCGAAGAGCGCGCGAGCAGCGTCGTCGCCGGCAACGCGGCGAGCTCGGCGAGCGCGCGCTCGATCTCCGCCGCGCGGTCGCCGAGGTTCGAGCCCAGCCCAACGTAGGCGTCGACAGGCGAGCCGGCCGCGACCGCTACGGCCATCGCGCTTCAGCCCGGCGGGCCGGCCGGATCGGTGCCGGGACGACGACGGCGGCGGCGGCGCTTGCGCGGCGCCGCGCCCTCGGCCGCAGGCGCTTCGTCGCCGGTCGTGCCCTGCTCGTCGCCATCGTCTCGCGCGCGCGGCCCAGCCGTGCGCGGTACGTCGCCGGGTTCGCTGGCAGCGCCGGACACGGCTGGCTTTCTGACGCGGCGCGGCCCGCGTTGCTCGCGGACGCCTTCGAGCATCGCGCGCCGCTCATCGTCGCTCGCCGAGTAGAGCTCTTCCCACCACCGCGCCAGCGCCGGATCGCCCTCGCCGACTTCGGCGCGCAAGCGCAGGAAGTCGAGCCCGGCGCGAAAGCGCGGCTGCTCGAGCAGCGCCGGCGCCGAATTGGCGGCACGCCGCTCGAGGCGAGGCTGCAGCATCCAGATCTCGCGCATGTCGACCGCGAGCCTGCCGCGTCCCGAGATGTCGCCGATGCGGTCGTCGAAGGCAGCGTCGATCGCCGCCTGCAGGGCCGGAAGCGGTGACTCGCCGGCCGCCTGCCGTCGGCGCCAGCCGTCCTGGACGTCGTGCCAGAGCATCGCCGCGAGCAGGAAGCTCGGCGCGACGGGCTTGCCGGCGGCGACGCGGGCGTCGGTGTCGGCGAGCGCGAGGCGAACGAACTTCTCGCGCCCGTCGTGGCGCTCGGCCTCGTCGAGAGCAACGTCGAGGACCGGAAAGACGCCGCGATGCAGGCCCAGCTTCTTCAGCTCGACGATCGACGCCAGCGCATGGCCCGTCTGCAGCAGCTTGATCATCTCGTCGAAGGTGCGGGACTGCGGCACGTTGTCGAGCAATGCCGCCATCTGCTTGATCGGCGCCCGCGTCTTCGCCTCGATCTCGAAGCCGAGCTTGGCAGCGAAGCGGACGGCGCGGATGATCCGGACCGGGTCCTCGCGGTAGCGCGCGACCGGGTCGCCGATCATGCGCAGGAGCTTTTTCCTCGCGTCCTTGATGCCGCCGTGGTAGTCGACGACGATTTCCCGGACCGGGTCGTAGTACATCGCGTTGACGGTGAAGTCGCGTCGCGCGGCATCTTCGACCTGCGGGCCCCAGACGTTGTCGCGCAGGACGCGGCCTTCGGCGTCGACGACGTGCGTCTTGTCGACCAGGTCCTTGCGCGAGGTCTTCTCGTTGCCGGCGACCTGGTCGGCGGCGGCGGCGGCGAGCATGGCGCGAAAGGTCGAGACCTCGATCACTTCCGAAAGGCCCCGGTCCTGGCGGCCGCGGCCGAAGACGACGTGGACGATGCGAAAGCGCCGGCCGATGATGAACGCGCGCCGGAACAGCGACTTCACCTGCTCCGGAGTCGCGTCGGTCGCGACGTCGAAGTCCTTCGGCCTGAGCCCGACCAGCAGGTCGCGGACCGCGCCGCCGACGATGTAAGCCTCGTAGCCGGCGTCGGCGAGGGTCGAGACGACCTTGACCGCGCGCTCGTCGACGAGGCGCGGGTCGATGCCGTGCTCGGACTTCGGCACTTCGACGCGTCTTCCGCGAACCTGGCGCGCACCGGCCTCGTCGGCCTTGCCAAGCAGCTTGGAGATGAACTTCTTGATCATGCGAACAGGTTCAGGACGCGCCAGCCTCGGGCGCGCGCGATGGCGTCGAGCTCGGGCGACGGGTTCGTCGCGACCGGATCGGTCGCCTTCTCGAGCAGCGACAGGTCGTTGACCGAGTCGCTGTAGACGCTGATCCGCGCAAAGCTTGCCCAGTCGGCGCCGCTCGCCGCCAGCCATTGTCCGACACGGACGACCTTGTCCTCGCGAAAGGCCGGCACGCCGTCGATCCTGCCGGTCGGCGCGCCATCGGCGGCGCAGTCGAGGCGGGTCGCGATCAGCGCGTCGATCGCGAACGCGGCAGCGATCGGCGCGGTGATGAAGTCGCTCGTCGAGGTCACGAGCGCCAGGCGATCGCCGCGGACGCGATGCGATTCGACCAGAGCCCTCGCCTCGGGGCGCAGTGCCGGCGCGATCACCTCGCGCATGAAGCGCTCGCGTCCCGCTACCCGTCCGGCCGCGCCCTGTCGGCGCAGCGGCTCGGTCGCGAAGGCGATGTAGGCGTGGATGTCGAGCTTGCCTGCGCAGTACTGCGCGTAGAACGCATCGTTGCCGCGGCGAAAGCCCTCGCCGTCGACCCAGCCGAGCGTGATCATGAATTCGCCCCAGGCGTGGTCCGAATCGATCGGCAGCAGCGTGCCGTCGAGGTCGAACAGGGCAAGGCCCGGGTCGCCGCCAGCCATCAGGAATCGCCCTCCTCGGCCAGCATCTGCTTCACGAGCGGCACCGTGATCGCCCGCTTGGTCGCGAGCGAGAACTCGTCGAGGCGGTCGAGCTGGGCCATCAGGTGCTTGAGGTCGCGCGCGAAGCGCGTCAGCAGGTAGTCCATGACCTCGTCGGAGAGGAAGGTGCCGCGCCGGTCGGCCTCGCGGCGCAGCGCCGCGCGCACTTCGCTCTCGCGCAGCGGCTCGAGGGCGAAGACATGGCCCCAGCCGAGCCGGGTGCGCAGGTCCTCGCGGACGGCGAGATCGACCGGAGGAACGTCGCCGGCGGCGACGATTCCGGCGCCGCGATCGGCAGCATCGACGAAGAGCGAGAACGCTGCCTGCTGCTGCGAAGCGTCGAGCGCGTGGGCGTCGTCGATGACGAGCCAGTCGCGGCCTTCGGCCGTGCTCCATGGCACCGGCGTCGCCGCCGAATACCACGCCGACTGGCGGCCGTGCGCGGTGGCGTGCTCGACGACGGCGTGCAGCAGGTGCGTCTTGCCGCTGCCCGGTGGCCCCCAGAGATAGACCGGCGGCGCGCCCGGCGCAAGCGCGAGCAGGTGGGCCAACGCAGCGCCGTTGGCGCCGGGGAGAAAGTTCTCGAAGGTCCGCGCCGGCTCGGGGCCCATTGCGAGCGGGATCTGCTTCATCCGTCGCTGTAGAGGTTGCTCTGGGTATAGCCCGCGCGCAGCCGCGCCGCGGCGACGGCGATCAGCGCGCTCGCTGGCAACGCGATCAGGACGCCGACGAAGCCGAACAGGTGGCCGAACGCGAACAGGGCGAAGATGACCGTGAGCGGGCTCATGCCGATGCGCTCGCCGACCATTTTCGGCGTCAGGAAAAGACCCTCGACGACCTGGCCGATGCCGTAGACGACGACCACCGCGAGCGGGCCGTACCAGCCGCTGAACTGGAGCGCGCCGGCAAGGAGGGCGAGGAGAAGGCCGATGCCGAAGCCGACATAGGGAACGAAGATCGCGAGCCCCGTGAAGACGCCGACCGGCACCGCCAGGTCGAAGCCGAACAGCGCCAGGCCGACGCTGTAGAACGCCGCCATCAGCAGCATCACGATCATCTGGCCGCGCAGGTATTGGCCGAGCACGGTGTCACAGTCGCTGGTGAACGACGTGACCCTGGCCCGCAGCCGCGGTGGAATCAGGGCGGTCGCGCGAAGCACATAGAGCGGCCAGTCGATCAACAGGAAGAAGAGAGCGACCGGGACGAGGACGAGATAGCCGACGATCGCGACGACGATGCTGCCGCCGATCCGCGCCGACGCCAGCGCCGCGGCGAGGCCCTCGCCCCAGTTCGCATCGAGATACCTGAGCAGGACGCCGCGCAGGTTCGCGGGATCGAGCGAGACGTCGATTCCCATCTGCTTCAGCCATGGCGTCAGGGCGCGGTTGATCCTCTCGGCGAGCAGCGGCAGCTGCTCGTTGAGAAGCGGCAGCTCCTTCGACAGGATGGGCACGATCAGCAGCATGAGGCCCGCGAGAACGGCGATCGCGCCGATCTCGACCAGCATCACCGCCGCCAGGCGCGGCATGCGACGTGCGGCGAGCTGCTCGACGAGCGGATGGAGCGCGTAGGCGAGCACTGCGCCAATCAGAAACGGCGTCAGCACCGGCCCGAACAGCCAGACGAAGGCGAACGCCGCCGCGGCGAGCGCCGCCCAGTTGAGGCTGCGCCGCTGCGCCGCGGTCAAGGCCATCCCGGCGTGCGCAAGGGGTCAGGCCCGGTGTCGGTCAATGCAGGCGCGGCGGCTTGCCGTGGCCGAGCTCGAGCAGCCTCTCCTCGATGGCGGCGCGGTCGCTCGCGTGCGGGACGTGCTCGAGGTAGGTCGAGAGATCGGCGGCGGCGCGGCCGGCGGCGCCGAGTTCCGCCGCCGCGAGGCCGCGATCGCGTCGCTCTTCCCATGCGCTCGGCAGGAGGATCACGATGCGCTCAAGGACGGCGTGCAGCCGCACCCAGTCGTCGGCGCTGCGGTGGATCTCCTTCAGGTTGCGCAGCATGCGCGCGATGATCTCGCGCGGCGATGCAGCCTGCAGGAACAGCGACAGCGGCACCGACGACGATCCCGGCAAGCCCTGGCGCCGCCGGTACGGCACGAGCAGGGCATCGAGCGCCTCGCGCGACATCGACTGGCCCGTGAACGGGTCGATGACGACCTCGCCTTGCGGCATCCGCAGCTTGACCAGGAAGTGGCCGGGAAACGAGACGCCGCTCGCGTGCAGACCGACCTGCGTCGCGATCTCGACATAGAGGACCGCGAGCGTGATCGGGATGCCGCGCCGCGTCTGCAGCACGCAGTGCAGGTAGCTGTTGCCGGCGTGGTAGTAGTCGTTGACGTTGCCGGCGAAACCGAGCTCCTGGAAGAAGAAGCGGTTCAGCAGGCGCAGCCGCTGCATCGGTGCCGCGTCGGCGGCGATGCGCGATTTCAGCCGTGCGGCGAGCGCGTCGATGTCGCCGAGCACGGTCTGGCAGTCGAGCGCCGGGTACTCGTCGTGGGCGATCGCGATCGCCGCCTCCGCGACGGCGAAGCTGGCATCGTCGGCGACGAGCGAGGCGAAATACTCGAGCGCGGTCGGTGCGTGCAGGAGCAGGGAGCCGGGCATCGGAGAAGTTTAGAGCCTTCCCCTCGAGACGGCCGGCGGCGCCTTCAGGCGCGACGCGAGAAGTCGCGTGGCCTCAGGCCCGCGGCCAGCAGCAGGCCGAAGTAGACGAGCGCGGCAGCGACCAGGCAGGCGGCCAGGCAGGCGATCCGCAAGCCCTCACGGCCGGCGAGGCCGAGCCAGTCGATGTTGATCGCGGCGACGGTCAGCAACGCGCTGAGCGCAAGCGTCGCGGCGACAACCTTGAGCGCGTAGGCGGCCCAGCCCGGCGCCGGCTGGTACCAGCCGCCGCGCTTCAGACCGATGAAGAGCCAGACCGCGTTGATCGTCGCACCGAGGCTCACCGAAAGCGCAAGCCCGGCGTGGCCGAAGAATGGCACGAAGAGTGCGTTCATTGCCTGCGTCAGCGCGAGGACGATGACCGCGATGGTGACCGGCGTGCGCAGGTCCTGGCGCGCATAGAAGCCGGGGGCGAGGATCTTGACGCCAATGAGGCCGACCAGACCGACACCGTAGCCGCGCAGCGCGAGCGCGGTCTTCGCCGCGGCGAAAGCATCGAACCTGCCGCGCTGGAACAGGGTCGCGACGAGCGCCTCGGGAAAGACGAGCAGTGCCGCGGCGCACGGCAAGGCGAGCAGCAGAGTCAGGCGCAATCCCCAGTCGAGCATGCCGGAATAGCTCTCGGCGTCACCCCGCGCCTGTGCCGCCGAGAGCTGCGGCACGAGCACGGCACCGAGCGCGACGCCAAGCAGCGCGGTCGGAAACTCCATCAGGCGGTCGGCATAGGACAGCCACGAGACGGCACCGACGCCCTGGTGCGAAGCGATCTGGGTGTTGATCAGGATCGACAGCTGCGCGACCGAGACGCCGAGCAGGGCCGGCGCCATCTGGCGCAGGATCGTGCGCACGCCGGGATCGCGCCAGGCGGCGACGAAGGCACGCCCGCCGAGAGCGAGGCGCGGCAGCACGCCGAGCCGGGCCAGCGCCGGAATCTGGACCGCGAGCTGCAGGACACCGCCGAGGATCACGCCGACGGCCAGGGCGTAGATCCGCTCGACGCCAGCGCGCTCGAACACCGGCACGAGCAGCCAGGCGGCGCCGATCATGGCCAGGTTGAGCAGGACCGGCGTCGCCGCCGGCACCGCGAACCGCTTCCAGGTGTTGAGCACACCGGAGGAGAGCGAGACCAGCGAGACGAAGCCGATGTAAGGAAACATGATGCGCGTCATCACCGTCGCCTGGTCGAAGCGCTCGAGGCCGGAGGCCATCAGCCAGACCACGACCGGCGCCGCCGCGACACCGGCGATGCAGGTCAGGACCAGGGCGCTGAACAGGACGGTCGCGACCGCGTCGATGAGATTGCGTGTGGCCGAATCGCCCTCTGCGGCGCGGGTGCGGGCCAGGGTCGGCACGAACGCCTGCGAGAAAGCGCCTTCGCCGAACAGGCGGCGCAGCAGGTTCGGGATGCGAAAGGCGACGTTGAAGGCGTCGAAGGAAGCGCCGGCGCCGAACATCGAGGCGACGACGACCTCGCGCAGCAGGCCGGTGATGCGCGAGGCCAGCGTGAACAGGGAAATCGTCGATGCGGCGCGGAGCAGGTTCATAGGTGGGCGGACCGGGACATGCTCGTCGCGAGCCCGCCGATGCTATACTCGCAATCTTTGCCGAAATACCTCTAGCTCCGTATCTAGCTCCACATGGCCACCGCTACCAAAGCCAAGAAAAAGACCGTCCGCATCGCCTCGGGCCTCAAGCGCGCCCGCCAGGACATCAAGCTGCGCGCTGCCAACATGGCGCTCCGCTCGCACTTTCGCACCGTGATCAAGAACGTGCAGAAGGCGGTCGACTCGGGCGACAAGACGAAGGCCACCGAGCTCTTCAAGGCGGCGCAGCCCGTGATCGACTCGGTCGCAGACAAGAAGCTCTTCCACAAGAACAAGGCAGCGCGCCACAAGAGCCGCCTGGCCGCGAAGGTCAAGGCGCTGGCGACCGCCTGAGGCCAGTCGACCGACAACGAAAGGGCCCGTGCGGGCCCTTTTTTCATGGCCCGGCGAGTTGCGGTCCCTCGACGACGACGAGGCCGTTGTCGCGCGCGAAGTTCATGACGAAGTCCCACGCCATCGGCTCGATCTCACGCAGCCGCTCGTCGACGAGAACGCCCTTGACGCCGGCGACATAGCGCGGGACGCAGAACGGCGAATAGCCGATGAAGGATCCGGCGTCACGCGGCGCGCCTTCGGGGCGAAACGACGACAGCGCGCCGGCGAGCCGCTCGGCCCAGTCGCTCGGGCGAAAGGAATTGCCGTCGACGGTGCGGCCTTCGATGAAGAGTCTTGTCGGCTCGGCCACGCGCGTGGACGCTGAACGTTGGGTCGTTCGATTGTCGCTGCGTTGCGCCTCCTCGCGCGCCGTCGCAACAACGCGACGCCGTGCGGAAATGACGCGCCTTTAGAATCCGCCCTCCCTGGCTCTGCGGAGCAACGACGATGAATGCGCCTGATCGGCTGTCTGCAGCCGCCGTGAGTGAGGCCGCCGGCGCCGAGCCGCACGTCATGCCGACCTATGGTCGCCTGCCGTTCGGCCTCTCGCACGGGCGCGGCTGCTGGGTCTGGGACACGGCGGGCAGGAAATACCTCGACGCGCTCGCCGGGATCGCCGTCAACACGCTCGGCCACGGCCACCCGAAGCTCGTCTCCGCGCTGCAGGACCAGGTCGCCAAGCTCATCCACAGCTCGAACTACTACCTCGTGCCGCTGCAGGAGCAGCTCGCGGCGAAGCTGTGCGAGCTCTCCGGCCTCAGCAACGTCTTCTTCTGCAACTCCGGCCTCGAGGCCAACGAGGCGGCGCTCAAGGTGGCGCGCAAGTTCGGCCACGACAAGGGTATCGAGCGACCGGAGATCGTCGTCTACGAAAGCGCCTTCCACGGTCGATCGCTGGCCACCCTTTCGGCGACCGGCAACGCCAAGATCCAGGCCGGTTTCGGTCCGCTCGTCGAAGGCTTCGTTCGCGTTCCGCTCAACGACGTCGGCGCCATCGAGACGGTTGCCCGGACCAACGCCAACGTCGTCGCCGTCTTTCTCGAGGTGATCCAGGGCGAGGGCGGCATCCGGCCGACGACGATCGACTACCTGAAGCAAGTGCGCCGGGTGTGCGACGAGCGCGGTTGGCTGCTGATGCTCGACGAGGTGCAATGCGGCATGGGCCGGACCGGCAAGTGGTTCGCGCACCAGTGGGCCGGCATCCGGCCCGACGTCATGCCGATCGCCAAGGGCCTCGGCTCCGGCGTTCCGGTCGGCGCGCTCGTCTGCGGTCCGCGCGCTGCCGGCGTCTTCGGCGTCGGCAACCACGGCACGACCTTCGGTGGCAATCCGCTGGCGATGCGCGCCGGCGTCGAGACGCTCACGATCGTCGAGGAAGAAGGTCTCCTCGCCAACGCTGCCGATGTCGGCGCCCTGCTCAAGGCGAGCCTCGAGCGCGAGCTCGCCGGCGTCAGCGGCGTCGTCGAGGTGCGCGGCCAGGGCCTGATGCTCGGCATCGAGCTCGACCGGCCGTGCGGCGCCCTCCTCGGCCGTGCCGCCGATGCGGGGCTGCTGATCAGCGTCACCGCCGAGCGCGTCGTCCGTCTGCTGCCGGCGCTCATCCTGCGCCGCGAGGAAGCGGAGCAGATCGTCGCGACCCTCGCCCCGCTGATCAAGGAATTCCTGCGCGAACCGGCATGAAGCCCGGCATGAGCCTCATCAAGCACTACCTGCAGTTCAGCGACTTCCGGACTGAGGAGTACGCGTACCTGTTCGGCCGCGCCGGCGAGATCAAGAAGCGCTTCAAGAACTACGAGCGGTACACGCCGCTCGTCGACCGAACGCTGGCGATGATCTTCGAGAAGGCGTCGACACGCACGCGTGTCAGCTTCGAGGCCGGCATGTACCAGATGGGCGGCTCGGTCGTGAACCTGACGACGACCGACAGCCAGCTCGGCCGCGCCGAGCCGGTCGAGGACACGGCGCGCGTGATCAGCCGGATGGTCGACATCGTCATGATCCGCACCTTCGAGCAGGCCAAGCTCGAAGCGTTCGCGGCGAACTCGCGGGTGCCGGTCATCAACGGCCTGACCAACGAATACCACCCGTGCCAGATCCTGGCCGATGTCTTCACCTGCATCGAGCGCTTCGGCAGCATCGAGGGCAAGACCGTCGCCTGGGTCGGCGACGGCAACAACATGGCGGCGACGTGGCTGCAGGCGGCCGACGTCCTCGGCTTCACGCTGCACCTGGCAACGCCGGGCGGCTACGAAGTCGACGCCGTCGCTGCAGGCGTCCGCCGAAGCGACTGCTTTCGTGTCTTCAAGGATCCGCTCGATGCCTGCCGCAACGCCGACGTCGTCACGACCGACGTCTGGACGAGCATGGGCTACGAGGCCGAGAGCGCGGCGCGCACCAAGGCATTCGCCGACTGGTGCGTCGATCGCGAGATGATGGCCGTCGCCGACCCGGGTGCGGTCTTCATGCATTGCCTGCCGGCGCACCGCGGCGAGGAAGTCGAGGCCGAGGTCATCGACGGCCCGCAATCGGTCGTCTGGGACGAGGCCGAGAACCGCATGCACGTGCAGAAGGCGCTGATGGAGTACCTCGTCCTCGGCCGCATCGGCTGATCGCTCGAGCCGGCGGCCGCCGTCATGGCGAACCTCGTCAAGCAGATCCTCAGGTACAACGCCGGCCGCGATCCGGAGCGACTGGCGATGAAGTACCGCAACATGCGCGGCGACGCCTTCATCTTCCTGCGCGCCACCTGCCACCTTTTCTACGCGGCGCTGCCGTCGGAGGCAGTCCTGCGCAAGGCGCCCGCCGCGTGGGCATGCGGCGATCTGCACGTCGAGAACTTCGGCAGCTACAAGGGCGACAACCGGCTCGTCTACTTCGACGTCAACGATTTCGACGAGGCTGTGCTCGCGCCCGCCACGTGGGATCTCGTGCGCCTGCTGAGCAGCGTGCTTGTCGGCCGCGGCAGCATGGAGGTGTCGCCGGCCGAGGCGCTGCGTCTGTGCGACGCCGTTCTCGACGCCTACGCCGGCGCCATGCGGCTGGGCAAGGCGCGCTGGGTCGAGCGCGATACCGCACCCAGCCCGGTGAGCGATCTGCTCGAGGGCCTGCGGCTGCGCCATCGCCCCGAGTTCCTCGATCGGCGCACCGAGAAGAAGGGACGCAGGCGCACGATCCGCGTCGATGGACGGAAGGCTCTTGCCTGCGCAGATGCGCGAAGGCTGAAGGTCACCGCCCTGGTGGACGACTTCGCCGCGAGCCAACCCGATCCCGCGTTCTTCAGGGTGCTCGACGTGGCCCGCCGCATTGCCGGCAACGGCAGCCTGGGCGTCGATCGCTACGTCGTGCTGGTCGAGGGCAAGGGCTCGCCCGACGCCAACGTCCTGATCGACCTGAAGCAGGCCTTGCCGTCGTCGCTGGCCGGTCGGGTTGCGCTACCGCAACCGCGCTGGCGCGACGAGGCCGATCGCGTCGTCGAGGTGCAATGCCGCATGCAAGCCGTCGCGATGGCCTTCCTCAACGCCGTGCGCATGGGGTCGGTTCCCTATGTGATGCGCGGACTGCAACCACAGGAGGATCGGGTGGACCTGGTACAGGTGCGCCACCCGATCGAGCGCCTGACCAACCTCATGACCGTGATGGGCCACTGCGCCGCCTGGTCGCAATTGCGAAGCAGCGGCCGCCAGGGATCCGCCTGCGCTGACGAGCTGATCGAATTCGCCGCACCGACCAAGTGGCGCAAGTCCATCCTCGCGGTCGCGCGGGAGTGCGCAGCGAAGGTCGAGGCCGACTGGAAGACGTACGCGAAGGCATATGACGACGGGGCGTTTGCGGTTTGAATCGCCCGTCAAGCGACCTGCGGCGCCGTCAGCCCGTCTCATCGATCGCGCCCCCGGCAGGCCGCTGCCGCATGGCGTCGTCGACACTCCAGGCCGCGAAGGATTCCGGCGCGAGCTCGGGCAGCGCGGCCAGCCGCAGGACATCGCGCAGGTCGTCCTTGACGCGGGCCAGGATCAAGGTGCCGTGGCGCTGCTTCACGAAGCGCGCGAAGTCGCGCAGCGCTTCCAGGCTGGTGCCATCGAGATCGGGCGACTCTTCGAGACTGACGATGACGGTGCTGGCTTGCGGGTGCGCTTCCAGGCGTGAGCGGATCAGCGCAAAGACGCGGTCGGCGTTGGCGAAGAAGACGGGCGATTCCGGTCGCGCGATCACGACGTCCGCGGGGCTCGTCGCGTCCGGGTGCCGATCGACGTCGACGTAGTCGTGGCCGCCGCGCAGGCAACCCAGCCAGGCCACGCGCGGCATCGACATGTTGCGCAGCATGAACGCGAGGCTGATGGCAACGGCGACGAGCAGGCCGTCGAGCACGCCGAGCAGCAGCACCGCGAGGATGGCGGCGAGCACGACGGTGCGGTCGCGTCGCCATTGGAAATACGGCCGGAAGACGGACACGTCGAGCGTATGCGACACGGCATGGATGACGACCGCGGCGAGCATCGGCTCGGGCGTGCGTTCGATCCAGGGCAACAGCGCCCAGAGCACCAGCAGCACCATGGCGGCCGCCAGCAGGCCGGCCATGCGACTCTGCGCGCCGGCGGACTCGTTGGCCGAGGTGCCCGAATAGCCTGCCCCCGCCGGCAGCCCTTGGAACAGGCCCGAAGCAAGGTTGCACAGGCCGATCGCGATCAGGTCGCGATTGGGAGACGTCCGGTCGCCGTGGCGGAGCGCGAATGTCTGGATCGACCCGTATGACTCCGCGTAGAGGATGAAGACCATCGCCACCGCCAGCTCGCCGAGTCTGAGCCAGCGCTCGCTCGACAGGTCCGGCACCGAGGGGGCGAGCAGCTCGAGGTCGATCGCTCCGACCACGGGAACGCCATGGGCCGCGGTCACGCCGGCCACGTCCAGGCCGATGCCGGCGGCGATGACCAGCAACGCCCCCGGAACCATGCGCCATCTGCCGAGCAGCCTCAGCACGACCAGCGAGCCGGCCGCCATCCACAAGCCGCTCAGGTTCCATGACCGCCATGCCGCAGCCAGGTCCCAGCCGAAGCGCAGAAGGTCGCCGTGCGCCGGATGCACCTCGACGATCTTGGCGACCTGGCGCACGACGATGGTCGCGGCCAGGCCGAAGGCGAACCCGCGCAGGACCGGCTTGGCGATGAAATTGGAGATCCCGCCCAGGCCGGCAGCTCCGGCAATCACCAGCACCGCGCCGGCGAGCATGACCAGGCCGGCCGCGAGGGCTGCGCGCGCCACCGGATCGGTGCCACCGAGGCCGGTGGTCGCTGCCAGCAACACCGTGGCCGACGACGAGGTGGCCGAGACGATGGCGAATCGGCTGCTGCCGGCCAGCGCATAGACGATCAGCCCGGCGAGCATGGCGACGATGCCGGCGCGCGCAGGCAGGTCGGCAAGGCCCGAATAGGCGACCGCTTCGGGCAACAACAGGCCGGCGAGCGAGAGCCCTGCGATCAGGTCGGCGCGCAACGTCGCGCGTTGGGCTGACGGCAGCTTCACGACCGTTCTTCGACCAACGTGCCGCGCGCGACTCGCGCCATGCCCACGGTCGCCATCGCCACGCCGACGCAGGCGACGGCCATGCCGAGCCACATTGTCGTTGTCGGCGCAGCGCGAAAGACCGCCCACTCGACGAGTGCGGCGACCGGCGGCGTCAGGTAGAGCAGGCTCGTCACGCCGGTCGCCTGGCCGTGGCGCATCAGCAGATGCAGGATCGAATAGGCACCGATCGAGCCGAGGACGACGTGGTACGCGAGAGCGGCCGCGATCGCCCCGTTCCACTCGATCGCGAACCCTTCGACGGCGACGCTGAGCGGCAGCATCACGAGCGCCGTCGCCGCGAAATGGACGCAGACCGCCGCGCGCAGGTCGCTGCGGGCGCAGAACTGCCGCTGGTAGAGCGTCCCGGCCGTCACGCAGAGCAGCGACCAGAGGATCGCGAGCACGCTCGCCATCGTCACCGTGCCCGCGAGCGCGCGCTCGCCGACGACGAGCGTCACGCCGGCGAGACCAACGCCGACGCCGAACTTCTGCAGCGCGCTCAGGCGCTCGTGCAGCCAGCGCGAGACGATCACCGCAGTCAGCAGCGGCTGCAGCGCGAGGACGAGCGCGGTGACGCCGGCCGAGAGGCCCCAGCGCTGCGCGTAGTGGCTGCCGCCGAGATAGCCGGCGTGGCTGAGCAGGCCGGCGACGGCGACGTGGCCCCACTCGGCCGCCGACTGCGGCCAGCGCGCGCGCAGGCCGAAGGCGAGCAGCGCGACGACGAAGGCGACGCTGTAGCGAACGCCGATGTAGCTGAATGGCGCCGCGTATTGCAGCGCGATCCGCGAAGCGACGAAGCCGGCGCCCCAGACGACGACGAAGTACGTCGACAACGCGAGCACGGTGGCATGTGCCAGCGGCGCCACCACCGGCTCGTCGGTGTCTCGCCTCACGGACGCAGCGCGCGACGCACGGCCGGTGGATCGGAAGGGACGGCCATGCGGTGGACGCTAGGCAGCGCGGCGCGGGCTGTCAAGCTGCGTACCGCGCACGCGGCCGAGGCGATGCGCAATCCGCTGGCCGCCATCGACCCCGCACGGTGCTACCGTCGCAGGCCATGCACGACAACGCTGCCCAGCCGCCGGCATGCGCGCCGGCGACGCGCGACGACTGCGCCGCGCGCGACCGCACCGACCCGCTCACCGCCTTGCGTGACGAGTTCGTGCTGCCCGAAGGCACCGTCTACCTCGACGGCAACTCGCTCGGCGCGCTGCCGCGTCGCACCGCCGCGCGTCTCGCCGAAGTCGCCACCCGTGAATGGGGCGAAGGCCTGATCCGCAGCTGGAACAGCGCCGGCTGGATCGATCTCCCGCAACGCATCGGCGACAAGATCGCTGAGCTGATCGGCGCCGAGGCGGGTCAGGTCGTCGTCGCAGATTCGACCTCGATCAACGTCTTCAAGGCGCTCAGCGCTGCGGTCGCCCTGCAGCGGGCCGACGCGCCGGCGAAGACGACGATCCTCTCGGAGCGTGGCAACTTCCCGACCGACCTCTACATCGCCGAGAGCGTCGCCGCGAACGCCGCCATGACGCTGCGCCTGGCCGACGGCACGCGCATCGTCGATGCTCTCGACGACGACGTCGCCGTGCTGATGCTGACGCACGTCAACTATCGCAGCGGCCGCATGCACCGGATGGCCGAGACGACGCGGGCTGCCCACGCCGCCGGCGCCCTCGTCGTCTGGGACCTCGCGCATTCGGCCGGCGCGGTGCCGGTCGACCTGCTCGAAGCAGAGGCCGATTTCGCCGTCGGCTGCGGCTACAAGTACTTGAACGGCGGCCCCGGCGCGCCGGCGTTCGTCTGGGCGCATCCGCGCCACGCCGATCGCATGGACCGCGAGGGACTGCGCCAGCCGCTCTCCGGCTGGCTCGGCCATGCGGCGCCGTTCGAGTTCGCACCTTCTTACCAGCCGGCACGCGGCATTGCGCGCTTCGTCTGCGGCACGCCGCCGATGCTGGCGATGGCTGCGCTCGATTGCGGCCTCGACGTTTTCGCCGACGCTGCCGCGTGCGGCGGCATGGCCGCGCTGCGCGCGAAGTCGATCGCCTTGACCGATCTCTTCATCGCCCGGGTCGAGGCGCGTTGTGCCGGCCTCGGGTTGGCGCTGGTCTCGCCCCGCAGCGCGGCCGAACGCGGCAGCCAGGCGAGCTTCGCGCACGCCGAGGGCTATCGCGTCATGCAGGCGCTGATCGAGCGCGGCGTGATCGGCGACTTCCGCGCCGGCGAGAGCGGCGCAGCGCGCACCGGCGCCGAGCCGGATCCGGCGCTCGACGCCGACCTGCTCCGCTTCGGCTTCACGCCGCTCTACACGCGCTTCGTCGACGCCTGGGACGCCGCCGAGCAGCTCCACGACGTGCTGGCGAGCGGCGCCTGGCGCGACGATCGCCTCGGCCGTCGCGCCAAGGTGACCTGATGACGGCCAGCGACCCGCCAACACCGAAGCCGGGCGCAATCGTCGCCGGCGAGCCCGCCAAGCTCGACTTCAGCCGCGACATGAGCTATGGCGACTACCTGCACCTCGACCAGATCCTGGGCGCGCAGCGCCTGCGCTCGGGCGCGCACGACGAGATGCTCTTCATCGTCCAGCACCAGGTCAACGAACTGTGGATGAAGCTGCTCCTGCACGAGCTGCGGGCGGCGATCGCCGCCGTCGCCGGCGACCAGTTGCAGCGTGCGTTCAAGATGCTCGCGCGTGTCAGCAGGATCATGGAGCAGATGGTGCACGCGTGGGACGTGCTCGCGACGATGACGCCACCGGAGTACTCGACGATCCGACCGTCGCTGGCGTCCAGCAGCGGCTTTCAGAGCTGGCAATACCGCGAGATCGAGTTCCTGCTCGGCAACAAGAACGCGGCGATGCTGGCGCCGCACGCGCATCGGCCCGATCTGCTCGCCGAGGTCCGCGCCGCGCACGAGGCGCCGTCGCTGTACGACGAATCGCTGCGCCTGCTCGCCCGCCGCGGCCTGCCGGTGCCGCAGAGCCACCTCGCGCGCGATTGGTCCGAGCCGTATGTCCAGAGCGAGGGCGTCGAGCAGGCATGGCTCGTCGCGTACCGCGATCCCGACGCGTACTGGGACCTCTACCAGCTCGGCGAGGAGCTGACCGACCTCGAGGACATGTTTCGGCTCTGGCGCTTCCGTCACGTGACGACGGTCGAGCGCGTGATCGGCTTCAAGCGCGGCACCGGCGGCACCGGCGGCGTCAGCTATCTGCGCAAGATGCTCGACGTCGTCCTCTTTCCCGAGATCTGGAAGCTGCGCACCGATCTCTGAGGCCGTCGGCCTCAGCGAACCGCGAGCAGCGCCTCCTGGACGAAGTCGAGCCGATCCTGGCCGAAGTGCATCGCGTCGCCGACAAAGAACGTCGGTGCGCCGAAGACGCCGCGCGCGACCGCCTCGTCGGTGGTGGCGATGAGCTTGGCCTTGACCTCGGGGTCGGCGACGAGCATCGCGAACGCCGCCGGATCGAAGCCGGCATCGGCGAGCGCCGTCGCGAGGACGTCGGGGTCGCCGAGATTTTTCGGGATCTCCCACATCGCCCGCTCGATGACGTCGAGGTAGCGAGCGAAGTCGGCCGGCGAGCGCATCTGCATCCCGGTGGCGCCGCGCATCAGCGTCAGCGTGTTGATCGGAAAGTGCGGGTTGAAGCGGAACGGCACGCCGTAGCGCGTCGCGAAGCGCTGGATGTCGTCGGTCATCCAGCGGCCCTTCGCCGGCACCAGCACCGGGCTGGCGTTGCCGGTCGCCTTGAAGACGCCGCCCAGGAGCATCGGCCGCCAGAGAATCGCCGCCCCGGTCTCGGCAGCGATCCTCGGCAGCTGTGTCCAGGCCAGATACGACGTCGGGCTACCGACATCGAAGAAGACTTCGAGCTTCGGTGCGTTCATCGCGTTCACCAGCTTTCGATCCAGGGCCGCAGGTCGAGCTCGTGCGTCCAGGCGCTGCGCTGCTGGCAGTGTAGGTACCAGTAGTTGTCGGCGATCGCGTCCGGGCTGAGGATGCCGTCTTTTTCCTTCAGCGCGTAGCGGTCCGGGAAGTTCTCGGCGATGAACTTCGTGTCGATCGCGCCGTCGATGACGACGTGGGCGACATGAATTCCTTGCGGGCCGAGCTCGCGCGCCATGCTCTGCGCCAGGGCGCGCAGCGCGTGCTTGGCACCGGCGAACGCGGCAAAGCCCGCCGAGCCGCGCATGCTCGAGGTCGCTCCGGTGAAGACGATCGTGCCGCGGCCTCGCGGCAGCATCGCCTTGGCGACCTCGCGACCCATCAGGAAGCCGGCCAGCGCGCCCATCTCCCACACCTTGCGGTAGACACGCTCGGTCGTTTCGGCGATCGTGAAGCGGACGTTGGCACCGATGTTGAACACCGCGACCTCGATTGGCGCGATCTCGCGCTCGATGTGGGCGACGAGCGTCTCGACATCGACCTCCTTGCGCGCGTCGGAGGCGAAGCCGTGCGCTTCGCCGCCGTCGGCGCGGATCTGCGCCACCAGCGGCTCGAGCTTGTCGGCAGTCCTGCGCGTGACGCAGGCGACCAAGCCTTCCCGTGCGAAGCGGCGCGCGATCGCGCCGCCGGTGGCATCACCGGCCCCGACCACCAGGGCCGCCTTGCGTTGAGGGTCCACGTCGTTGCTCGTCGTGAAGATTGGGGATCGACGCACTGTCGCAGATCGGGCGACACTTCGGCATTCGGGTTAGCGCGCCACGTCCGTCCATGTCCGCTCGCGTCTTCATCAGCTATCGCAGCAGCGACGGCGCCGACAAGGCCACCGCGCTGGCGAGGGATCTCGACGCGATGTTCGGCCAGGAGCAGATCTTCCTCGACAAGGACGACCTGCCCGCGGGCTGCCGCTGGCGCGACGAGATCACCCGCACCCTGCACGCCTCGGCGATCCTGCTTGTCCTCGTCACGCCGAACTACCTCGGCGCGCGCGACAGCGCCGGGCAGCGCTGCATCGAGCGGGCCGACGACCCGCCGCGCGACGAGCTCGAGACAGCACTTGCCGTCGGCGCGCAGATCATCCCGCTGATGTGCGACGGCGTGAACGAGACGCCGCCGTCGTCCGGGCTGCCGGCACCGTTCGATCAGCTCAGTGAGCGCACCTGGCGCAAGCTCCGCGCCTACGACTGGCGCGAGGACCTGGGCCGCCTCGCCGGCGACTTGCGGGCCCTCGGCATCGTGCCGCGGACGACGCCGGGCGAGTTCGGCTCCGGACCGCTGCCGCTCGCCGGCGATCTTGCGCCGGCGACGGCGGGCGCCGCGGCGGCAGGCTCGCGCCGCTGGGTGATCGCTGCGATCAGTGCCGTGCTGGTCGCGGGCGGCGCCACTGCCGCGTGGCGCTGGTACGAGATCGAGGAGAAGAAGAAGGGACCCAAGCTCGCGGGGCGGTGGCGGGTCAGCGTCGGCAAGCGCGGTGCGACCACCTCGCGTGACGGCGAGGTCGTCATGGTCACGATCGTTCAGGAAGGCGCAAAGCTGCGCATCGCGAGCAGCGCAATCGACATCGAGCACGATCCCGACTGGGAGAACTATCGCGACTTCTGGAAGCAGCGCACCGGCCTCCCGCTGACGCGCGTGTTCTACCGCGGCGAGGGGCTCATTCCGAGCGACGACGATGTCGCCGCCGCCGACGCGCCGGCAGGACCTCGCCGCATCCTGGTGTCGGTCCACGTCGACCCGCCGGAGGGCGGCGAGCCGATCGACACCGGCGCGCTGCGTGGCGCGATCGACCCCGACGCCAACCGGATCCGCGCCCGCCTCTGGCTCAACAGCGAGCAGTCCGAGCGCGTCGTCGACCTGCGCCGAGAACCCTAGCGCGACGCGCCCGCGAGGCGGACGGGCCCGCCTGCGCCGCTGCGCTGCCGCTCAGCGAGCCGCGGCGACGGTCTTGCCGCGTCCCACCACCGGGGCCGGCGTCGGGATCTTGGCGAGCGCTGCCCCTGCTGTGCCGTCGACGGGCAGGTGCTTCTCGCGCCACTCCGGCATGCCGCCGCGGAACCAGTAGATCTTCGTATAGCCCTCGGCGAGCGCGGTGCGCGACGCCTTGTACGACTTCCAGCACTCGGGGCCGTTGCACATGAAGACGGCCGGCTTGTCCTTCGCGAACGTCTTCAACGCGCTGAAATCGTCCTTCTTGGCGTCGAAGTCGATCTCCTTCAGGCTCTTCTCGACGTATGGCGCAAGCACCGCGCCGTGGACGTGCTCGTTGTCGTATTCCTTCTGCGTTCGGGTGTCGACGATGGCGACGCCCTGCTTGGCGAGCTCGGCGACCTGTTCGGCGCCGACGCGGGTCACGCCGTTGATCGATTCAGGCGTCGCGATGCCGAGCGAAGCGACGTAGGTGAACTGCCGCGCGGCGTCGGCCGTCGCGAGACGGAAGCGCCCGACTCCCGGGATCGCGCCATCGGGTGAGTTAATCCACTCCGAGAGGCGCGCGCATTCGGTGGCGCAGAAGTCCCTGCGAACGACCATGTTCATGCCGCCGGGCACCGGCCGCGTCGTCTTCAGGATGCGCACCTGGCCCGGATGCGACGTGATCCATTCCTTGGCCTGCGCCTCGTCGGCGACGGTGACATCGGCCATGTCGAACGAGAGCGCAACCAGGCCACCGCCGCTGGTGTTGCCGTACGTCACCTTCGAGAACTGCGACAGCTTGACGCTGGACTCGGTGAGCAGGCCCTTGGCGACGTAGCTTCGCAGCGAATCCTGCTGCGGCAGGTAGAGGCGCTTGCCGGGGAGCTTCTCGACCTTGTCGATGTCGTTCCTGACGACCAGTGCGTAGACCTGATCCTGGCCGGTGGTCGCGAGCAGCTGGTAGGCGTGCAGGATCGCCGATGCGGTGACGTGCGCGGGCCCGATGATGATCTCGTTCTCGACCGTGCGGCTGGCGCGCATCACCTCGGCCATCGTCGAGGTTTGCGTGATCGTCGTCCGCTGCCCGGTCGCGTGCGTCAGGGACTGCGCCGGCATGAGCGAAGCGCTCAGCAGCACGTCGCCGGTGGCATCGGCCGGGTCGATGCCGAGCAGGACGCGGATCTCGCCCGCCTGGGCGGTGCCGGCAGCGAACACGGCTGCGATGGCGGCGGCGCGTGCGGCGGATCGAACCGACATCGAAATCGACTTCATGGCTTGCTCCTGACGGTCGCCGGTCGCGACAGCCGCGAAGCTTACGGCGCCATCCCCCGTGAATCGGGGGATTTGGCGTCGCCAAGCGGAAATTAGTTCACGCCTATTGCGACGGCGCCACAGTTCGCGCGCGACGCCGGCCCATGGCAAGGCGCCCGGCGCGCTGCGAACAGCGAGCCGGGCGCCTGCGAAGAAAGCGCCGAATCAGCCGACCTTGACCGGAACGAAGATGCGCTCGCCTTCGCGCTGCACGAGCAGCGCGACGCTCTTCGGCTTGGCCGCGAGCACGCTCTTCACCTGCTCGATCGACTGCACCGGCTTGCCGTTGATGGCGAGCAGAACGTCACCGGTCTGGATGCCGGCGCGCGCAGCAGCGCCATCGACGTCCTCGACGACCAGGCCGCTGTCGATCTTCGCCTGCTGCCGTTCGTCGCGCGTCAGCGGGCGCAGCGTCAGCCCGAGCGAGCCCGAGTCTGCGCTGGCGCCGGCATCGGCGAGTTGCTTCGGCTCCTTCTCGGCGGTGCCGAGCTTGGCCTCGATCGTGCGCTCGCTGTGATCGCGCCACACCTTCAGCTTGACGTGCTCGCCAGGCGCGGCCATGCCGATCAGGCTCGACAATTCGCCCGAGCGGACGACCGGCTCGCCGTTGACCTCGGTGATCACGTCACCCGACTTCAGCCCCGCGGCCGCCGCCGCGCTGTCCGGCATCACGTTCGAGATCAGCGCACCGTCCGGACGCTTCAGGCCGAACGAGTCGGCGAGCGACTGGTTGAGGTCCTGCACGGTGACGCCGAGGCGTCCGTGCTGCGCCTTGCCGGTGGCGACGATCTGGTCCTTGACTTTGAGCGCGACGTTGATCGGAATCGCGAACGAGACGCCCTGAAAGCCGCCGTTGCGCGAGTAGATCTGCGAGTTGATGCCGACCACCGAGCCGGTGCCGTCGAACAGCGGGCCGCCCGAGTTGCCCGGGTTGACGGCAGCGTCGGTCTGGATGAACGGAACGACGGCGTCGCCCGGCAGCGAGCGGCCCTTGGCGCTGACGATGCCGGAGGTCGCCGTCTGCTCGAGCCCGTACGGCGCGCCGATCGCGAGCACCGGGTCGCCGACCTCGAGACTCTTCGGGTCGCCGAGGCGAACGACCGGCAATCCCTTGGCGTCGATCTTCAGCACTGCGATGTCGGTCGCGGTGTCGAGGCCGAGAACCTTGGCGGTGTACTCGCGCCGGTCGCTCAGCTTGACGGTGACGTCCTTGGCGTCGCGGACGACGTGGGCGTTGGTCAGGATGATGCCGTCGGGGCTGATGATGAAGCCCGACCCCAGGCCCTTGAAGGGCATCGACGGGTTCTGTCCGCCGCGCTGGCCAAAGCCGGGAACGCCGCGGAAGAAGCGAAAGAACGGGTCGTCCTCCAGCCCCGGCGGCAGGCCCTGCTCTTCGAGCGAAGCCTTGTGACTGCCCTCGACGGTGACGCCGACGACGGCCGGCGCCGATTGCTTGACGATGGCGCGGTAGTTGGGAACCTGCCCCGGCGCGATGTTCAACGGCGCGGGTGGGACGACCCGCTCGCCCTGCTGCGCCACCGCGGCCTGGGCGACGACGGCAGGCGTGTCGTCGTGCTTGAACCAATGGGGCAGATCGAAGGCTCCGGCCGTGCCGACGACGGCGATACCGGCGCCGAGCAGCGCCGCATGCAATGGTTTCAGCTTCAAGGGATTCTCCTGCAATGGACCGCGGACCAGCTCCGCTCCCCGTCCAAGATAGGAGCTTCCGGTTAGAAAACCATTACGACTGCGTTAAGCGAGGGTTAAGACGGCCCGAAAGTGCTGCGGCCCCGGGGTGACCGGGGCCGCATTGCTTTGGGAAAGAGCTCGGGCTCAGGTTTGGCGGCGGCGACGCGAGATAAAGCCGAGCGCTCCGAAACCGGCAAGTATCAGCGCGTAGGTCTCGGGCTCCGGAACTGAGGCAGTGAACGGCAGCGCGACCTGAAGCACCGCCGGCCCCTCGCAGCACTCGCCATAGACGAGCTGGAACGGGAAGTTGCCGCTCGGCCCGGTATACGTGACGGTCGTGGTGCTCGGCGATGTCGGTCCCGGGCTGAACCCCAAGTTCAAGCCGCCGATGATGAGCGTCAAGCCATCGTCGTGCGTCACTGTGAACATCTGGCCATTGGTGACTGTCACGTTGCCGGTGAAGGAGATCAAGGTTCCGACGCTGTTGTTGTCCATCAGCGACGCCAACGTTCCCGGCGTGTTCTCAATGATGTTGAACGCGCTGCTGCTCGCCAGCCAGGTGCCGACCGTCGCGTTCGTGCCGCTGAAATTGAACGGCGAGTCGACGCTGAAGACGACGTCAGGAGTCGTCCCTGGGACGTTCGCGGGGATCGCGTTCTGGCTGGTCGCCTCGGGGACGTGCCAGAGATCGCCGACGGCCACGTTTTGCGCCTGCGCGCCCGTTGCCGCCGTGATCACCAAAGCGGCCGCGCAAATCCGGTTCAACTTGTTCATGCTTTTCCCCCCTTATTGAAGACCGCTTCTGCCACGCAATCGGCAAACAGTTCCGCGCCCGCGGGCGATCTGGGCGAAACATATTGCAAAAACGAGCCACGCGCATCCCTCGGTCAGGGGGTTGCGGGGAAGGACACTGCGACTTGGAGCCCACCCAGCGCCGAGCGGCCAAGGCGAATCGTTGCGCCGTGCGCATTTGCAACACTGCGAACGATCGCCAGGCCGAGGCCGCTACCCGATCCGTTCGCTTCGGCGCGACGGTAGAAGCGATCGAAGACGCGCTCGTGCTCGTCTTCCGGAATCCCCGCCCCGGCGTCGTCGACCTCGAGCACGACCTTGCCCGCCTCCTGCCGCACTCGCACCTCGACGCGAGATCCCGGCGGCGAGTAGCGGGCCGCGTTGTCCGCCAGATTGCGAACGAGCAGATTGAGCGCGACCGGGTCACCTTTGACGAATCGCTGTCCATCCGCCATCAATGCGATCGTCACCGACCGCGAATCGGCGAATGCGGTCGAATCGTCGATCGCCTGGCGCGCGATCGCGACCAGGTCGACACGCTCGACCGGCAGCACGGCATCGGGCTCGGAGCGCGCCAGCGCGAGCAGCTGCTCGACCAGGCGCGAGGCGCGCGCGATGCCTTCGCCGATGGCCGAGCGCGCAGCCTCGCGCGACTCTGCGTCGCCGGCGCGGCGCAGCAACTCGAGTTGAAGCTTCAACGCCGTCAGTGGCGAGCGAAGCTCGTGCGCGGCGTCGGCGACGAACGCGCGCTGGCTGTCGAGCGAAACGCCGAGCCGCGCGAGTAGCGCATTGAGCGCGTGGGCGAGCGGCGCCACTTCGTCGGGCAGATCGCCGGTCGCCACCGGCGCGAGCGAGCGGGCGTCGCGCGCGCGGACGTCGCGCGCGAGCCGATCGAGCGGCGCGAGGTGCATCGCCGCCAGCCACCAGATCGCGAGCGCCGCGAGCGGCGTCATCACGAGCAGCGGCAACACGCTCCGCCACGCGGCGTGGGCGGCGAGGCGCTGGCGGATGTCGACCGGCTGCGCGACCTGGATCACGCGCTCGCGGGTGGCAACGCCGAACGTTCGCCAGGCGCGGCCATCGACGTTGAGCGTCGCCAGGCCGAGCAGCGCGCGCGCCGGCAATGACGCGTGCGGCCGCGAAGCGTAGATGTTGCGGCCGTCGACGGTCCAGATCTGGATCACGAAGTCGAGTTGCGCGTCGGCGAGCGAGTCGGCCTGCGCCGGCTCGATCTCGCCCTGGTCGCGCAGCGAGAGCGCCATCTGCTGCAGCTGGTAGTCGAACAGCGCTTCGGTCTCGCCGAGCACGTTGTGATACGTGATCGCCGCCATTGCCGCCGCGGCGAGCGCAAGCAGGCCGACCAGCGAGACCAGGAGCCTCAGGCGAAGCGAGTTCATCGGCGCTCGCCGGTAGCGATGAAATAGCCGACGCCGCGAACGTTGCGGATGAAATCGGCGCCGAGCTTCTTGCGCAGCTGGTGGACATAGACCGAGACGGCGTTGCTCTCGATCTCCTCGCCCCAGCCATAGAGGCGGTCTTCGAGCTGCGCCCGCGACAGCACCGCGCCCGGCCGCACCAGCAGCGCCTCGAGCACCGCGTACTCGCGCGCCGAGAGCGGCACCGGCTGGCCGTCGAGCGTGACGCGGCGCTGCGCCGGGTCGAGCGTGACGCCGCCCTGCGAGAGCACCGGCTCGGCGCGGCCGGCGTGGCGGCGCAGCACGGCGCGGATGCGGGCGGCAAGCTCGTCGAACTCGAACGGCTTGACGAGGTAGTCGTCGGCGCCGGCGTCGAGGCCGGCGACCCGATCACCTCGCGCGTCACGCGCCGTGAGCACGATCACCGGTGTCGGGTCGCGCCGCGCACGCAGCGTCCGCAGCACCGCGAGGCCGTCGGCGGGGCCGCTCGCCGCGCCGCGCGGCAGGCCGAGATCGAGCAGGACGAGGTCGAACCGTTCGCTCGCGAGCGTGCCGTCGGCGACGGCGGCATCGCGCACCCAGTCGACGGCGAAGCCTTCGAGGCGAAGCGTCCGCTGCAGGCTCTCGCCGATCATCCGATCGTCTTCGACGAGCAGGAGTCGCATGGCCCGTCGAGGATAGCCCGGCCGCAGGGTTGCTGCGGCGGCGGGACAATGCGGCGATGGACCCGGGCCTGTCTCCCGCTCCCGCGCCGGCGGGCACCCATTCCGACGCCGCGGCGGCGCGCCCGCGCGTGCTCGTCATCGGCTGTGGCTTCGGCGGCATCGAGGCGGTGCGGGCGCTGTCGAAGGCGCCGGTCGAGATCATCCTCGTCGATCGCACCAACCATCACCTGTTCCAGCCGCTGCTGTATCAGGTCGCGACCGCTGGCCTCAGCGCGCCGGCGATCAGCGCGCCGATCCGCCACGCGCTGCGGCGCGAAATGCACCGCGGCAACCTCACGATCCTGAAGGGCGAGGTCACCGCGATCGACGTCGATGCGCGCACCGTCACCCTCGACGGCGGCGACCAGGTCGCGTGGGACCACCTGATCGTCGCCGCCGGCGCGACCCACAGCTACTTCGGCCACGACGACTGGCAGCGCTACGCGCCGGGCCTGAAGACGCTCGCCGACGCCTTCGACATCCGCGCCCGCGTGATCGGCGCGTTCGAGAACGCCGAGCGCACCGGCGACGCCGCCGAACGCGAACGCTGGCTCACTTTCGTCGTCATCGGCGGCGGCCCGACCGGGGTCGAGATGGCCGGGACGATGAGCGAGATCGCGCAGCACACGCTCAGGCACGAGTTCCGCCGCATCGACCCGACCAGGACGCGCGTCCTTCTCCTCGAGGGCACGGCGCGCGTTTTGGGCAGCTTCGTCGAGAAGCAGTCGGCGCGCGCGCGTGCCCAGCTCGAGCGGCTCGGAGTCGAGGTCCGCACCGGCACCCTCGTCACCGCGATCGACGCCGAAGGCGTCGATTGCGAGGCGACGGTCGACGGCAAGCCGCATCGCGAGCGCATCGCGGCGCGCACCGTGATCTGGGCGGCGGGAGTCGCCGGCTCGCCTCTCGGCGCGAAATTGGCGCGCGGCAGCGGCGCGACGCTCGACCGTTCCGGCCGCGTCGTCGTCGCGCCCGACCTCAGCCTGCCGGGGCATGCCGAGATCTCGGTCATCGGCGACCTCGCCAGCGCACTCAGCCACGGCCCTGGTGGAACGACACCCGTGCCCGGAGTCAGCCCGGCAGCCAAGCAGATGGGGCGCGCTGCCGCCGCGAACATCGTCCGCCGGCTGCACGGGCTTTCGACGCGACCGTTCCGCTACCGCGACTACGGCAATCTGGCGACCGTCGGCCGCAAGGCGGCGGTCGTCGAGCTCGCGGTTCCCGGCCTCGGTGCGTTGCGCTTTGCCGGCCTCGGCGCGTGGCTGTTCTGGCTGTTCGCCCACATCTACTTCCTGATCGGCTTTCGCAGCCGGCTGATCGTGATGGTCGAGTGGGCCTGGGCGTACTTCACGTACGAGCGCGGTGCGCGCGTCGTCGCCGAGCCGGCGCGGCCACCGGCGCCGGCGCCGCGCTCCTAAACTCGCGACCACCAAGCTCGCGACCACCAAGCAGGACCGACGCCATGGACACGCGCACCTCTCCCGCCCGTCTTCGCATCGAGCGCATCCAGGAGGTGCTGCGCGAAAGCGGTTGCGCCGCCGTTGTCGTGCCGTCGAGCGACCCGCATCTCTCGGAATACCTGCCCGAGCGCTGGCAGGCGCGCCGCTGGGCGTCTGGCTTCAACGGCTCGATGGCGACGCTGGTCGTCACCGGCGAGCGCGCCGCGCTCTTCGCCGACAGCCGCTACTGGGTCCAGGCCGAGCGCGAGCTCGCCGGTAGCGGCATCGAGCTGGTGCGAATCCCGACTCCGGCCGCGGCGCAACACATCGACTGGCTGTGCGCGAATGTCGCCCGCGGGGCGACGGTCGCGGTCGACGGCAGCGTGCTCGCGCTGGCGGCGGCGCGCCAGTTGCGCGAGCGACTCGAGGCCTGCGGCGTCGCGCTGCGCAGCAACCTCGATCTCGTCGACCGCGCCTGGCCGGAGCGGCCCACCGCGCCGGCAGCGCCGGTCTACGAGCACAGCGGTTCCGAAGCGCCGCATGCGCGCGCCGGCAAGCTCGCCCACGTGCGTGCGGCGATGCGCGATCTCGGCGCGACCCACCACCTGGTCTCGACCGTCGACGACCTCGCTTGGCTGCTCAACCTGCGCGGCGCCGACGTCGCCTACAACCCGGTCTTCCTCGGTCACGTGCTGCTCGACGCGAACACGGCGACGCTGTTCGTCGGCGTCGGCAAGATCGATGCGGCGCTCGCGGCTGCCCTGGCCCGCGACGGCGTTGCAATCGCGCCTTACGAAGCGATCGATGACGCGCTCGCTGCGCTGCCCGCTGCCGCACGACTTCTCGTCGACCCGCGGCGAACGACGCTCGGCCTGGTCGAGAAGACCCGGGCGACGAAGGTCGAAGCGATCAACCCGAGCACGCTCGCGAAGAGCCGAAAGAGCGCTGCCGAAGCGGCGAACGTGCGCCGCGCGATGATCGAGGACGGCCTCGCGATGTGCGAGTTCTATGCCTGGTTCGAGGCACAGCTCGCCGATCCGTCGCGGCAGACGCCGATCACCGAGCTCACGATCGACGAGAAGCTCACCGAGGCGCGGGCCAGACGACCGGGCTACGTCGGCCCGAGCTTTGCGACCATCGCCGCGTTCAGGGCGAACGGCGCCATGCCGCACTACCGCGCGACTCCCGAGTCGCACGCGACGATCGCCGGCGACGGCCTCCTGCTCGTCGACTCCGGCGCACAGTACCGCGGCGGCACGACCGACATCACGCGGATGTGGCCGATCGGCCGCCTCGGCGACGCCGAGCGGCGCGACGTCACGCTCGTCCTGCGCGGCACGATCGCGCTCAGCCGGACGCGCTTCCCACGCGGCACGCCCGGGCCGATGCTCGATGCAATCGCACGCGCGCCGCTCTGGGAGCATGGCCTCGATTTCGGCCACGGCACCGGCCACGGCGTCGGCTACTTCCTCAACGTCCACGAAGGCCCGCAGACGATCTCGCGCGCCGTTGCCGAGCCGGCGATGGCGATGGAGGCGGGAATGATCACGAGCATCGAGCCCGGCGTCTATCGACCCGGGCAGTGGGGCGTGCGGGTCGAGAACCTGGTCCTCAACGTACCGGCGCCCGGCACCGGCAATGACTTCGGCGAGTTCCTCGAGTTCGAGACGCTGACGCTGTGTCCGATCGACACCCGCTGCCTCGACCGGATGCTCCTCCGCAGCGATGAGATCGCCTGGCTCAACGCGTACCACGAGACCGTCGCCGCGCGTCTGGCCCCTGGCCTCTCGGGCGCCGCGCTGGAGTGGCTGCGCCGGCGCACCGCTGCCTTCTGACGCGCCGCGGCTGCGGCGCCCGCCCGACCGCCCGTCCGGGTCGGCCGACAAGCGTGCATTTTCAACGCCGACCCCGGCTGGTGGCCGGCGTTTGCCGGGCAAGCCGATAGTCTGCCGCGACGCCGCCGGGAAAGGTCCCGAAGGCGCTCAAGGTGCCGTTCGCGGTACCGAAATTGGAGGGTCGGTGTTCCCGCGGGGGGATCACTCGCCACCTTGCGGCAGGAGCGGGCCCCAGCTCTTCATGAACGTCTCGGAAAGCCACGGGCTGCTGCCCTCGGTCGTCGGCTTCGCGATCAGCGCCGTCCTGCTCTGGCTCGGCGCCGAAGTCTTCGCGGTCGCGCGCGCGCGCTCGCGCGGGCCGATGCGCCGGCTGAAGGCGTGTGCGGTTCTCCTCGCCGGCTTCGGCCTCTGGTGGCCCGGCCACTTCATCGCTCCGCTCGGCGATGCCAGCGGCAGCGTGCTCGGCCTGCCCGTCGGTGCGCTCGCCTGGGCGCTCGCCGCGCTCGCATTCGCAGCCGCCGTCGCGGCGACCCGGCGGACGCTGCCGGCATTCGCCGGCCTCGCAGTCGTCACTCTCCTCATCGCCTACGGTCACTCGGTGTTCGCGACCCCCGCCCTGTTCCGCGCAACGGCCGCCCTCGGTGCGTGGGGACCCGGCGTCTCGGTCTTCTTCCTCGCGACGACGCTGGTCGGCCTCGGTCTCGAGTTCAAGCCGAGCAAGAAGCTGGTTGCGATGCGGATCTTCGCCGCGATGCTGTGCGCGACCCTGTTGACGATCGCCGCGTCGGCATCGGCCGAGGGCGAGGCCGCCGCGAGCTCGCCGTGGGCGGAGGCGCTCCTCGTCGGCGCGCTGGTCGGCGTCGCGCTGACGATGCTCGACGCCCTGCGCGGCGCCGCCGGCCAACGCGACGACGAGCCGGCACGCCGGCCGGTGAGCGCGGGCGCAGTGCCGACCGTCGACAGCCTGACCCAGCTGCCGACCCGCGTCTATTTCGAGGACCGGCTCGCTGCCGCCGCGACCAAGGCCGACGCCAACGCGAGCCGACTCGCGCTCCTCTTCATCGACCTCGACGGCTTCAAGCCGGTCAACGACACCTATGGCCACTCGATCGGTGACCTCGTCCTCGAGCAGGTCGGCCAGCGCCTGAAGGCGATGTCGCGTGGCAAGGACGTCGTCGCCCGCGTCGGCGGCGACGAGTTCCTGCTCCTGCTCACGAACGTCACCTCGCAAGAGGCGATCGCGCACGTCGCCGACCGGCTGATCCAGGGCCTGTCGGCGCCGTACGCCGCCGAAGGCCGCGAGGTGATGATCTCGTGCTCGGTCGGCATCGCGATGTACCCCGACAGCTGCAGCCACGCCAAGCTGATCGCCCGCGCCGACGCGGCGATGTACGCATCGAAGCGCTCGGGCGGCTCGACGCACTGCTTCTACTCGAGCGCGATGGACGCCGACGCCGAGGCGCAGTTCGAGCTTCTGCGCGATTTGCGCAAGGCCGTCGTCACCAAGGAGTTCGAACTCCTCTACCAGCCGAAGATCGACGCCAAGAGCGGCAAGGTGACTGCGGTCGAAGCGCTGCTGCGCTGGAAGCATCCGACCCGCGGGATGCTGCTGCCGAGCGCGTTCATCCCGATCGCAGAGCGCTTCGGCCTGATCGGTCAGATCGGCAACTGGGTGATCGAGGACGCCTGCCGGCAAAGCCGCCAGTGGCGCGAGAAGGGCGTGCGGATGCGCGTCGCGATCAACCTCTCGGCGCACCAGATGCGCCAGGACGACATCGTCGATCGCATCACCGGCGCCCTGCACGCGCACAAGATCCACCCGTCGCTGCTGACGTGCGAGATCACCGAATCGGCGGCGATGGAAGACACGAAGACGACGCAGGCGACCTTTCGCCGCCTCGGCGAGCTCGGCACGCACCTCTCGATCGACGACTTCGGCACCGGCTACTCGAGCCTCAGCTATCTGAGGAAGCTCCCGGCCGAGGAGTTGAAGATCGACCGCAGCTTCATCATGGATCTCGAGCACAGCGCCGATGCCCGCGCGGTCGTCGACGCCGTCATCAAGCTCGCCCACGCGCTCGGCCTCAAGGTCGTCGCCGAAGGGGTCGAGAACCAGCGCCAACAACACTTCCTCGTCCAGATGGGCTGCGACGAGTTGCAGGGCTTCCTCTTCGCCAAGCCGATGTCGGCCCGCGCCCTGATGCTCTGGGCGGTCAACGACCGCTCGGAGGGCGCGTCGGTGTTCAAGCCGTCGCTGTTCGACGAAACCCGCCAGTCCGACCCGGCGGGCGCCGCCCGGCGGGCCTGACGGGCGCGCTTTCGCAGCCCCGGCGGCGCCGTCGCGGCGCGGCTTCGTCGGCCGAAGAAGCGACTCGTCGGACCGGAATCGCGCTTCGTCGCAAGTCGCTGGGAAGGCGCGTCGCGTCTTCCTACATTGCCTGTCAACGCGTCACCCGATGCGCCAGACAGAAGGAGCCGATCATGACCAACGACAACCTGTTTTCCGCCGTCGTCACGTTTAGCCTGATGGCCGGCGCGACGATCGCGTTCGGCAACGATCTGGTCCAGTCCAGGCACGCGCCGATCGCGCGGCCGGTGGCGACGCTGCCGACAGTGACGATCATCGGCAAGCGGATCGCCGCGACTGACCGGATCACGCTGCCGACCGTGACGGTGACCGGCAGGCGCGTCGCGCCGGTCGAGGTCGCCGCCGCCGGGATCGTCGAGCGGCAGGTCGAGTGAGCCGAGGCAACGTCCCGCTCCACTGCAACGGCCGCCTTCGGGCGGCCGTTGTCGTTTGGAGTCGGCCGGTCGCCGCACCGAGGGATCCGGCAACGGGCCGTGGCGCAAGAGCGTTCGTCGGCGCTCTCTGCGGCTCGTCGCCGCCAATCCGCGCTTCGTCGCAAGTCGCTGGCGAAGCACCCGACGGCTCCCTACATTGACTACCAACGCATCGCCGGATGCGCCCAGACAGAAGGACCCGATCATGCGCACCGAAAACCTCTTCTCCGCAGTCCTGACGTTCGGCATGCTGGTGGGCGGCGCAGTCGGCTTCGGCGGGCAATTGTTGGCGACGGAGCAGGCGGTCGTGACGCTGCCGACCGTGACCGTCGTCGGCCATCGGGTCGCCGAAGCCGACCGGGTGACGTTGCCGACCGTCGTCGTGACCGGCCGGCGCAATGCGCCGACCGAGGTTGCCGTCGAGACCTGGACCGTTCAGCAACGCGTGCAGTGAGCGGACGGCCGTCCCCCCGGCGGCCTGCCATCCCCCACCGCAACGGCCGCCTTCGGGCGGCCGTTGTCGTTCACCGCCGGCGGCGATCCGCGCGAACGCCGATCGGCGCGAGATCGGCACCGCGCGTCGGCGGCACGGCGCTAGGCGCCGGCGCGCTGCAATCGCGCGGCGAGGGCTTGCTCGAGCGTATCGGCGCTGTCGGCGAGATGCGCCTTTGTCTCCTCGCTCAGCCCCGGACGGTGGCTCGCGACGCGGATCTTCTCGAGCAACGCGCGCGCCTGGGCCCGCACCGTGCTGCGCGTGTCTGCGCGCGCCGCCGCGCCCGGGCGAACGAGGAGCGCAGCGATCCGGTTGACATGGTCGCGCTGCACCTCGCGCCGCAAGGGAGCGATGTCGCCGCGGCTGTCGAGCTCGCTCCAGACTGCTTGCGTGAGGCGGCTGTACAGCTCGGGCATGCGCAGCGCGCGCGCCGCGCCGGTCGGCGCCTTTTCGCTGCTTTCGAGAAGCCGGGTCGCGACGGTGTCGCTCATCAGCACGGCGAGGAGCGCGCGCTGCAGGCCGAGCACCTGCTCGGACGGTGAATAGTCGGTCTGCGCCGAGCCGTCGCCGCTGCGCAGCGCCTCCAGGCGCTCGCTGAAGTCGGTGCCGAGCTTCCTCTGCAGCGACGGCGAGACACGGAAGCTGTCGGCGGCGAGAAGCCTCCCGGTGATGAGATCGAGCGCGTCGCGCTGCTCGGCCGCAGGCACCGGCGACAGCGGGTCGCGCCCGGTCCCGGGCGCGTCGCGCACGGTGCGGACACCACCGATCTGGCGCGACAGCACGTTGGCGGCGCGGGCGACGTCGCGCAGCGCATAGCTCACCGAACGCTTGAGGACGTTGTAGTCCTGGTCGGGTCGGAGCGTTCTCGTCTCCTGGCGCTTGAGCAGCTCCTGCGCGATCTCGATCCGCTTCTTGGCGAACGTGATGACGTCGCTGCCGAGGTCGAACTGCAGCGTCTCCGGATCGACGCCGATGAAGTTGTCCTCGTCGGTGCCGTAGGCAAGCAGCGGTTCGGCGCTGCGACCGGCGATCTTCTCGAGCGCAGCACGCTCTTCGGCCGCCGTCAGGCCCGACGGCAGCGGCCTGTAGGCATATTCGATCGCCCAGTAGTCGTACGGTCCCAGCGTGTCGTTGAACGGCGTGCCGTAGTGGTCGCGCGGCTCGTCGGCGGAGTTGAGGTTGATCGGTGCGTACTCCATGACCGAGCCGGTGATGCCATGCTCCTTCGTGAACACCGGGTCGGCGAGCTGCTGCTGGGTATAGACGCGCGAGGCGCGGAAGTTGTGGCGCAGCCCAAGCGTGTGGCCGACCTCGTGCATCGTCACGTCCTTCAGGTAGGCGTTGACGAACGCCTCGGCCTCTGCGCTTCCGGGCTCGAGATCGCCACGCGCCTCGAGGACGTCGGTCGCGTAGGTCATCTGCTCGGCCGCCGATTCGCCGTACGTGCAGACGCGGCCGGAAAGCAGCCGGGCCAGCTCCTCGGGCGACACGTCGGTGCTGCCGAACGGGTTGTCGATGCCGCTCGCGGAGAGGATTTGCGAGCGCGCGGCGCGGATGTTGCGCGACGACAGGCTCTCGATGCCGATGTCAGCGTCGAGGATCTCGCCGCTGCGCGGGTCGACATGGCTCGGCCCGATCGCACCGAACGTCGGCGATGCGTTGGTCATCCAGCGGATCGACGCACGGCCGTAGTCGAGGGTGTCGAAGTCGGCGTGGTCGGGCTGGACCTCGACCCGGATCGCATCCTTGAAGCCGATTTTCTCGAACGCCTTGTTCCATTCGAGAACGCCGGCCGTGATCGAGGCGCGGTACTTGACCGGGATCGTGTGATCGAGCCAGTAGACGATCGGCTTGACCGGCTCGGAGAGCGCCGCCGCCGGGTCCTTCTTCTCGAGCCGCCAGCGGTTGACGAAGCGCTGCCGGGGGGTGCGCTGCAGGTCGTTGCTGAAATCGTAGCGGCCGCTCTCGAAATAGCCGACGCGTGGATCGGCACGGCGGCCGTGCATCGGCTCGGCCGGCAGGCGCGCGAGCGAATAGTGAATGGTGAGAAAGAGGCTGCGCGGGTCGGGCAGCGAGCGCGGTGCCGACGGCGCCAGGGCGGGTGGCATGCCGGGCTGCGGAATCGAGATCGACGCCGTCGCATAGTGGCCGAGCACCTCGAGGACGACTGCGTCCGGAGTCGATCGCACCGTCGTGATCGCCGAGTTGCGCGCATCGAACGCATAGCCCTGGCGATACGTGCGCTGCAGGTCCATGCCGAAGCCGAGCAGGTCGGCGAGAAAGAGCGCGTTCGCCTCGACCAGGACCGCCTTGTGCTCGGGCTCGGGCAGGCTCAGCACCGGCGCGCTCGAGAGCAGGCTCGGCGAGTAGCCGGCCTCGATCGCCGCCGCCTCCGGCGTGCCGGCCTTGGCGACGTAGCCGGTGTTGAGCCAGATCATCTGCACCTGGTTGTGGATGCGGCGGAACTCGACGATGCCGTCGTCTTCCATCAGGCCGCCGTAGAAGTTGCGCTCGCCGATCCCGGTCTTCAGCTTCGGCGAGAGGAAGAACGGCTGGTCGAAGTCGTCGGGCGTGAGCTCGAGCCAGACCTTGTCGTCCTTCTGCCAGAACGCGATCACGCCGTCGCTGCGCTTGGCGTCCTTGACGAGGTCGGCGAACGGCCTGAGCCCGCCGTTCGCAGCGAGGACCGGCGGCGCGCCCGGTGGCCTGAGACCCGAGGCAGCGCCGCCGGGACCGATGGGCCCCGACGGTGCCGACGCACCCGGCGCCGGCGCCGCCGCGCCGGTGACGAAGGTCTGGAACGTCGTGCAGCCGGCCAGCGCGCCAGCGGCGGCGATGACGAAGCCGAGCGCGCGGGCGGGAGTGAGGCTCAACGTGAACATGCGGGAAGCCCTCGGCGTGGCGAGCAGGAAGCGCATTCGATGGTACGGCGGCGGATTGGTTCGCGAAACGGACGGAATTGGCGGCCGCGCGCGGCTTGATCCATCGTCGGCAGCCGCTAGTGCATCGGCCGGAAGCGCAGCCGCTTGGGCTTGGCCCCTTCCTCGCCGAGGCGCTTTTTCTTGTCGGCCTCGTACTCCTGGTAGTTGCCGGCGTAGAAGAACCACTTCGAGTCGCCCTCGGCGGCGAGGATATGGGTCGCGATGCGGTCGAGGAACCAGCGGTCGTGGCTGATGACAAGCACCGAGCCGGCAAACTCGAGGAGGGCGTCCTCGAGCGCGCGCAGCGTCTCGACGTCGAGGTCGTTCGACGGTTCGTCGAGCATCAGCACGTTGGCACCGATGGCGAGCGTCTTGGCAAGGTGAAGCCGGCCGCGCTCGCCGCCCGAGAGGCTGCCGACGAGCTTTTGCTGGTCGTTGCCCTTGAAGTTGAAGCGGCCGAGATAGGCCCGGCTCGGCATCGTGAACTTGCCGACGACGAGGTTGTCGAGGCCGCCCGAGACGTCCTGCCAGACGGTCTTGTCGTTGGCGAGGTCTTCCCGGCTCTGGTCGACGAACGCCATCTTCACGGTCGGCCCGATCTTGACCGTGCCGCTGTCGGGCTGTTCCTTGCCCGAGATCATGCGAAACAGCGTCGACTTGCCGGCGCCGTTCGGGCCGATGATGCCGACGATCGCGCCGGCCGGCACCTTGAAGCTGAGCTCGTCGATCAGCAGCCGGTCGCCGAAGCTCTTGCTGACGTTCTCGAACTCGATCACCTCGTGGCCGAGACGATCGGCGACCGGAATGAAGATCTCGTTGGTCTCGTTGCGCTTCTGGTATTCGACGTCCGAGAGCTCCTCGAAGCGGGCCAGGCGCGCCTTGCTCTTCGCCTGGCGCCCCTTCGGGTTCTGGCGCACCCACTCGAGCTCCTTCTTCATCGCCTTGGTGCGCGCGTCCTCGGTCTTCTGCTCCTGCTCGAGGCGCTGCTCCTTCTGCTCGAGCCAGGTCGAGTAGTTGCCCTTGTAGGGAATGCCCATGCCGCGGTCGAGCTCGAGGATCCACTCGGCGGCGTTGTCGAGGAAGTAGCGGTCGTGCGTGATCGCGACCACGGTGCCCGGGAAGCGTTGCAGGTACTGCTCGAGCCAGTCGACCGATTCGGCATCGAGGTGGTTGGTCGGCTCGTCGAGAAGCAGCATGTCGGGCTTGGACAGCAGCATCCGGCAGAGCGCGACGCGCCGCTTCTCGCCGCCTGAGAGCTTGCCGACGACGGCATCCCACGGCGCGAGGCGCAGCGCATCGGCGGCGATCTCGAGCTGCAGGTCGGTGTTCTCGCTGCCGGCGGCGGCGATCTGCGCCTCGAGCTCGGCCTGCTCGGCGGCGAGGGCGTCGAAGTCGGCGTCGGGCTCGGCGTACGCGGCGTAGACCTCGTCGAGGCGCTTTTTCGCAGCCAGCGCACCGCCGATCCCTTCCTCAACCGCCTGGCGCACCGTCTGGTCGGGGTCGAGCACGGGCTCCTGCGGCAGGAAGCCGATCTTCAGCCCCGGCATCGGCACCGCTTCGCCTTCGATGTCGTGGTCGAGACCGGCCATGATCCGGAGCAGCGTCGACTTGCCCGAGCCGTTCAGGCCGAGCACGCCGATCTTGGCGCCCGGGAAGAACGAGAGCGAGATGTTCTTGAGGATCTGGCGCTTGGGCGGAACGATCTTGCCCACGCGGTTCATCGTGAAGACGTACTGAGCCATGCGGATGTCTTGGGCGCGAGCGCCCGGGAAGCGAGGGGAAGTTCGGGGGATGCGTCGCGCCAGGCTCGCGCGGGCCAACCCGCTATTGTCGCCTCCGGCGCGCCGGGCCGGCCGGATCAGGGCGCAAAGCCCGCCAGCTCGAGGCTGTGGCGGTGATGCTCGCCGTGCACCGGGTCCTTGTAGTGCAGCGCCGCAACGTAGCCGGCGATCGTGAACGACGGTGCGATCGCGAGCGTGGCCCGGCGCTGCTCTTCGGCAGCCGCTGCCTCGCCGAGCTTGGCGTGACAACCCGCCATGCTTGCCAGGTGCATCGGATCCGGCGCGGAGACGCACTTCAGCGCGTCGATCGCCTCCCGGTAACGGCGTGCCGCGAAGCAGGCGCGCGCGAGGTGGCTCCAGAAGCGCTCGGGATGGTAGGGATTCAGACGCATCGCCTTCCTGATCCACTCGATGCCTTCTTCGGGCTGGCCGAGCCAGGTCAGGATCTCGCCCTGCTGCACCACGACCAGGTCGTCGTTCGGGTTCAGGTTGAGCGCACGCCGTTGGTGATAGACCGCCTTGTCGTAGTTGTTCTGGATGACGTTGATCGCGGCCAGGATGCGGTGGACGTCGGAATCGTTGTCGTCGAGCGCAAGCGCGGCCTGCAGCGACTCCATGATCCGGAGCTGCGTTTCCGGCCGGCTTTCGCACCAGTTGTAGACCCAGGTCTGGCCGAGCACGCATGCCTTCCACGCGTGCGCATGACCATAGTTCGGATCGAGCTGGATCGCGCGGTCGAGCAGCTGCTGCGCCTTCGCGTTGTCCTCGCGGTTGCTGCGATGGTGCAGCACCTTGCCGGTCAGCACGCATTCGTAGGCGGCCATGTTGTCGGTGGTCAGGCGCGCCGCGCGGTCGCGGGCGGCCGCCTCGACGCGGCCGGGCA
>DATAYY010000012.1:0-23999 GCA_036272325.1 Caldimonas sp. | reverse complement strand
CTTCATCACGACCAAGATGCGGCGCACGAACAACTTCACCACCGGCCAGATCTACAAGAGCGTGCTCGAGAAGGAGCGCCGCGGCGACTATCTCGGCAAGACCGTGCAGGTGATCCCGCACGTCACCAACGAGATCCAGGAGTTCATCCGGCGCGGCGCCAACCCCGACGCCGGCACCGAGATGGACGTCGCGATCGTCGAGGTCGGCGGCACCGTCGGCGACATCGAGTCGCTGCCGTTCCTCGAGGCGGTGCGCCAGATGAGCCTGAAGATGGGCCCGGGCAGCTGCGCCTTCCTCCATCTCACGCTCGTGCCATGGATCCCGGCCGCGGGTGAGCTGAAGACCAAGCCGACCCAGCACAGCGTGCAGAAGCTGCGCGAGATCGGCATCATGCCCGACGCCCTGCTCTGCCGCGCCGACCGGCCGATCCCTGACGAGGAGCGGGCCAAGATCTCGCTCTTCGCCAACGTGCACGAGTTCGGCGTCATCTCGGTGTGGGACGTCGACACCATCTACAAGGTGCCGCGCATGCTGCACGCGCAAGGCCTCGACGAGCTGATCTGCGCCAAGCTCCAGCTGCACACCAAGCCGGCCAACCTGGCGCGCTGGGACAAGCTCGTCGACGAGGTCGAGCATCCCCAGCATGAGGTGACGATCGCAATGTGCGGCAAGTACGTCGACCTCTCCGACTCGTACAAGTCGCTCAACGAGGCCCTCCGACACGCCGGCATCCACAACCACGCCCGGGTCCGGATCGAGTACGTCGACTCCGAGGACCTGACGACGACCAACGTCGGCAACCTCGGCCGCTACGACGCGATCCTCGTCCCCGGCGGCTTCGGCAAGCGCGGCGTCGAGGGCAAGATCCTCGCCGTCCAGTACGCGCGCGAGAAGAAGATTCCGTACCTCGGTATCTGCCTCGGCATGCAGGTCGCGACGATCGAGTACGCGCGCCACAAGGCGAGCCTGGCCGACGCCAACAGCACCGAGTTCGACGCCGGTACCGCGCATCCGGTGATCGCCCTGATCGAGGAATGGCAGGACCGCGACGGCAGCATCCAGAAGCGCAGCTCGCAGTCCGACCTCGGCGGCACGATGCGGCTCGGGGCGCAGAGTTCCGACGTCAAGGCGGGAACACTCGCCCACGAGATCTACGGCAACGTCTTGACCGAGCGGCACCGCCACCGCTACGAGGCGAACGAGAAATATCTCGACCGCCTGACCGACGCCGGCCTCGTCATCTCGGCGATCACGCAGCGCGAGAAGCTCACCGAGGTGATCGAGCTGCCGACGAGCGTCCACCCGTGGTTCGTCGGCGTCCAGTTCCACCCCGAGTTCAAGTCGACGCCGTGGGGCGGTCATCCGCTCTTCAAGTCGTTCATCCGCGCCGCGCTTGCTCACCAGGCCGAGCGGGCGGAAAAGGTGGCGGCCTAGGATGAAACTCTGCGGCTTCGACGCCGGCCTCGAGTTCCCCCTGTTCCTGATCGCCGGCCCGTGTGTCGTCGAATCCGAGCAGCTGCAGATGGACGTCGCCGGCCGGCTGAAGGAGATCGCAGCCTCGGTCGGCGTCCCCTTCGTCTTCAAGTCGAGCTACGACAAGGCGAACCGCTCGAGCGGAACGTCGTTTCGTGGGCCCGGCATGGACAAGGGCCTCGAGATCCTCGCCAAGGTCAAGCGCGAGCTCGCGGTGCCGGTGCTGACCGACGTCCACAGCGAGGACGAAATCGGCGCCGTCGCGGCGGTGGTCGACGTCCTGCAGACACCGGCATTCCTGTGTCGCCAGACCGACTTCATCCGCGCCGTCGCCCAGAGCGGCAAGCCCGTCAACATCAAGAAGGGCCAGTTCCTCGCCCCGCACGACATGACCAACGTGCTCGACAAGGCGCGCGCCGCGGCACGCGAGGCAGGCCTCGCCGAAGACAACTTCCTCGCCTGCGAGCGCGGCGCGAGCTTCGGCTACAACAACCTCGTCTCCGACATGCGAAGCCTCGCGATCCTGCGCGAGACCGGGGCGCCGGTCGTCTTCGACGCCACCCACTCGGTGCAGCTCCCGGGCGGCCAGGGCACCTCGTCGGGCGGCCAGCGCGAGTTCGTTCCGGTGCTCGCGCGCGCGGCGGTTGCGGTCGGCGTCGCCGGCATCTTCATGGAGACGCATCCGAACCCGGCCGAGGCACTCTCCGACGGTCCGAACGCGGTCCCTCTCAAGCACATGCGCGCGCTCCTCGAGCAGCTCGCCGAGCTCGACCGCACCGTCAAGGCGCGGCCGTTGCTCGAGCAGTCGTTCTCGGCCTGAGCAAGCACAGCAACCAAGACCCTAAGGACAAGAATGAGCGCCATCGTCGACATCGTCGGCCGCGAGATCCTCGACAGCCGTGGCAATCCCACGGTCGAATGCGATGTGCTGCTCGAATCCGGCACCATGGGCCGGGCCGCGGTGCCCTCGGGCGCGTCGACCGGCTCGCGCGAGGCGATCGAGCTGCGCGACGGCGACGCCGCGCGCTACGGCGGCAAGGGCGTGCTGCGCGCGATCGAGCACATCAACACCGAGATCAGCGAAGCGGTGCTCGGCCTCGACTCGAGCGAGCAGGCGTTCCTCGACCGCACCCTGATCGACCTCGACGGCACCGAGAACAAGAGCCGGCTCGGCGCCAACGCCACGCTTGCCGTCAGCATGGCGGTGGCGCGCGCCGCCGCCGAGGAAAGCGGCCTGCCGCTGTACCGCTACTTCGGCGGCTCGGCGGCGATGCAGATGCCGGTGCCGATGATGAACGTCGTCAACGGCGGCGCGCACGCGAACAACAACCTCGACCTTCAGGAGCTGATGATCATCCCGATCGGCGCGCCGAGCTTTCGCGAGGCGCTCCGCTACGGCGCCGAAGTGTTCCATGCGCTGAAGAAGATCATCGACGCGCGCGGCATGAGCACCGCGGTCGGCGACGAGGGCGGCTTCGCGCCGAGCGTGGCGAGCCACGAGGCTGCGATCCAGCTGATCCTCGAGGCGATCGAGAAAGCCGGTTACGCGCCTGGAACCCAGGTCGCGCTCGGCCTCGACTGCGCGGCGAGCGAGTTCTACAAGGAAGGCCAGTACCGCCTCGAGGGCGAAGGGCTCAAGCTGGCGCCGGCGGAGTGGATCGACACGCTCGCGGGCTGGGTCGGCAAGTACCCGATCATCTCGATCGAGGACGGCATGGCCGAAGGCGACTGGGACGGCTGGAAGCTTCTCAACGACCGCCTCGGCGCGAAGGTCCAGCTGGTCGGCGACGATCTCTTCGTCACCAACACGAAGATCCTGAAGGAAGGCATCCGCAAGAACGTCGCCAACTCGATCCTGATCAAGATCAACCAGATCGGCACCCTGACCGAAACGTTCGCCGCGATCGAGATGGCCAAGCGCGCCGGCTGGACGTCGGTGATCAGCCATCGCTCGGGCGAGACCGAGGACGCGACGATCGCCGATATCGCCGTGGGCTCGAACGCCGGCCAGATCAAGACCGGCTCGCTCAGCCGTTCCGACCGCGTCGCCAAGTACAACCAGCTGCTGCGCATCGAGGAAGACCTCGGCGACGTCGCCAGCTACCCCGGCCGCGCCGCGTTCCGGCAGCTGCCGCAGGACTAAACACGCGCGGCTGCCGTAGTCGACGATGCGCTGGATCACCCTCGGCCTCGCTGCACTGCTGGTCTTCGTCCATGCCGAGCTCTGGTTCGGCAAGGGTGGCGTGCCGCGGATGGTCGAGCTGCAGCGAAGGCTCGCCGCGCAGAAATCGGCCAACGAGCTCGCCCGCCGCCGCAACGACCAGCTCGCCGCCGAGGTGAGCGACCTCAAGGAAGGCCTCGAGATGGTCGAGGAGAAGGCGCGCTTCGAGCTCGGCATGATCAAGCCCGACGAGATCTTCGTCCAGCTCGCGCCGGCCCGGCGTTGAACGCCGTGCTCGCGGCCGCAGCGCCGCTGTTCGCCGACGCCATCGTCGTCTGGGGCGTTCCGGTCACTTGGCTCGAGGTCGTCGCGTTCGTTCTCTCGGTGGCCATGGTCGGCTGCAATATCCGGGTCAACGTCATCGGCTGGCCACTCGCGATCGCGAGCTCGCTGCTCTACATGCTGCTGTTCTGGAACAGCCGCCTGTACGGCGACGCCAGCCTGCAGGTCTTCTTCGCCGTCGTCGCCGGCTGGGGTTGGTGGCAATGGCTGCGCGGCACCGACGACGCGGGGCATGCGCTTCGCGTTCGCAGCCTCGGCGCGCACGGGCGCGTCTCGACGCTCGTCGCGCTCGCGATCGCCTGGCCGGCGACGGCGCTCTTCCTGCGCCGCTTCACCGACACCGACGTGCCGTGGTGGGACGCGTTTCCCACCGCCGCGAGCGTCGTCGGGCAGTGGCTGCTCGGCCGCAAGTACGTCGAGAACTGGCCGCTCTGGATCGTCGTCGACGTCGTCGGCGCCGCCCTCTTCGCCTACAAGGGGCTTTGGCTGACGACGCTGCTCTATCTCGTGTTCGTTGTCATGGCCTTTACCGGCTGGCGGAGCTGGATCGTCAGGGCCGCGAGCGAGCGGGCGCGCGCGGCATGAGCGTGTCGGCGTTCGTCGTCGCCCTGCTCGGCGCCGAGAGCACCGGCAAGACGACCCTCGCCACCGGGCTCGGTGACGCGCTCGCGGTGCGCGGACTTCGCGTCGAGGTCGTCGCCGAGGTGCTGCGCGAGTTCTGCGACACGCACGCGCGCACGCCGCGGCGTGATGAGCAGGCCGCGATCGCAGCGGCGCAGACGGCCCGCATCGGTGCCGCGGCGGCGCGCGCCGAGATCGTCATCGCCGACACCACCGCGCTGATGATCGCGGTCTACAGCGACTTCGTGTTCGGCGACCGAAGCCTCTACGCCGACGCCGTCTTGGCGCAGCGGCGCGTCGACCTCGCGATCGTCACCGCGCTCGACCTGCCGTGGCGAGCTGACGGCCTGCAGCGCGATGGCGCCCACGTGCGCGAGCCCGTCGACGCGCTGCTGCGCACCGCCCTCGCGCGCACCGGCGTGGTGACCGCTACCGTTGGCGGTCTCGGCAGCGATCGTCTCGACGCCGCGCTCAGCGTGATCGACGCCGCCCTCGCGGCGCGCTGAACCGCCTCAGGCGGTGCCGCCGAGGCGAACGAAGACCGTGATCAAGGCGCCGAGCACAAGGTTGAGCGACAGCTCCCAGCGGATGGTACCGAGCGCGGCGGCGCCGTCGGCCCAGCGCTGCTCGCGGACGGCGTCGTCGAGGCGGCGAAACAGCGCGCTGCGGATGTGGATGAAGACCGCCAGCATGACGAAGAAGACGCCGATCATGGTGTACCAGTCGAGCGGCATGTTGAAGTGCAGCCCGGCGCGCGTCGAGGTCGACCACGCCAGCGCGACCATCGCAACGCCGCAGACGAAGATGACCGCGATCGCGACGGCGACGACGGCGAGGAAGCGCCGCATCGCTGCGTGCATCAGGGTGACGCGCGCCGGCGGCTCGAGGACGCGAGCGGCGGGCCGCAGGCAGAACAGCGCGAACGCCATGCCGCCGACCCAGACGATGACGGCGAGCAGGTGGAACGCCTTCAGGGTCGCGTAGAGCACGATGGGATCCTTTTCGGCGTGGCGTGGTTTTCTGCATTGTCGGTCGCCGACGGACGGTCGCACCAAATTGCGACGCTGCACAAACCGCGGTATCGTCGATCGACCATCGCAGCGGGCGCGGAGGCCGACCGAATGACCAAGCTCTGTTCGGTGTGTGGAACCGAAAACAGGGAGGAGGCACAGTTTTGCCGCGCCTGCGGCACCGCGTTCACCGCAGCCGCGCCCCCCAGCGCGACGAGCGACGGTGACAGCGCCTCCAACGTGTGCGCCGAGTGCGGATTCCGGAACAAGCCGGGCTTGCGCTACTGCGCCAATTGCGGCGCGAGCCTTGCCGCGGCAGCGGCGGGGGGCGGCGGTGCCGCGGTCGGCGAGGCGAGCGGAGGCATCGGCCCGCCGCCGATCTCCTATCCCTCGTTCGCAACCGTCGGGCCCTACCCGCCGGCGCCAAGCACCGTCCCCGACCTCCCCGACGCCGACGCCGAAATCGCGCTGCGCCAGCAGGAGGCCAGCGACAGCGGCGCGATGCCGTTCGAGAACGCTCCTTCGCCGAGTCGCGCTCCGCTCCTGATCGGCATCGTCGCGCTCGTGCTCGTGGTTGGCGGCGCCCTTGCGTGGACGTTCATGCGCAGTTCGAATCCGTCGCCGCCGGCGATCGGCGTCACGGCGCCGCCGGTGGCCGCGACGCTGCCGGCAGCCTCAGCGGCTCCGCCGCCGGTCACCGTCGAGGCGACGCCGGCAGCCAACGCGCCGGCAACGAGCGCAGCCGCGGTCGCGACTCCGCCTGCTGCGGCCAGTGCCGGAGTGCTCGGCGCTCCGCCCGCCGCGGCAGCGCCGCTGCCGCACGTCGGCGACGCCGTCCCGGCGCCGAGCCCGGACGAGGTCGAGGCGAAGCGACTCGCCGCCGAGAAGCGGCGCGAGCGCGCCGCGCGCGACAAGGCCGATCGCGATGCGAAGGCTCTCGCGCAGCAACGCGACCAGAGCGAAGCGGCGGCGCAACGCGCCGAGCAGGATGCGGCAGCGCGCCGGCGCGCCGAGGAAGCGCAGCGTGCGCGTTCGGTAGCGGCCGCGCCGCCGCCGGCAGCGCCGGCGCAGCCGCGCGGCGTGCGCGAGATTTGCGCCGGCCGCAACGCGATCGCCGAGGCGATCTGCCAATCGCGCCAATGCGGCCAGACCGAGCACGCCGGCGAGGCGATCTGTCGCCAGTTGCGCGAACAGGAAGAGCGGCGGCGCAACATGCAGCCGTAGACGAGCAACGAGGCGCGGCACCCCGCGCGCAGCCAACCACGAGCGAGGAGCCGTCATGTCGAGCGAGACCCAGTCCGACCGAGCGCCCACGGGCCTGCCGGCCCACACGTTCGCGAGCCTCCTGCAGGCGGTCACGGGCCTGCGCAACGTGCGCGCCGTGGTCGCGATGCTCGGCTGCATGTTCGTCGGCGTCATCGTCGCCGGCCTGCTGCTGGCGATGACCGGAAGGCTCGGCTTTCTCGCCGGCCTGCTTGCCTCGATCGTCTGGATCGTCGCGATCGGCACCGGCGTCAACGCCGCCGGCTTGCTGCAGATGGACCACGCGCGCGGCATCTCACCGCGCAGCACCGCCGATGCGCTCGTCTACGGCCTGATGTGCATCCCGAAGCTGATCGTGCTCGGCCTTGCCTTCTTCGCGGTCGAGGTCGCGGTCTTCATCGCCGTCGCGCTGCTGATGCTGATCTGCAAGATCCCGGTCCTCGGTCCGCTCCTGTTCGTCATCGTTTTTCCGCTTTCGGTCGTCGCCGTCGGCGTCACCATCGTCGGGCTCTTCATCTGCATGGTGCTTTCGCTGCCGGCGATCTGGCAGGGCGCGAGCATCACGCGAGCCCTCGCGCAGACGCTCGCGATCGTGCGCAGCAGGCTCGTCGAGACGGTGCTGCTGCTCGTCCTGCTCGCCTTCGTCTGCTTCGCGGTCGGCCTGATCGTGTTCGGCGTCCTCGCCGCCGGCTTGGTGCCGACGCTCGGCATGTCCGCATCGATCGTCGGCTTCGGCGGCTTCGGCATGGAGTCGTTGATGGCGATGTCGCAAGCCGGCGGTGGCAGCCACGCGGTGGCCGGCGCGATCGGCGGCGCATTGCTGTGGGCGGTCGCGGCGTCACTCGTCGGCCAGGTCTACCTGCTTGGCTTGTCGCTCGTCTACCTGCGTGTCACCGATGGGCTCGATCTCACCGCATCCGAGGAGTCGCTGCGGGCGGCGTTCGACGATGCCAGGCGGCGCACCGCCGAGCTCGGCGAGAAGGCGCGCCAGGCGACGCAGCGCGACGCCAGCGCGCCGGCCCCGCCCGCGACGCCGGCGGCGCCTCCGGCGACGGTGGCCGCTGCGATTGCAGCACCGCCCGCCTACAGCGCGCCACCCGTTGCCGCCGCGGCGCCCGCATTCGATCCGACCACGAGCGATCCGTTCGGGCTGCGTGCCGCGGAGCAGACGACGTTGCCGCCGTCTGCCATCCACACTCCGCACGACGCCGATATCGCGCTGCCGTTCGACGCTCCCGCCGCACCTCGGGTGTCGACCGTTGCGTCGGAGTGGACGCCTCTGCCGCCGCAGACGCAACCGCCGCCGACGCGGCCGCCGGGCGCGGCGCCACTTCCCGCTGCGGCGCCGTTGCCACCGGCGACGACATGCCCGCAGTGCCTGTCGCCGGTCGCTGTCGAAGACACGTTCTGCGGCATCTGTGGCTATCGGCTCAAATAGGGGCCGCGTGGCCGGTCGAGAATGACTCGCGCTCACGGGCGCCGTGCGTCTGCGCATCGCGGCCTCGAAAGACATCGCAGGCGATGAACGACAGCCAATTCGAAGCCGCCCGTGTCGCGCTTGCGCGCGCCCGGCGCGAGGCGCGCGCGCTCGCCGCGTGGCCCGCGGGGCAATCGCCCCACGATCTTGCCGAGGCGTACCGGCTGCAGGCGGCGGTCGTTCGCGAGCTCGGTCCGATCGCGGGCTGGAAGGTCGCCGCCGTCACGCCGGCGCAGCGCGAATCGCTCGCGGTCGACCGCCCGATCGGTGCCGCACTCCTCGCCCGCTGGATGCACGACGCGCGCGCCGCGCCGGCGCGGCTCGCGATCGCCGACTTCATCGCGCCGCGCCTCGAGTGCGAGATTGCGTTCGAGCTCGGCGCTGGTTTGCCGCCGCGGCCCGGGCGAGCGTACTCACGCCACGAAGTGCGAGCGGCGATTCAGGCGCTACGGGTCGCGGTCGAGATCGTCGACTGGCGCATTCCGCGCGGGCTCGGTGCCTGCGCCGAGCTCGCCGACGGCTTCAACAACGGCGCCCTTGTCGCCGGCGCCGCGCACACCGACTGGGACGCGGTCGATTTCGCCGGGCTGCGAATCGTCCTCTCCCGTGAGCATGCTGGCCGGCGTGACGAGATCGCGCGCGGCAGCGCGAAGGCCATCCTCGACGGCGATCCCTTCGCCACGGTCGTGATGCTTGCCAACGCACCGCCGGACCCGGTCCGCGGGCTCGCTGCCGGCGACATCGTCACCACCGGTTCGTGCACCGGCGCGCCGTCGCTGCCAGGGCCGGGCGCCTATCGTGCCGACTTCGCACAGCTCGGCAGCGTCGAGTTCGTCTTCGTGGCCTGACAGGAATCGCCTCCGCAACGGCCAGTGGATCTGCGCCGCTCGGGTGCGTCGACGCGACAAGCTCCGCAAGGTCGCCCTCACAATCGGCCTCGAGGACATCGAACAACAGGAAGACGAGGGAGAACGAAGCTGAACAAGTGGATCCGGCGCGGTGCGGTCACCTTGACCGTTGTCGTGGTGGCGGCGGGCGTGGCGTTCATCACGCTCGCGGAGCTCGGCCAGCGCAAGCTCCAGCGGCGGGTCGAGGTCGCCGTCGCACCGCTGGTACCGCAAAACGGGGCCGCGAGCGTCGAGCGCGGCCGCTACCTCTTCGCCTCGCGCGGCTGCGCCGCCTGCCATGGCGGCGAAGGCCACGGCAACATCGTCGTCGACGAGGCAGCGATGTTCGTGCGCTCACCCGACATCAGCTCGTCGCCGCAATCGGTCGTCGCAGGCTATGGCGAGACTGACTGGGTGCGCACGCTCCGCCACGGCATCAAGCCCGACGGCCGTCCGGTCATGATCATGCCGAGCGAAGAGTACAACCGGCTCGTCGACGCCGACGTGGCGGCGATCGTCGCCTATGCGCGGCAGCTGCCGCCCGCGGGGGGAGCGAAGGCCGAGGTGCGCCTGCCGATGATCGTCAAGGCCCTCTACGGCGCCGGCGTCGTCCGCGATGCAAGCGAGAAGATCGACCATTCGCTGCCGCCTGCGCTGCCGGTCGCCGAGGGCGTGACTTCCGAACATGGTGCGTACGTCGCCAACGGTTGCATCGGCTGCCACGGGAAGGAGCTCGCTGGAGGCAAGATCCCCGGCGCGCCGCCGGACTGGCCGCCCGCCGCCAAGCTCACGCCGGGGCCGGGCAGCGCGCTCGACCGCTACCCGACCGCCGAGCAGTTCATGGCGATGCTGAAGACCGGCAAGCGTCCCGACGGCACGAGCGTCAGCAAGGTCATGCCGTTCGTTTCACTCAAAGAGTTGAGCGAGGTCGACATGCGCGCCCTCTATCTCCACTTGCGCTCGCTGCCGGGCAGCATTTGACCGCGCTCAGCCGCGTGGCACTTCGCCGGCCGACGGCGCGATGCGCCCGTCAGGCGCCTCGCTCTTCTCGGTCGAGACGATGGCGTGGACGACGCGTTGCGGGAACGGGATCTCGATCCCTTCGCGGTTCAGCACCGCGAGCACCGCGAGGTTGACCTCCGACTTGACGTTGCCCTTGCCGTTCTCCGCATCGCGGATCCAGAAGTTGACCACCAGGTCCATGCCATCGGCAGAGAATGCCGCCAGCTGCACCGACGGCGCCGGATCGTCGATGATGCGCGGCACGGCCGCCACCGCCGCCTGGAGCAGCGGCTGCAGGCGGCGAACGTCGCTGCCGTACGCGACCTGCACCGCCGACTGCACGAGCACACGCGGATCCGCGAGCGACTGGTTCTCGACCCGGGTCGTGATCAGCGTCTCGTTGGGGACGATCGCCTCGACGCCACCGAGCGAGCGAATGAGGGTGTAGCGGGTGCGGATGTCGCGGATGCGGCCCTCGAAGGTGTCGATCTTCACCATGTCGCCGATCCTCAGGCTTCGCTCGGCGAGGATGACGAAGCCGCTGAGGTAGTTGGCGGCGATCTTCTGCAGGCCGAAGCCGAGGCCGACGCCGATCGCGCCGCCGACGACCGACAGCGCCCGGATGTCGATGCCGACCGCCGAGAGCGCCACCAGCAGGCCGAACAGGAGCAGCAGGGCGCGGATGATGTTGGCGCCCATCTTGCGCAGCGACAGGTCGTGCCCGCTGCCGCTCGAGACGAGCTTGCGCTCGAGCGCGGCCGAGATCCAGAGCGTGAGAACGAGGACGACGGCAGCACTGACGCCACCCTCAACGACGTTGCGCAGCGTCATCTCACTGCCGCCCATCGTCCAGCGGACGTCGTCCATCGCGTCGAGCAGCAGCGGCGAGATGCCGGTAACCCAGAGGACGACCGAGATCCACGCCAGCCACGAGATGCTGCGCTCGACCATGCGGACCCACGCCACGCCGGGGAAGGTGCGCCTCAGGACGCGAGCGCTGAGGCGGATGGCGACGAGCGAGAGCAGGATCGGGATCGCGACCTTGAACACCCCTGGCCTGATCGCGCCGGCGAGCGTGATGCGCGCCGCATAGGCGAACGCGAGCGCAAGCACCGGGAACAGTACGCCGTCGAAGATCCGGTTGCCGAACCAGACCGAGACGGCCGGCCGGTCGTTGCCGCGGATCAGACGGACGACGATCCACGACGCGACCAGGCAGCCGCCGAGGATCGCGAGCTCGGCGGCGACGCCGGGCCGAAGCAGATCGGCGACGAGCTCGTTGAGCCCGCGCTGGTCGAACGGACGGATCACCGCCGCCGGGCGCCGGGCCGCGCCGAGGGCGGCGACGCAGCGTCGCGGGACTGCCTGCCGAGAGACTGCGGACGCCGCCTCATCGCAACAACACGCGCAGATGCGCGACGACGCTGCGAGCGAGCGCGCCGAGGTTGTAGCCGCCCTCCAGACACGAGACGATGCGGCCGCCGGCGTGACGGTCGGCGACTTCGCGGATCTTCTCGGTGATCCAGGTGTAGTCGGCCTCGACGAGGCCGAGCTGGCCGAGCTCGTCGTCGCGATGAGCGTCGAAGCCGGCCGAGACGAAGATCATCTGCGGCCTGAACGCGTGCAGCCGCTCCATCCAGTTCTCCTCGATCAGCGCTCGTATGTGGGGCCCGCGCGAGTACGGCGCGACCGGCACGTTGACCATGTTCTCGCCCTTGGGCACCGCGCCGCTGTATGGGTAGAGCGGATGCTGGAAGATGCTCGCCATCAGGACGCGCTCGTCGCCGGCGATGATGTCTTCGGTGCCGTTGCCGTGGTGGACGTCGAAGTCGATGATCGCGACCCGCTCGAGACCGCGGACATCGAGCGCATGTCGTGCCGCGACGGCGACGTTGTTGAAGAAGCAGAAGCCCATCGCCTGGTCGCGCGTCGCGTGGTGGCCGGGCGGCCGCACCGCGCAGAAGGCGTTGCCGACCTCGCCGTCGAGGACCGCGTCGGTCGCGGCGACGGCGGCGCCGGCGGCATGCATCACCGCCCGCAGCGTTCCCGGCGAGGCGATGGTGTCGGGGTCGATCGCGCGGTGGCCGTTCGCTGCTTCGACACGTTCGAGGAGGTCGCGCAACTCGCTGACGAAGCCGCTGCTGTGGGCGAGCGCGAGGTCGTCGATGTCGACACTCGGCGCCTCGCGGCGCTCGACGGCGAGATCGAGCCCCGACGCGATCAGGAGGTCGTCGATTGCGCCGAGCCGCTCGGGGCACTCGGGGTGACCGGGCCCCATGTCGTGGCCGCGGCAGTCGGAATGGCTGTAGAAGGCCGTTTTCATCGGACGTTGGAGTCGGAAATATCGAGTAATGTCGGGTCGATGAGCCGACCACTCGCCGCCCAGCTGACCGAACTCGCCAACCAGATTAGCACGATCATCGTCGGCAAACGGGCGCAGATCGAGGACTGCATCGCCTGTCTCCTCGCCGGCGGCCACCTCCTGATCGAGGACGTTCCGGGCGTCGGCAAGACGACGCTCGCGCATGCGATCGCGGTCTCGCTCGGCCTCAGGTTCTCGCGCACCCAGTTCACCGCCGACCTGATGCCGTCGGACCTGATCGGCGTTAGCGTCTACGAGCGGACCAAGGAGGCGTTCGTCTTCCATGCCGGCCCAGTGTTCGCGCACGTCCTGCTCGCCGACGAGATCAACCGCGCCGGCCCGAAGACGCAAAGTGCGCTGCTCGAAGCGATGGAGGAGCACCAGGTCACGGTCGAAGGCGAGACCCGCACGCTGCCGGCGCCGTTCTTCGTCATCGCGACCCAGAACCCGACCGACCAGCTCGGCACCTATCCGCTGCCCGAATCGCAGCTCGATCGCTTCCTGATGTGCATCACCCTCGGTTATCCCGACCGCAAGAGCGAGCGCGAGCTGCTGCTCGGCGGCGACCGCCGCGAAGCGATCGGGCGCCTCACGCACGTGATGACGCCGGCCGAGCTCCTTGCCGCGCAGCACGCGGTGCAGAAGGTGCACGCATCGGACGCGCTGCTCGACTACCTGCAGGCGTTGATCCAGGCGACGCGCTCGGGCGCCTGGTTCGTCGAGGGCCTGTCGCCGCGCGCCGGTGTCGCCGTGCTGCGCGCGGCGCGAGCGCGGGCACTGCTCGGCGGCCGCGACTACGTCGCCCCCGACGACATCCAGTACGTGCTGCCGCAGACGATCGCGCACCGGCTCGTTCCGGTCGCCGGCGCCGGTCGCGGCCGAAGCGAGCAGGTGCGGGCGATGATCGAGGCCGTCGCGCTGCCGTGAACGCCACCGCGTTGAGCGCACCGTGGAACGTCCGCGTGCGCATCCGCCGCTGGCTCGCCGCGCGGCTGCCGCGCAGCGACAGCCAGCTGCTGACGCAGGGCAACATCTACATCCTGCCGACGCGCGCCGGCTGGATGTTCGCGCTGACGCTGCTCGTGCTGTTGCTGGCGTCGGTCAACTACCAGCTCAACCTCGGCTATGTCCTCACCTTCCTGCTCGCCGGCAGCGGCATCGTCTCGATGCACATCACGCACGGCACGCTGCGCGGCCTGACGCTGCACCTGCGTCCGGTGGCGCCCGCGTTCGCGGGCAGTGCGGCAGTGCTCGACGTCGTCATGTCGAGTCCGACGTCGGCGCGCTACGGCATCGGCCTTCGCCTGCTCGAGGCGCCGCCGTCGACGCTCGCCTGGACCAACGTGCCCGCCGGCGGCCAGGCGACCGCGCACGTCAGCTACGTTCCGCCGCTGCGCGGCCGTCACGACGTGCCGACGCTGAGCGCGGAGACGCGCTTCCCGCTCGGCCTGTTTCGCGCCTGGACCGTGTGGCGGCCGATCGCGCGACTGCTCGTCTATCCGAAGGTCGAGGCCGACGCGCCCGCACTGCCGGCGGCGCGGCCGGTCGCGAGCGGCGCGGCGCAGGCGCGGCGAAGCGAGGGCGGCGAGGTCGAGGGCGTGCGCGCCTATCGGCGCGGCGACCCGCTCAAGCTGATCGCCTGGAAGAAGGCCGCGCAGGCGCTCGAGACCGGCGCCGAGCTCGTCAGCCGCGACACCAGCACGTCGGCGCGGCAGGAGCTCTGGCTCGACTGGGCGGCGTGCGGCAGGCTCGACTCCGAGCAGCGCCTGTCGCGTCTCGCCGCATGGACACTTGCCGCCGATCGCGCCGACGCCGACTACGGCCTGCGCCTGCCCGGCATCGGGATCGAGCCCGGCGACGGTGACGGCCAGCGCGGGCGCTGCCTCGAGGCGCTCGCGCTCTGGCAATGAGCGGACGGGGCAAGTCGTGAACGCCGCGACGCTCGCCGCCAAAGGCCGGAACCTGATTCCGCTCTGGCCTGGCTGGAAGCGACTGCCGCGGGAGGCCCGCGACACCCTGTTCCTGCTCGCGGTGATCGCGTGGACGGTGCTGCCCCACGCGACTCACCTGCCGGCGTGGTCGCTCGCGCTGACGGCGCTTGTCCTGCTCTGGCGCGGCCGGCTCGCTCTCGTCAACGCGGCGCTGCCGGGCAGGTGGGTGCTGGTTGCTGTCCTCATCGCCGCGATCGGGCTGACGTTCTGGTCGTACCGGACGCTGCTCGGCAAGGAGCCCGGCGTCACTCTTGCCGTCGCGCTGATGGCGCTGAAGACGCTCGAGCTGCGCGCGCGCCGCGACGCGTTCGTCGTCTTCTTCCTCGGCTTCTTCATCATCCTCACCCACTTCCTCTATTCGCAGTCGATGCTCGTCGCGATCGCAATGCTCGTCTCGGTGTGGGGGCTGATGACGGCGCTCGTCCTCGCGCACATGCCGGTCGGTCAGCCGAGCCTGGCGCAAGCCGGCGGCCTCGCCGCGCGCACCGCGCTGCTCGGCGCGCCGGTGATGGCGCTGCTCTTCGTTCTCTTTCCGCGCATCGGCCCGCTCTGGGGCGTGCCGCAGGACGGCATCTCGAAGACGGGTCTGTCGAACACGATGAAGATGGGCTCGATGACCGAAGTCGCACGCGACGACGCGATCGCGATGCGGATCCACTTCGACGGCGAGGCGCCGGTGCCGGCGCGGATGTACTTCCGCGGCCCGGTCCTGACACGCTTCGACGGCACCGAGTGGACGCAGCTCGGCCTGCCGTTCGCGCCCGCGAGCCTGCCGTCGCGACCTCCGGCGCTGCGAACGAACGGTACGCCGCTCGGCTACGAAGTCACGCTCGAGCCGCTGCGCCTCGCTTCGTTGCCGTTGCTCGAGGCGACGACGTCGGTTGAGCCCGTCGAGGGCTATCGCATCGCCGCGCGCGACGATCTGCAATGGCTCGCCGACAAGCCGATCCTCGAACGGTTGCGCTTCAAGGCGACCGCCAGCACGAGCTTCGTCCTCGGCGCACCGCGGCGCTTCGGCGAGCTCCAGGACAGCCTCGAGCTGCCGGTCGGCTTCAACCCGCGAACCGTCACCTGGGCGCACGCGTTTCGCGACGCCCACCGCGGCGCGAGCGCGACGCAGCTCGCCGAGGCGCTGCTCGAGCAGATCCGCAACGGTGGCTTCAGCTATACGCTCGCGCCGGGCGACTACGGCCGAAACGCGATCGACGAGTTCTGGCTCGATCGCAAGGAGGGTTTCTGCGAGCACTTCGCGGCGGCGTTCGTCGTCGTCCTGCGCGCTGCCGGCGTACCGGCGCGGATCGTCACCGGCTACCAGGGCACCGACCTGCCGCCAGTCGACGGCTACTACATCGTCCGCCAGAGCTCGGCGCACGCCTGGACCGAGTTCTGGCAGACGGGAACGGGCTGGGTGCGCGCCGATCCGACCGGCGCGGTCGCGCCCGACCGCATCGGCCGCAGCACCCGGCTGGCGCCACCTCCAGGCTTCGTCGCGGGAACGCTCGACGCCATGAGTCCGCGTCTCTTCGCCGAATGGCGCAGCGCCTGGGAGGCGATCAACAACCGCTGGAACCAGTGGGTGCTGAGCTATTCGCGCGGCCAGCAGCTCGACGTGCTGAAGCGGATCGGCTTCGAGTCGCCGAGTTGGGAAGACCTCGCCCTGCTGCTCGTCGGCACGCTGAGCGGGCTCGCGCTCGCCGGCGCGATCTGGGCCTGGCTCGATCGCCACCGCATCGATCCGTGGGTGCGCCAACTCGAGCGGATGAAGCGGTCGTTGCGCGCGCTCGGCATCGCAGCGGCGCCGCACGAGGCGCCACGCACGCTCGCCGCGCGCGTTCGCCAGACACTCGGCAACGCCGGCGAGACGCTCGCCCGCCTGCTCGACGCGCTCGAGGCTTACCGCTATTCGCGTGCCGCGGCGAGGCGACCCGACCCGGCGCTGACGCGCAAGTTCACGAGCGAAGCACGCCGCTTGCGCACGCTTGCGCCTCGATAATCGCGGCGACGACGACAACCCTCGCCGCCGGCACCCTCCGCATCGCATGGACCTGCACCAGCGCCGAACGCTCGTCCTCGGCAGCGCCGCTTGGCTTCTCTGCTCGTGCGCCAGCGCGGCGCCGCGCAAGCGGGCCGCTGCCAAGCCGGCAGCAATCGTCGACGACGACGCGGCCGACGCCGTCACCTACGGCGGACGCGACGACGTCGTGCGCTTCGCCGACGCCGTCGCCGAAAGGCGCGGCCTCGACGCCGAGTGGCTCCGCAGCGCGCTTGCCCAGGCGCGCTTCCAGCCGCTCGTGGTGCGCTACATCCTGCCGTCGGCAAGCGGCGCGGCAAAGAACTGGAATGCGTACCGGGCGCGCTTCGTCGAGCCGATCCGGATCCGTGCCGGCGTCGCGTTCTGGGGCGGCAACGAACGCTGGTTCGCGCAGGCCGAAGAGATCTACGGCGTGCCGCCCGAAGTCGTGGTCGGCATCGTCGGCGTCGAATCGATCTACGGCCGCCAGATGGGGAACTTTCGCGTCATCGACGCGCTCGCGACGCTCGCGTTCGACTTCCCCGCGGGGCGCAGCGACCGGAGCGCCTTCTTCCAGAGCGAGCTCGAGAACTGGTTCGTCCTCTGCAAGAGCGAGGGTGTCGACCCGCTGTCCTGGCGCGGCAGCTACGCCGGCGCGATCGGCATGGCGCAGTTCATGCCGTCGAGCTTCAACCGGTTCGCGGTCGACTTCGATGGCGACGGCCGCGTCGACCTGCACACGAGTGCAGCGGACGTGATCGGCAGCGTCGCCAACTACCTCGCCGAGTTCGGCTGGAAGCGCGGCCTGCCGGCTCGCTTCGAGGTCGAACCGCCGAGCGAGACGAGGGATCGCGCCCTTCTCCTCGCGCCCGACATCGTGCCGACCTTTACCGCAGCGCAGATGGTCGAGCGCGGCGCCCGCTTGCCCGATGCTGCGCTGGCGGTCGATAGCCTGCTCGCACTGGTCGAGCTGCAAAACGGCGACGAGGCGCCCACTTACGTCGCCGGAACGACCAACTTCTACACGCTGACGCGCTACAACTGGTCGAGCTACTACGCGATGGCGGTGCTCACGCTCGGCGAGGCGGTGCGGGCAGCGGCGGCGCGCTGAGCACAGAAGACGCGTTCGATCCAGCCGTGCAGGACGTCGTCGCCGAACTCCTCCTCGCCGACCTCGAGACCGCGCCGAAGCTTCCAGCTCGAGTCGAACCGGGGCCGGCGACGCCAGCGCGCTCGCGCGCGCTACGGTCGCGACTCGACGGCTCCTGGGCGCCAGTCTCGCGTTGCATCCGGGCGCTGGCCATCCCGCTGAAGCCTGAAGCGCGTTTGGCCAAGCGCCCTCCGAGGTGCTCCCACCGCCTGGGAAGGACTGCGATCAGCGCGGGATGACGCTCACCGCGACCTGCATCTTCTGGCCGCGACCGCCGAGGATGACGCCGCGCAACGGCACGACATCGGCGAAGTCGCCGCCGCACGCGAGCGTGATATAGCGGCGGTCGGCGAGCTGGTCGTTGGTCGGATCGAACTCGACCCAGCCGTGAGGCGGCGAATACGCCGCCACCCAGGCATGCGAAACGTCGGCACCGAGCAGGCGCGGCCGGCCGGGCGGCGGCTCGGTCAGCAAGTAGCCCGAGACGTAGCGCGCCGGCAGGCCATGGCTGCGCAGGCACGCGATCATCAGGTGGGCGAAGTCCTGGCAGACGCCGCTTCGTTGCGCGAGCACCTCGTCGACCGACGTCGTCACTGTCGTCGCTCCGGGATCGAACACGAACTCGCGGTGGATGCGGTGCATCAGGTCAAGGGCGACATCGAGCCAGTCGCGACCGGCGACGAAGCTCGGCGTCGCATAGGCGCGCGCTGCGCTCGACCACGGCACCAGCGTGCTCGACTCGGCCATCCGCGCCGGCCCGAGTGCGTCCTGCGCCGGGTCGTCGTCGAGCGCCTCGAGGACGCTTTCCCAGGCGAGCCGCGGCGCCGCATGAGGATCCGGCCGCTCGCCGATCTCGACCTCGCACGTCATCCGTACGCGCAACAGCGGATGCGGGGCGTGAACGCCGAAATGGGTGACGCCGTTGCCGAAGGCGTCGCGACGCTGGTGGCGCTCGTCGGGCGGCGGCTCGATGGCGAGCTCGTGGGCGAGCACCTTCTGCCACGGCAGGCTCGCCGGCGTGAGATGGACGAGCTGCCACGACTGCGCGACCGGCACCCGGTAGGTGTAGCGCGTCTCGTGTTCAACGGCGTAGCGCGCCGTCGCCGGGTTGGCGACCGCGCTCATTGCAGGAGCTCGAGCATGCTGCGTGGCACCGCGTGCGAGAAGAACTTGAGCGAGATCGCATCCGAGATCGCGTAGGCCGCCTGCTGCAGCTGGCCGACGACATCGCCGACGACCTCGCTTTCGGGCCGAAGCTCGCTCACCGCAAGCGCTCGCAACGCGCTGTGGGCAGGAGCGAGGATGGCTGACCCGAACTCGCCGTGCGCGGCCTCGAGCTTGGCGACGAACTCGGCGAGGCCTTTGGCCTGGAACGCCAGCGAACGCGGGTTCGACTCGTCGCGCATCAGCATATCGAGCACCGGCAGCCACTCGGGCGCGGCGAGGTAGCGTGAGCGATAGGTGACGCTCGAGTCGGCGATCTCGAGCAGCCAGTCGAGCGCTTGCGCGCGACCCTCACAGGTCGCAACCTGCAACGTGCTGCACATCGTCGCCATCCGCTCGACGCGGCGGCCGATCGAGACGAAGCGCCAGCCGACGCCGCGCGTCATGCCGTCGAGGACGAAGCCGGAGAGCGTCATCAGCGCGCTGACGGCACGGTCGAGCCAGACCAGGGTCATCGGCAGCGCCGGCTCGCGCTGCAGCGCCGGGTCGGCGATCAGGCGGTTGAGCGTTCGCCAGTGATCGACCGACATCCGGTCGCGCAGGCTGAACGCGACCCGCGACAGGCTCTCGAGCCGCTGCGCAAGCGCGCCTTCGGGATGGCTCGCGGCACGCCGGAGCGCGCGCGCCGCACTGCGGCCGGCGGTGCTGCGGCCGGCGTCGACGATGCCGAGCCGCTCGGCCAGCGTCCATGTCGGCGGCACGCCGGCGCGCGTGTCGCCTTCCTCGAGCAGCTGCCCGATCGCGACCCGCAGCAGCCGCGCGGTGGCGTCGCAGCGTTCGCCGTAGCGGCCGAACCAGAACAGGTTCTCGGCCGCGCGCGACGCCAGCGTCGCGTCGGCACCGACCAGGTCGCTGGCGCGGACGGTCGCCGAGAGCAGCGAAAACTCCGCGTTGACCGGCCCCTCGGCGAGAACCCAGGTGTCCTTCGAGCGGCCGCCGCGCTGCATCGCGATGACCGGCGAGTCCTCGTCGGGAGAGACGCGCGTCAGGCCACCCGGCATGACCCGCCAGCCGCTCGGCGTCGCGACCGCGAACACGCGCAGACCGACGGTGCGAGCCGCGAGCGCGCCGACGGGCTTGCCTTCGAGCACCGGCGCCTGCGAGACGTGGACCCACTCCTGAGCGACGAAGTGGTGCGGCCGCTCGGCGATCCGGCGGCGCAGCGCCTCGCGCGCGTCGGCGGCGAGCTGGCCGACCGCAATCGACGGCTCGTTCGGCGAACGCTCGATCGGCTTGATGATCAACCGCTCGGGCCGCCGCCATGCGTCGTCCAACGCGGCGCGCTCGCCGAGCCACCAGGTCGCGATCTGCGGCATCCGCAGCGGCTCGCCGAGCAGCTCGCGACTGAGCGCCGGCAGATAGCCGAGCAGCGCGCCCGACTCGAGAACGCCGGAGCCGAGCGCGTTGGCGAGCAGCACGTTGCCGCGCCGCGCGACATCGGTGAGCCCGGCGACGCCGAGTGCCGAGTCGGAGCGCAGCTCGAGCGGATCGCAGTAGTCGTCGTCCAGGCGCCGCACGATCGCGTGGACGAGCTCGAGGCCGGAGATCGTCTTCAGCCAGACGCGATCGTCACGCACCGTGAGGTCGTTGCCCTCGACGAGCGCGAAGCCGAGGTAGCGCGCGAGCAGCGCGTGCTCGAAGTAGGTCTCGTTGTACGGTCCCGGCGTCAGGAGGACGATGCGGGTCGCGCCGCTCTCGCCCTTCATGCGCGGCGACCAGTGCAGGAGCGATTCACGCAACGCGTCGAAGAAGCTCGCCAGGTGCAGGACCGGAAGCTCGCGGAACATCTGCGGGAAGACGCGCGAGACGACGAGCCGGTTCTCGAGCGCATAACCTGACCCCGAAGGCGCCTGCGTGCGGTCGCCGATGACCCACCAGCGACCGTCGGGCGAGCGCGCCAAGTCGGCCGCGTACTGCAGCAGGTGGCGGCCGCCGACGGGCGTGAGGCCTTCGGCCGGGGCGAGGAAGCCGCGGTGGCCGAAAATCGCCGCCGGCGGAATCGCGCCGCTCTTCAGCAGTGTCTGCGCGCCGTAGAGGTCGCCGAGGACGAGGTCGAGCAGTTCGGCGCGCTGCTCGATGCCGACCGAGATCGCCGCCCACTCATCGGCCGGCAGGACGAGCGGGATCGGGTCGACCTGCCACGGCCGATGCACGCCCTGCGCATCGGCGTAGACGTTGTAGGTGATGCCGTGCTCGCGGATCTGCCGTTCGGTCAGCGACAGCGTATCGCCGACTTCGCGTTCGCTGCGCTCGGCGAGCGCACGGACGAACGCATCCCAGTGCGGCCGCGGCTGGCCGGGAGCGGCGAGCAGCTCGTCGAAGCGCCCCGCTGGCGCCATATAGCCGGCCAGGAGTTGATCCAGCATCGATGACAAAAAGCGAGACGCTACTACGGCGCCGCCGGCCGACGCAGATCGAGCGTGTGCGGAAAGTCGGGGTTCGGCGCTTCGGCGGCCAGGAGAATGGTGCCCGGGGTATGGCCGCTGCGAAAGAAGCGCGCCAGGCGGCGGGCCTCGGCCTCGTACGCATTGACCGGGAACGTCGTGTAGTTGATGCCGCCGGGATGGGCGACGTGGTACTGGCAGCCGCCGAGCGAGCGCTGCATCCAGGTATCGACCAGGTCGAAGACGAGCGGCACGTGCTGGCCGATCGTCGGATGCAGCGACGACGGCGCCGTCCAGGCGCGAAAGCGGACGCCGGCGACGTACTCGCCCTGCGTGCCGGTCGGCTGCAGCGGCAGCCGCCGGCCGTTGCACGCAAGCACGTGGCGGCCTGTGACGAGGCCGCGCACGTGCACCTCGATCCGCTCGAGCGTCGAATCGACGTAGCGGGCGGTGCCGCCCGGGCCGCCCTCCTCGCCGAGCACGTGCCACGGCTCGAGCGCCATTCGCATCTCGACGCTGACGTCGCCGGCCGAGAAGTCGCCAAGCAGCGGGAAGCGGAAGTCGCGGTGCGCAGCGAACCAGGCGAGGTCGAACGGATAACCAGCGGCGTTCAGCTCGGCGACGACGTCGCCGAGGTCGCTCCAGACGAAGTGCGGCAGCATGAAGCGGTCATGCAGACCCGTGCCCCAGCGCGCGAGCCGCGCCGGCCGGTACGGCGCCGCCCAGAAGCGGGCGACGAGGGCGCGCATCAGCAGCTGCTGGACCAAGCTCATCCGCGCGTGCGGCGGCATTTCGAAGGCGCGCATCTCGAGCAGGCCGAGCCGACCGGTCGGGCCATCGGGCGAATAGAGCTTGTCGATGCAGAACTCGGCGCGATGGGTGTTGCCGGTGACGTCGATCAGCAAATTGCGCAGCAGGCGATCGATCAGCCACGGTGGCGTCTTGCCTGCCTCCGTCTCGGCCAAGCGCGCCAGCTCGGCGAACGCGATCTCGATCTCGTAGACCGAGTCGTCCCGCGCTTCGTCGAGGCGCGGCGCCTGGCTCGTCGGGCCGATGAACATGCCCGAAAACAGGTAGCTGAGGGCCGGGTGGTCGTGCCAGTAGCCGATCATGCTGGCAAGCAGATCGGGCCGGCGCAGGAACGGCGAGTCGGCGGGCGTCGCGCCGCCGAGAACGAAGTGATTGCCGCCGCCGGTGCCGGTGTGGCGGCCGTCGAGCATGAACTTCTCGGTCGTCAGCCGCGTCTCGCGTGCGGCTTCATAGAGATGCGTGGTCTGCTCGACGAGCTCGCTCCACGCCGATGCCGGATGCACGTTGACCTCGATCACGCCGGGATCGGGTGTGATGCGCAGGACGACGAGACGCGGATCCTTCGGCGGCTCGTAGCCTTCGAGCGTCACCGGCAGCTCCATCTCGCGCGCCGTCTTCTCGACCGCGCCGACGAGCGCGAGGTAGTCCTCGAGCGCCGATGTCGGCGGCATGAAGAGGTAGAGGCGGCCGTTGCGCGCCTCGGCGCTGATCGCGGTGCGAACGACGCCACCGGCAGATTCGCTCAGCTTCGGCGGCTCCGTCGTTGCCTCGGCCTCGCCGGCCGCGTCGACGGCGTCCTCGAGATCGTGCGTTCCCGCCGGCGTGCCGTGCTCGGCCGGCGACATCGCCGGCGACGCGTCGCCCGACGCGTGCCACGCCGGAGCGGCACTTCGCGCCACGTCGCTCTCGTTCGCCGGAAGCGGCGGCAGCTCGTCGTTGGCATCGGGTGGATAGACCCACGGCAGGTCAGCGGCACGTGCCCACGGCAGCGTGTCGAGCGGCAGGCGAAAGCCGAGCGGCGAATCGCCGGCGACCAGATAGCAGTGGTCGCTGCGCAGGTACCAGGGCGTCGAGCGGAAGCGGCCCGGGCGGCGCTCGTCGGCAGCGATCGGCAGCGCGTAGCCGACCGGCTCGCCGAGGCCACGACCGAAGACGCGCCGCAGGCGTTCGCGCTCGGCCGGATCGGCGAGGCGTGAGTCGGCCGGCTCGACGTTGATCGGGAGCTTGCCTTCGCGCCAGAGGAAGTGACCGACGTCCTCGTAGGCGGCGAAGACGTTGCGGCGATCGACGCCGAGCCGCATCGCGAGGCGGCGCAGGAACTCGCGTGCCTTCGCCGTCGTCGCGCCGGAGTCTTCGCGGTCGTCGGCAACGAGCGTCGGGTCGTGCCAGATCGGCACGCCGTCCTTGCGCCAGAACAGGTTGAGCGACCAGCGCGGCAGCTGCTCGCCCGGGTACCACTTGCCCTGTCCTGCATGCAGCAGGCCGCCCGCGCCGTAGTGCTTGCGCAGACGGGCCATCAGCTCGCCGCTCAGGACGCGCTTGGTCGGACCCATGGCCTCGGTGTTCCATTCGCCGCCCTCGCGGTCGTCGATCGAGACGAAGGTCGGCTCGCCGCCTTGCGTCAGGCGAACGTCCATCCGGCGCAGATCGGCGTCGACGCGCGCACCAAGAGCGTCGATGCTGTTCCACTGCGCGTCGGTGTAGGGCAGCGTGACGCGCGGCGATTCCCAGATGCGCTGCACCGACATCCGATGCTCGAAGGTGGTCTCGCAGTCGTCGACGGTGCCGCTGATCGGCGCTGCCGAGGATGGCTCGGGTGAGCAGGCCAGC
>DATAYY010000011.1:0-31441 GCA_036272325.1 Caldimonas sp. | reverse complement strand
CAGGACCTCGACAAGACGACCAAGGTCAGCGACGCCGACGTGCAGAAGGAATACGACAAGTTCAAGGCGCAGGCGAGCGGCACCGAGTACAAGGTCCACCACATCCTGGTCGAGAAGGAAGACGAGGCGAAGGCGATCCTCGCCCAGCTCAAGGCCGGCGCCAAGTTCGAGGACCTGGCGAAGAAGAACTCGAAGGACCCGGGTTCGGCGCCGAACGGCGGCGAGCTCGATTTCGCGTCGCCGGCGTCGTACGTCCCGGAGTTCTCGCAGGCGATGGTTGCGCTGAAGAAGGGCGAGACGACCGAGACGCCGGTGAAGACCCAGTTCGGCTATCACATCATCCGCCTCGACGACACGCGCCCGGCGCAGTTCCCGCCGCTCGCCGACGTCAAGCCCCAGATCCAGCAACGCCTTGCGGCGCAGAAGGCGCAGGCGTTCCGCGACGAGCTGCGCGCAAAGGCGAAGACCGACTACAAGTTCTCGAACTGAGGCGGCACGCGGCTCAGGCCGCGGCGGTCCGGGTCGCGGTCGCGGCGCCGACGCGCCCGGCCTCGATGTGCAGCTGCTGATCGCAGCGCGCGGCGAGCGCCTCGTCGTGGGTGACAAGCACGAGCGTCGTCCCGGCCTCGCGGTTGAGCTCGAGCATCAGCGCCATCACCGTCTCTCCGGTCGCGAAGTCGAGGCTGCCGGTCGGCTCGTCGGCGAGCAGCAGCATCGGCCGGACGACGAAGGCGCGCGCCAAGGCGACGCGCTGCTGCTCGCCGCCCGAGAGCACGCGCGGATAGTGGCGCAGTCGCTCGCCGAGGCCGACGCGGCGAAGCATCTCGCCGGCCAGCGCTCGGGCGTCGACGCGCCCTTGCAGCTCGAGCGGCAACATGACGTTCTCGAGCGCGTTGAGGTTGCCGAGCAGCTGGAAGCTCTGGAAGACGAAGCCGACCTTGGCGGCGCGGACCGCGGCGCGCTCGTCCTCGCCGATCGCGAACAGGTCGATGCCGTCGAGGCGGACGGTGCCGCTCGTCGGCGTGTCGAGGCCGGCGAGCAGCGACAACAGGGTGCTCTTGCCCGAGCCCGACGCGCCGACGATCGCGACCGAGCGCTGCCGCGGCAGGGTGAAATCGATCTCGTGGAGAATCGTCAGGGTGCCGGTGGAGTCCTGCACGCGCTTGGTGAGGCGCTCGACGGCGATGATCGGTTCGGACATGAAGGACGGTGGCAGGTGGCGGTGACGCGCCGGCGTTGGCTGGCGCACTGTAGCTTGGCCATTGCGGTGGTGGCATCGGCGGCTGCGATGGCCTCGGTCGCCGCCGAGTCGAGACGAACCCTCCTCGTCGTCGGCGACAGCCTGTCGGCCGAGTACGGCCTTGAGCGCGGCAGCGGCTGGGTCGCGCTCCTCGAGCAGCGTCTCGCGCACGATCACATCGACTGGACGGTCGTCAACGCGAGCATCAGCGGCGACACGACCGCGGGCGGCCTGGCCCGGTTGCCGGCGCTGCTGCGCGATCGCAAGCCCCAGGTCGTGGTCATCGAGCTCGGTGGCAACGACGCGCTGCGCGGCCTGCCGCTCGAGGCGACGCGCGACAACCTGCTCGCCATGGCAGGTCTCGCCAAAGCGGCGCGCGCCAAGGTGGTGATCCTCGGCATGCAGCTGCCGCCCAACTACGGCCGCGCCTACGGCGACCGCTTCGCGTCGCTGTTCGGCGAGGTTGCCGCCAAGGAAGGCGCCGCGCTCGTGCCCTTCCTGCTGAAGGGCGTCGCCGACGCTCCCCAGGCCGAGTCGATGTTCCAGGCCGATCGCTTTCACCCGCTCGCGAGCGCGCACCCGACGATTCTGGCCAACGTCTGGCCGGTGCTCGCGCCGCTTCTGAAATAGCAGCAGCGCGGGCCGCTTCGGCGCCCGCCCTCAGCGCTGCTTCTCGCCCTTGTCGTCGCGCTTCTCGTCCTTGCGCTCTTCGCGGTTCTGCGGCGGCTCGGGCCGCGTCATGCGGCGCTCAGCGCTGGGTTGGGGCGCAGGCGAAACGGCCTGCGGCGTGACCGGGGTGGCCGCGGGCGGAGGCCGCTGCTGCACGGCCGGCGGCGCCGCTTCGCGTCCCGCAGGCGCACCTTCACGCGGCAAGTGGTTGCGCGAACCAGGGATGGTGGCCTGCTTGGGCCCGCCGCGATCGTCGACGGCGACTTCACGCCCGCCTGGGACCGGACGTCCGACCGCTTCGCCTGGCTGCGCGCTGCGCTGGGCCGGGCTGGGCGGACGCTGGGCCGGGCTGGGCGGAGTGACTTGCGTTCGCGGCGCCTGGCCCGCGACCTCGTCGCGGCCCGGGCCGGCCTGGCCAGGCCGGCCCGTCGACGGTTCGACCATCCCGCGCGCGCCGACAGGCGGTCCGCCCTGCGTGACACCGACCGCTGGCTTGGCGCCGGCGTCGCGGGCAGGCGCCGGTGTCGCACCGACGACCGGTGGCGGAACGCCGCGTTCGCCGCCGCGACCGGCCTCGGGTCGTTCGCCTGGACGGCGAGCGTCTTCCGATCGGCCGCCGTCGGGACGCGCAGCCGGAATCCCCGCACGCGCAGCATCGGGCCGCAGGCTCTCGGCGCCACCTGGCGGCCGCGCGATCTCGGGGCGGCCGGCGCTCGCCGAGCCGCGGCCCTCGAACGGCGGACGCGGCGGCGGGCGGCCTTGCTGCGCCCGCGGCGCCGAAGGCGGAGCCGTCACCGGCGGCGCGGTCACGACCGGCGCCGGCGAGGCCTGGGCGACGAGCGAGCGCACCTGCGGATCGTTGCGCATCCGGGCAGCGACCGGGCCGACCGGCTGGCGATGCAGCATGACGTCGGCCGGAACGAAGGTCACAGCCTGCGGGAACTTGCGGTTCGCGAAGTCGCGCCGGTCGGCCTCGCCGTGGCGGTTGTTGACGATCGTCGTGATGTTGGTGACGTTGGTGACATGCGTGATGTTGACTTCGCGGACGTAGCGCGTCGATGTGCGATACGCCGGCACGTAGACCTCGCGCGGCGCGAGCGGGAACCAGCCGACCGCGGGCCCGCCGCCGCCGATCGAGACCGACACGCTGACACGCGGCCCGCCGATCCAGGCGACGAGCGCCGGCGCGTAGACCGGTCGAGCGACGTACGTCCCCGGCGCCCAGCACCAGACGTCGCGACGCATGACCCAGCGGCCGTAATGGAACGGCGCGAAGCCCCACGGCGCGTCGTCGACCCAGGTCCAGCCCCACGGTCGGATCCATGCCCAGTGGCCGGCGCTGTAGGGCGCCCAGCCGACGGGCACGCCGCGCGGCACCCAGAGCGCACCGTATTCCGGCGTCTGCTCCCAGCTGCCGTATTGGTTGAGGTCCCCGGCGCCGGTCATCTCGGGCGAGACGTAGTGCGTCGTGGCGACGCGGTCCTCGGCGCGGTCGCGCTCGTCGTTCCAGCCGGCGAAGTCGTCGCGCGCGGGCTGCTGGGTCGCATACTGCGGAACGCCCGCGGCATCGACCCAGAACTGCACGTGCTGCCCGGCCGAGACCGGCAGCGCAGTGTTGCCTGACTCGTAGATCGCGTTGCCATCGAAGACAGTGACGTCGCTCGCCCGATCGAAGCGATCGAAGCGGTAGCGGCCGACCGCGAGCGTGCGAAATTGCCCTTCGTCGGTCTCGAGCGAAAACTCGGCCAGCGATTGCGGATTGCGCAGCCGCGCCGCGACACTGCCGGCCTCGAGGCGAACCTGGAACCGCGTGTCGTCGAGGCGAACGATCTCGAGCTCGGTCGCGGCGTCGAGGCGCAGCGTCGTCGTGCCGAGCATGATCTCGGCGCGCGCATCCTTGTCGGTCGCGATGCGGTCGCCGGTCGTCAGCGGCCGGTTGCGCTCGATGCTGATCCACTCGTTGTTGTCAGCGCTGTAGAGCCAGACCTTGCCGTCGGCCTCGCTCAGACGAGCGACGCGGCTCGGCGGGTCGATCGGCGACTGCGCATGCGCCGACAGCGCGGCGGCGAAGGCGAGGATCGCGGTCAGCGCGAAGATCCATGCGCGGCCCGACGCGCCGATGCCGACGCCATGACCGCGACTGCGTTCCGATGAGGTCTTCATGTCGATCTCCTGAGCGCAGAGTTGCAGCCCGATCGCTGCCTGCCTCGTTTCAACGCACTGACGCTTCAAGTCGCCGACCTGCCCGCGCAAAGCGAAGCGTCGCGTTGTAAAGGAACGTGTCGTTCGGCGCACTTTGGCATTGCCGATCGCCCGATCAGTCATCGCGCTCGGCGTCCAGCTCCGGAAACAGGACGCTCGTGAAGCCGAAGCGACTGAAGTCGCGGATCCGCATCGGATAGAGCTTGCCTACCAGATGGTCGCACTCATGCTGGACGACCCGGGCATGAAAGCCTTCGGCCTCGCGCTCGATCGCTCGGCCGTCGAGGTCAAAGCCGCGGTAACGGATGCGCGAGAAGCGCGGCACGATGCCACGCATCCCGGGCACCGAGAGGCAGCCTTCCCAGCCTTCCTCTTCGTCGCTGCCGATCGGCTCGACGATCGGATTGACGAGGACGGTCTCGGGAACCGGCGGCGCATCGGGATAGCGATCGTTGTGCTGGAAACCGAAAATCACGAGCTGCAGGTCGACGCCGATCTGCGGTGCAGCGAGGCCGGCACCGTTGGCCGCATGCATCGTCTCGAACATGTCGGCGACGAGCGTTCGCAGCTCGGGCGTTGCAAAGCGCGCCACCGGCCGCGCCACCGCGAGCAGGCGCGGGTCACCCATCTTCAGGATCGCGTGAACCGTCATGGCTCCGCCCCGCCGTCGCCGTATTCGTCGCGCCGCGCGCGCCACGCTGCCACGACGTCGTCAGGCGCCTGCACGAGCTCGATCAGGACACCGGCCCCGGCGACCGGAAATGCGTCGTTCGGCCGCGGGTGGATGAAGCAGATGTCGTGGCCGGCAGCGCCGGCACGGATGCCTCCCGGCGCCATGCGGACGCCGTTCGCCTCGAGCCACGCGACGGCGCCGCGCAGGTCGTCGATCCACAGGCCCACGTGGTTGAGCGGCGGCATATGCACGGCCGGCTTGGCCGCGGGATCGATCGGCTCCATCAGGTCGACCTCGACCCGCGCCGGGCCGTCGCCGACGACACAGATGTCCTCGTCGACGTTCTCGCGCTCCGAGCGGAACCAGCCGGTCACCGCGAGCCCGAGGCGATCGACCCAGAGCGCGCGCAGCTCGGCCTTGCTCGCGGCACCGAGCGCAATCTGCTGGATGCCGAGGACGTGAAACGGCCGCTCCGAAACGCTCATCGCTCGCCTTGCGCTCCTGCGAACTCGAGGATCACGTCGTCGACCGCGACGCTCTCGCCCGCCGTCGCGACGATCTTGGCGACGACACCGTCGTGGGCGGCGAGGACGATGTTTTCCATCTTCATCGCCTCGATGACGGCAAGCCGCTCGCCTGCCCGAACCGTCTGCCCCGCCTTGACCGCGACCTGGACGAGCAGCCCCGGCATCGGCGACAGCAGGAAGCGCGACAGGTCGGGCGGGGGCTTCCATGGCATCAGCGCGCGCAGCTCGGCAGCGCGTGGCGTCAGGACGCGGACGTCGACACGCGCGCCGTCGTGGCCGACCCGCAACGAGAGGCCGACGCGCTCGATCTGGGCCCGAAACGGCCGGCCGTCGACCTCGCCGCTGACACCGATGCTGGCAAGCGGCGTCGCGAACGCGATCCGTCGCGTCTTGGTCGCGATCTTGACGACGAACGAGGCGCCGTCGAGGCGAACCTCGACCGCGGTCGCGCGTGCGGCGCCGTCGGCCAGCATCTCGACGACGACGAACTGCTCGCCGATCTGCATCTCATGGCCGGGCAGCTGTCCGGTGAGCCCGACCGAGCGTGCCAGCAGGCGGCGTTCGAACGCTGCCGCCAGCGCGAGCAGGAACTCCCGATCGGGATGGACGAGCGCCGCCGCGTCGAAACCGTGCGCGAACTCCTCGGCGATGAAGCCGGTGTTGAAGTCGCCGGCGGCAAAGCGAGGGTGGCCAAGCACTGCCGACTGGAATGCGAGATTGCTGGCAACGCCGCGGACGACGAAACCGTTCAGCGCGTCGCGCATCGTCGCGATCGCCGCGTTGCGATCGGCACCGCAGGCGATCAGCTTGCAGATCATCGAGTCGTAGTGGACGGCGATCTCGCCGCCTTCATAGACACCGGTGTCGACGCGGACGCCGGCGCTGCCGGGAGGCTTTGGGTCGCCGGCCTGCAGCGTCGTGGCCGGCGGGCGAAAGACAACCAGGCGGCCGGTGCTCGGCAGGAAGCCACGCGCCGGATCCTCGGCATTGACGCGGCACTCGATCGCCCAGCCGCGCCTGGCGATGTCGCCTTGCGCAAACGCCAGCTTCTCGCCGGCGGCGACCCGGATCATCTGCTCGACGAGATCGAGCCCGGTGATGCATTCGGTCACCGGATGCTCGACCTGCAGCCGCGTGTTCATCTCGAGGAAGTAGAAGCGCTTGTCCTTGCCGACGACGAACTCGACCGTCCCTGCCGACTGGTACTGCACCGCCTTCGCAAGCGCGACCGCCTGCTCGCCCATCGCCTTTCTCGTCGCGTCGTCGAGAAACGGGCTCGGCGCTTCCTCGATGACCTTCTGGTGGCGACGCTGGATCGAGCACTCGCGTTCCCAGAGGTAGACGCAGTGGCCGTGGCCGTCGCCGAGGACCTGGATCTCGATGTGGCGCGGCTCCTCGACGAACTTCTCGATGAAGACGCGGTCGTCGCCGAAGCTCGCTTTGGCCTCGTTGCGACACGACGCAAAGCCTTCTTTGGCCTGCTCGTCGTCGAAGGCGATCCGCAGGCCCTTGCCGCCGCCGCCGGCGGACGCCTTGATCATGACCGGATAGCCGACCTTGCGGGCGATCTCGACCGCGAGCTCCGCGCTCTCGATTGCGTCGTTGTGGCCCGGGATCGTGCTGACCCCGGCCTTCGAGGCGAGCTTCTTGGAGGCGATCTTGTCGCCCATCGCCGCGATCGACGCGTGCTTGGGGCCGATGAAGACGATCCCTTCCTCCTCGACGCGGCGGGCAAAGACCTCGTTCTCGGACAGGAAGCCGTAGCCGGGGTGGACGGCGTCGGCGCCGGTCTGCTTGCAGGCGGCGATGATCTTGTCCATCGCGAGGTACGACTCACGGCTCGGCGCGGCGCCGATTGCAACCGCCTCGTCGGCGAGCTCGACGTGCAACGCGTCGCGGTCGGCGTCGGAATACACGGCGACCGTCGCGATCCCCATCCGCCGCGCCGTCCTGATCACCCGGCATGCGATCTCGCCGCGGTTGGCGATCAGGATCTTCCTGAACATGCGAGGCGCGCTCACAGCGGAATGTTCCGGTGCTTGCGCCAGGGATCGTCGACCTGCTTGTCGGCGAGCATCGCGAGCGAGCGGCAGATCCGCTTTCTCGTCTCGTGCGGCTGGATGACGTCGTCGATGTAGCCGCGGGCGCCGGCGATGAAGGGGTTCGCGAACTTTTCCTTGTACTCGGCCTCCCGCGCCGCAAGCTTGGCCGGGTCGCCCTTCTCGTCGCGGAAGATGATCTCGACCGCGCCCTTGGCGCCCATCACGGCGATCTCGGCGTTCGGCCAGGCGAAGTTGACGTCGCCACGCAGGTGCTTCGAGCTCATGACGTCGTAGGCGCCGCCATAGGCCTTGCGCGTGATCACCGTGACCTTGGGCACCGTGCACTCGGCATACGCGTACAGCAGCTTGGCGCCGTGCTTGATGATGCCGCCGTACTCCTGCGCCGTGCCGGGCATGAACCCGGGCACGTCGACGAAGGTGACAACCGGGATGTTGAAGGCGTCGCAGAAGCGAACGAACCGCGCCGCCTTGATCGAGCTCTTGATGTCGAGGCAGCCGGCGAGAACGAGCGGCTGGTTCGCGACGATGCCGACCGCGCTGCCGTCCATGCGGCCGAAGCCGATCACGATGTTCTTCGCGTGCTCCGGCTGGAGCTCGAAGAAATCGCCGTCGTCGACCGTCTTCGCGATCAGCTCCTTGATGTCGTACGGCTTGTTCGGGTTGTCCGGGACCAGCGTGTCGAGCGAGAGGTCGATCCGATCGGCCGGGTCGTCGCTCGGCAGTCGCGGTGACTTCTCCCGGTTGTTGCGTGGCATGTAGTCGAAGAAGCGCCGCAGCATCGCCAGCGCGTCGACGTCGTTCTCGAACGCGAGGTCGGCAACTCCGCTCCTGGTCGTGTGGGCGACGGCGCCGCCGAGATCGTCGGCGCTGACCTCCTCGTGCGTCACCGTCTTCACGACCTCGGGCCCGGTCACGAACATGTACGAGCTGTCCTTGACCATGAAGATGAAATCGGTCATCGCCGGCGAATAGACGGCGCCGCCGGCGCACGGGCCCATGATCATGCTGATCTGCGGCACCACGCCGGATGCGATCACGTTCCTCTGGAACACCTCGGCGTAGCCGCCGAGCGAAGCGACACCTTCCTGGATGCGCGCGCCGCCCGAGTCGTTGAGGCCGATCACCGGCGCGCCGACCTTCATCGCCTGGTCCATCACCTTGCAGATCTTCTCGGCATGCGCCTCCGACAGCGCACCGCCGAAGACGGTGAAGTCCTGGCTGAAGACGAAGACGAGACGGCCGTTGATCATCCCGTAGCCGGTGACGACGCCGTCGCCCGGCGGGCGGTTCTTCTCCATCCCGAAGTCGTTGCTGCGATGCTCGACGAACATGTCCCATTCCTCGAACGTGTCGGCGTCGAGAAGGAGATCGATGCGCTCGCGCGCCGTGAGCTTGCCCTTGGCGTGCTGCGCGGCGATGCGCTTTTCGCCGCCGCCGAGGCGGGCGCGTGCCCGCTTGGCTTCGAGCTGCTGGATGATGTCGTGCATGCGTCGGATTCCCTCGTGTGGTTCTGGCCGATCAGCTCGCCGTGCCCGCCGCGTTGGCGGCAAACGCAGCCAGCAGGCGACGCGCGGCGACCGTCACCGGCAGCTGCCCGGCGTCGACCGCTCGGAGCGTGTCGTCGAGCTGCGCGCGCACTTTCGGATGCGAGCGGAAGGTGTCGCGCAGCCCCGCGTCGATGCGCTCCCAGAGCCACGCGAGCACCTGCCGCCGGCGGCGCTCGGCGACGCCGCCGCGCTGTTGCTGGCCGGCACGAAATGATTCGATCGCGCGCCAGACCGCGGCGACCTGATCGGCGGCAAGCGCGCAGGTCGCCAAGACCCGCGGTGCCGGCGCGCCGTCGCCGCGCCGCGCGACGAGCGCCAGCGCCGACGTGATCTGCGCGACTGCGCGTGTCGCCGCGGCGGCGTCGAGGTCGGCCTTGTTGACGACGACGAGATCGGCGAGCTCCATGACGCCCTTCTTGATCGCCTGCAGGTCATCGCCGGCGTTGGGCAGCTGAAGCAGCACGAACATGTCGGTCATGCCGGCGACTGCGGCCTCGCTCTGGCCGACGCCGACCGTCTCGACGACGACGATGTCGTAGCCGGCCGCCTCGACGACGCGAACCGCCTCGCGCGTCGCCGCCGCGACGCCGCCGAGCGTGCCGCCGCTCGGGCTCGGCCGCACGAACGCCGACGGCTCGACCGAGAGCCGCTCCATCCGCGTCTTGTCGCCGAGGATCGAGCCGCCGGAAACGCTCGAGCTCGGATCGACGGCGAGAACCGCGACGCGATGCCCGGCGGCGATCAGCTGCAGGCCGAGCGTCTCGATGAAGGTCGACTTGCCGACTCCCGGAACTCCCGAGACGCCGAGGCGAAACGCGTCTCGCGCAGGCGCCGGCAGCGCGGTCAGGAAGGCATCGGCGCGGCCGCGATGGTCGGCGCGGCTCGACTCGAGCAGCGTGATCGCCTTGGCGACGGCGCGCCGCTGCAATTCCCCGGGCGGCGCGAGCACGTTGTCGAGCAGGGCCTGGTCCTCGGGCGACAGCATCGCGGCGCGCACCTTCGTTCAGGCAGCGCGGAGCGAGCGCTTGATCTGCTCGAGGACGTCCTTGGCGCTGGCCGGAATCGGCGTTCCCGGTCCGTAGATGCCCTTCACGCCGGCGTCGTAGAGAAAGTCGTAGTCGGGACGCGGGATGACGCCACCGACGAAGACGACGATGTCGCCCGCGCCCTGCGCTTTCAGCGCCGCGATCAGCGCCGGCACCAGCGTCTTGTGGCCGGCGGCGAGCGTCGAGACGCCGACCGCATGGACGTCGTTCTCGATCGCCTGGCGCGCACATTCCTCCGCAGTCTGGAACAGCGGCCCGATGTCGACGTCGAAGCCGAGGTCGGCGAACGCGCTGGCGACGACCTTGGCGCCGCGGTCGTGGCCGTCCTGGCCGAGCTTGGCGACCATGACGCGGGGCCTGCGCCCTTCGGCCACCGCGAAGTCGGCGATCTCGCGCTTGAGCTGGTCCCAGCCTTCGGCGCTGTCGTAGGCGGCGGCGTAGACACCCGAGACCTTCTGCGTGTCGGCGCGGTGCCGCCCCCACGCTGCCTCGAGCGCATCGCTCACCTCGCCCACCGTGGCGCGGGCGCGGATCGCGCGGATCGAAAGGTCGAGCAGGTTGCCGTCGCCGCTCTCGGCCGACCGGGTCAGCGCGGCAAGCGCCGCATCGACGGCCGCCTTGTCGCGCCCGGCCCGCACCGACCGCAGTCGCGCGAGCTGGTTCTCGCGCACCGCATGGTTGTCGATATCGAGCGTGTCGATCGGTGACTCCTCGGCCAGCTGGTACTTGTTGACGCCGACGATGACGTCCTCGCCGGAATCGATTCGCGCCTGCTTCTCGGCCGCGCTCGCCTCGATCTTGAGCTTGGCCCAGCCGCTCTGAACGGCCTTCGTCATGCCGCCCATCGCCTCGATCTCGTCGATGATCTTCCACGCCGCATCGACCATCTGCTGCGTCAGCGCTTCCATCGCGTAGCTGCCGGCCCAGGGATCGACGACGGAGGTGATGTGCGTCTCCTCCTGGATCACGAGCTGCGTGTTGCGCGCGATCCGGGCGCTGAACTCGCTCGGCAGCGCAATCGCCTCGTCGAGCGCGTTGGTGTGCAGGCTCTGGGTGCCGCCGAACACCGCTGCCATCGCCTCGATCGTCGTCCGCACGACGTTGTTGTACGGGTCCTGCGCCGTCAGCGTCCAGCCCGAGGTCTGGCAATGGGTGCGCAGCATCGAGCTCTTCGCCTCCTTGGGCGAGAACTCCGCCATGATCCGATGCCAGAGCAGGCGCGCCGCGCGCAGCTTTGCGACCTCGAGATAGAAGTTCATCCCGATCGCGAAGAAAAAGCTCAATCGGCCGGCGAAGGCGTCGACGTCGAGGCCCTGGCGGATCGCGGTGCGCACGTACTCGCGGCCGTCGGCTAGCGTCAGCGCGAGCTCGAGCGTCTGGTTCGCCCCCGCCTCCTGGATGTGATAGCCCGAAATCGAGATCGAGTTGAACTTCGGCATGTGCGATGCCGTGTACGCGATGATGTCACCGACGATGCGCATGCTCGGCGCCGGCGGATAGATGTAGGTGTTCCTCACCATGAACTCTTTCAGGATGTCGTTCTGGATCGTTCCTGAAAGCTTGGCCTGCGCGACGCCCTGCTCCTCGGCAGCGACGATGTAGCCGGCGAGCACCGGCAGCACGGCACCGTTCATCGTCATCGAGACGCTGACCTTGTCGAGCGGGATGCCGTCGAAGAGGATCTTCATGTCCTCGACCGAATCGATCGCGACCCCAGCCTTGCCGACGTCGCCGACGACGCGCGGATGGTCGCTGTCGTAGCCGCGGTGGGTCGCGAGGTCGAAGGCGACGCTGATGCCCTGGCCGCCGGCGGCGAGCGACTTGCGATAGAACTCGTTCGACTTCTCCGCGGTCGAAAAGCCCGCGTACTGGCGGATCGTCCACGGCCGCACGGAGTACATCGTCGCCTGCGGCCCGCGCACGTACGGCGGCAGGCCGGGCAAGGTGTCGGTCGCGGGCAACCCCGCGACGTCGGCCGCGGTATAGAGCGGCTTGACGACGATGCCGTCGGGCGTGTGCCAGGCGAGCGCGTCGAGGTCGCCTCCGGGTGCGGAGCGTGCGGCTGCAGCTCGCCAGGCGGCGAGTGCTTCGGGGTCAGTGGCGGAGGGCGGCTTCAAGGCGATCCGGTTGAGTTCACGGCGGATTATCCGCGGGCCGCACGGGCGACAATCGCAGCCATGTCACGGCCCGCCATCAGCCTGGTCGCCATCGTCGCCCGCGATGGCGGCATCGGCCACCGCGGCGGCCTGCTCGTCCACCTGCCCGAGGATCTGCGCCGCTTCAAGCAACTCACCCTAGGCACCCCGATCGTCATGGGCAGGAAGACCTGGCAGGCGGTCGGCCGCGCGCTTCCCGGGCGGCGCAACATCGTCGTCACGCGCGACCGGCAGGCGCGCCTCGACGGCGCCGAGATCGCCGCGTCCTTCGACGACGCAATCGCGCTCGCCGGCGACGTACCGGTCGTGCGCGTCATCGGCGGCGCCGAGATCTATGCGCTCGCGTTGCCGCGCGCCGACGAGCTGCAGCTGACCGAGATCGACGCCGAGTTCCCCGCCGACACCTTCTTCCCGGCGTGGGACAGGGCCCGCTTCGCGCTCACGGCGCGCGAGCTCCACGAGACGGCGGCCGGGCTCCGCTACGCCTTTGCCACCTACAAGAAACGTTCCGAGGGGGAGTGAAATGTCAGAAGAGGGATTCCATGTCCACGGGCCGCACGACCACGCGCTCGAGCACGAGGCCGAGGCCGAGCCGCACGGGATGGCCGGCCGCCTCGCCGTGGCGACTGCGATCATCGCCACGATCGGCGCCCTGTTTTCTTACATGGGCGGCCTGACGCAGGCCAACGCGGGCCTCTACAAGAACAACGCCGCGATCAAGAAGACGGAAGCGTCGAACCAGTGGAACTACTACCAGGCCAAGAGCAGCAAGCAGAACCTTGCCGAGCTCGCCACCGAGCTGGCGCCCGAATCGCGCCGTGCGTTCTACGGCGACGAGGTCAAGCGCTACAAGGGCGAGAAGGAAGAGATCAAGAAGGATGCCGACAAGCTCGAGGCCGAGGCGAGCGCCTGGGACAAGCGCAGCGACGAGGAGATCCACCAGCACCACCGATGGGCGCAGGCGACGACGGCACTGCAGATCTCGATCGCCATCGCGGCGATCTCGCTGTTGACGAGGAGCCGCCGGCTGCAGTTCGTGGTCTACGCGCTGAGCGCCATCGGTGTCGGCGTCGGCGTCCTCGCCTGGCTGCACATCTGAGCCGCGGCTGAGCGCGCCGGCGCCGCCGGCGCGGTCTCGATCGGCTACGGCGAGGACGGCAGCTTTTCGAGTTCGCGCCGCAGCTCGGCGATGTCGATCTGCCTGCGCGCGATCTCCGAGCGCATGCGGGCGACGCGATCGAGGTAGGCCTGCAGATTGGTTTCGTCCTGGCGTCGATCGGGGTCGCCACCGTTGAACTCGACCTCGAGCTTGGCGAGCGCGCGCTCCTCGCTGCGAAGGCGGCTATCGAGTTGGCGGCGCGAGTCGCTGGCGCGGACCCGCATCGCGGAGCTCTCCGGCGACTCCTTGATCTCTGCGACCGGGATGCGCGGCACCGGCGTGGCGGCCGATGCCGACGTCGACGCCGGCGGGTTCGCCGACCGGATCACCGACACCGCGGCGTTCTCGACCCGCTTGCAGTGGAGCTTCTCGGCCTCGCTCGCCGAGATCGTGTTGTTGTAGTCGTTGCCAGGGCAGCGATACAGCACGCCGGCTTCGTTGTCCGCCGACCAGGCCGGCGACGCAGCCACCGCCAGCGCGGCGCAGAGGAGATGAAGGCGTAGGCTCATGGTGAGATCGATTCTCGCCCACGCGAGCACGCTCCGCCACGACGTTCGTCGGACGATGCGGACGGGCGGTCGTGCCGTCCGTCTGTAGGGCGCAACGCCGCGGGCGCCCTACTTGTCGTCGATCCCGAGCTCCTGGATCTTGCGGGTGATCGTGTTGCGGCCGATGCCGAGCTTGAGCGCCGCTTCGATCCGCCGGCCGCGCGTCGTCGCCAGCGCCGAGCGGATCAGCTGCGCCTCGAACTCGCGGCTGAGCGTGTCCCAGACCATCGGCTCGCCGGCGAGCAGCAGTTCGCGTGCGCGGCGCTCGAGCGCGGCGAGCCAGTCGGAGCCGGCAGCGTCGGCGCGGCGCGCGGCATCGGCGCGTTCGGCGGGCGCGCCGGGCGCGGGCTCCGGACTCGTGTCCGGCCGAGCGACCGGTGAGGCGAGCGAACGCATCGGCGCGACGCCGTCAGCCACGGCATTGGCCGCCACCCGACCGTTGCCGGCCACGCCGTGGCCGGCCGCCCTGACCTCGGGCGGCAGGTCGTCGGCATCGACGAGCTGGGCCGGCGCCATCACCGTCAGCCAGTGGCAGATGTTCTCGAGCTGGCGGACGTTGCCGGGATAATCGAACGCGACGAGCCGCGCGATCGCGGCGTCGGTCAGGCGCTTGCCCTCGACGCCGAGCTCGCGCGCGCTCTTCTGCAGGAAGAAGCGCGCCAGCGGCGCGATATCGTCGCGGCGCTCGCGCAGCGCGGGCAGGCGCAGGCGGATCACGTTGAGGCGGTGGAAGAGATCCTCGCGAAACGCGCCGGCCTTGACGCGCTGCTCGAGCTCCTGGTGCGTCGCCGCGATGACGCGCACGTTGCTCTTCATCGGGTTGTGGCCGCCGACGCGGTAGAACTGGCCATCGGCGAGGACGCGCAGCAGCCGGGTCTGCAAGTCGAACGGCATGTCGCCGATCTCGTCGAGGAAGAGCGTGCCGCCGTCGGCCTGCTCGAAGCGGCCGCGCCGCGTCGTCTGCGCGCCGGTGAAGGCGCCGCGCTCATGGCCGAACAGCTCCGACTCGAGCAGGTCCTTCGGAATCGCCGCCGTGTTGATCGCGACGAAGGGACCGCTCGCGCGCGGGCTGTGCTTGTGCAGCGCGTTGGCGACGAGCTCCTTGCCGGACCCCGACTCGCCGGTGATGAGCACGGTGACGATGCTCTGGCTCAGCCGGCCGATGGCGCGAAAGACGTCCTGCATCGCCGGCGCCTGGCCGAGGATCTCCGGCACCTGCGCCGGCGGCGTGTCGGCGGCGCCGTCGTGCAGGCTCTCCTCGACAGCGCGGCGGATTAGGTCGACCGCCTTCGGCACGTCGAACGGCTTGGGCAGGTAGTCGAACGCGCCGCCTTGGAACGCGCTGACCGCGCTGTCGAGGTCGGAGTACGCGGTCATGATGATGACCGGCAGGTCGCGATGCTTTGCCTTGATGGTGTTCAGCAGGTCGATCCCCGAGCCACCCGGCATGCGGATGTCGGAGACCAGCACCTGCGGCTCGCCGTCCTCGAGCGCGGCGAGGACGTCGCGCGAGTTCGTGAAGCTGCGGACGGCGAATTCCTCGCGCGTCAGCGCCTTCTCGAGGACGAAGCGGATCGATTGATCGTCGTCGACGATCCAGATAGGTTTCATCCGCGCTCGATGTTCGTTGCGGTCAGCTCAGCGGGATGACGATCCGAAAGACCGTCCGCCCTGGTTCGCTCTCGAACTCGACCGTGCCATGGTGCTGCTGGATGAAGGTTCTTGCGAGCGTCAGTCCGAGTCCGGAGCCGCCTTCGCGCCCCGAGACGAGCGGAAAGAAGATCCGCTCGCGAAGCGCCTCCGGAACTCCCGGCCCGTTGTCCTCGATATGCAATTCCAGTGCCAGACGATAGCGTTGCTTGCCGAGCGTCACCTGGCGGCCGACGCGGGTGCGCAGCACGATCCGCGCGCTGCCGTCCTCGATCCGCTCGGCGAGCGCCTCGGCGGCATTGCGGACAATGTTGAGCAGGGCCTGAATCAGCTGCTCGCGATCGCCGCTGAACTCGGGGATCGAGGTGTCGTAGTCGCGCACGGTCGCCAGCCCGCGTGGGAACTCGGCCAGAACCAGCGCGCGGACGCGCTCGCAGACCTCGTGGATGTTGACCGTGCCGACGACATGGGGTTTGCGATGCGGCGCGAGCAGGCGGTCGACAAGGAGCTGCAGCCGGTCAGCCTCCTTGATGATCACCTGCGTGTACTCGGTCAGCGTGCGTTCTTCGATCTCCATCTCGAGCAGCTGCGCGGCGCCGCGGATGCCGCCGAGCGGGTTCTTGATCTCGTGGGCAAGGTTCCTGATCAGCTCGCGCGCCGCCTCGCCCTGCTCGAGCGCGCGCTCCTCGCGTTCCTGGCGATGCTGCTGCTCGATCTCGACGATCTCGAACACGACGTTGCGCGAGCCGTCGATCTGGTTGACCGTGACGTGCACCGGAAGCACCTCGCCCGCGCTCGACGACGGGCGCTTCAGCGCCGCCTCGAGCCGGCTGGTCGAAAACGCGTTGTTGCTGACCGCCGCGACCGTCTCTCGCAGCGCCCCCGGCTCGACGAACCAGTCGAAAAAGGGGCTCTTCGACATGCTCCGCCGCGACAGGCCGAGGACGTTCTCGAACGACGTGTTGGCGAACTCGCACTCGCCCTCGGGGGTGACGATCGCGACCATGGTCGCGAGCAGGTCGAGCGCGGCGTGCGCGGCCGCTTGGCTTGCAGGCGTTGTCGGCGTTGCCGCCGCGGCCGGCGCGATCACTGCGGCGGCGGCAGCTTCTGGATCTCGCGCCGCAGCGCGGCGATGTCGATCTGCTTGCGCTCGATCGACGCGCGCATCTCGGCGACCCGATCGAGGTACCTCTGGTAGTTTTTCTCGTCGCCGAGCCGCTCGGGCTGGCCGCCGTTGTAGTCCTTCTCCATCGCCGCGAGCTTGCCTTCCTCGGCCTTCAGCTCGCCCTCGAGGATGCGCCGCGCGTCGCTGTCGCGGTTGCGTTGGGCAACCGGGTCAACACGGGCGCCAGACGCTGCAGCCGCGGGCACCGACGAGCCGGTCCGCGGCCGGTTTGTCTGGATGACGGTCACCGGCGCGCCCTCGACCCGGCGGCAACCGAGCTTTTCCGCCTCCTTGGCCGAGATCGTGTTGCGATAGTCGTTGCCGGGGCAGCGGTAGAGAACGCTCGAGTCGACCGTGTCGGACACGCCCGCCGCGACCGCAGCGACGGCAGCGCACGCAAGCGCACCCGCGGCGCAACGTCGGATGTGGTGGTGCAGGCTCATACGGGTCTCCAGGCCTCGTCAACGCCCGGACGCATTGGCGCGACGACAGGCCTTGCCCCATTGTCTCGCAGCCGCCACCGCACGACCAATCGGCGCGACAGATGGACGCGCCGGCGCAGCCGGCGCCAAAGGGACACGCCGGCGCAGCCGCGCCAAAGAGAAGGGGACGGCATCGCCGTCCCCGCTTTCCCTTCGGGCGAAGCCTACAACGAGTAGTACATGTCGAACTCGACCGGATGCGTGGTCATGCGAAAGCGCGTGACTTCCTGCATCTTGAGCTCGATGTAGGCATCGATCAGGCCGTCGGTGAAGACACCGCCCTTGGTCAGGAAGCTGCGGCCCTTGTCGAGATAGTCGAGCGCCTGTTCGAGGCTCGAGCACACGGTCGGGATCTTGGCGTCTTCTTCCGGCGGCAGGTGATAGAGGTCCTTGGTCGCGGCCTCGCCGGGATGGATCTTGTTCTCGACGCCGTCGAGGCCGGCCATCAGCATCGCCGCGAACGCGAAGTAGGGATTGGCCTGCGGATCCGGGAAGCGCACCTCGATCCGCCGCCCCTTGGGGTTGGCGACGTACGGGATCCGCACCGACGCCGAGCGGTTGCGCGAGCTGTAGGCGAGCTTGACGGGAGCCTCGAAACCGGGCACCAGCCGCTTGTAGCTGTTCGTCCCCGGATTCGTGATCGCGTTCAGCGCCCGGGCGTGCTTGATGATGCCGCCGATGTAGAACAGCGCGAACTCCGAGAGCCCCGCGTAGCCGTCGCCGGCGAACAGGTTCTTGCCGCCCTTCCAGACCGACTGGTGGACGTGCATTCCCGAGCCGTTGTCGCCGACGATCGGCTTGGGCATGAAGGTCGCGGTCTTGCCGTACGAGTGGGCGACGTTCTGGATCACGTACTTCTGGATCTGCAGCCAGTCGGCGCGTTCGACGAGGCTCGAGAACTTGGTGCCGATCTCCATCTGGCCGGCGTTGCCGACCTCGTGATGGTGGACCTCGACCGGAACGCCGAGTGATTCGAGGATCAGGCAGATCTCGGAACGAAGGTCCTGGAACGAATCGACCGGCGGGGTCGGGAAATAGCCGCCCTTGACGGTCGGCCGGTAGCCGGAGTTGCCGTGCTCGTATTCCTTGCCCGTGTTCCAGGCCGCCTCTTCCGACTCGATCTTGCAGAACGAGCCCGACATGTCGACGTTCCAGCGAACGCTGTCGAAGACGAAGAACTCGGGCTCGGGGCCGAAGTAGGCGGCATCGCCGAGGCCCGACGCCTTCATGTAGGCCTCTGCGCGCTTGGCGAGCGATCGCGGATCGCGCTCGTACGGCTTGCCGTCGCCCGGCTCGAGGACGTCGCAGGTCAGCATCAGCGTCGGCTCTTCGTAGAACGGGTCGATGTTGGCGGTGTTGGGGTCGGGCATGAGCAGCATGTCCGACGCCTCGATCCCCTTCCAGCCGGCGATCGACGAGCCGTCGAACGCATGCCCGGCGCTGAACTTGTCTTCATCGAAGGCCGAGATCGGCACCGTGACGTGTTGCTCCTTGCCGCGGGTGTCGGTGAAGCGGAAGTCGACGAATTTCGCCTCGCTGTCCTTCACCATGTTCATCACGTCAGCGACGGTCTTGGCCATCCATTTGCTCCCAGGGGACTTTGGTTCGAATGTGGGGTCGCGAATGGGAAGAGCCGGCATACGGAGCCCCAAAATCGCGCATGGAATTTAGCAGAAAGCATGCCAGTCTCTGCCCGGGAGAGATCGCTTTCCCGGTGCACGAGACGCACCGATCGCGCGCGCCGGTGCGCGCTCAGCGCACCAATTCCGGGCCAAGGGTCGCGCCGAGCCGCACCGCGCCGTCGCGCAGGTGTACGTAGGCGGCGGCGAGCGACGCTGCATCGCCCTTGACGCCGAGCTCGATGTGGCGACCCCACTCGGGATGGTCGACGCTCGGCAGGCTGAACACCTTGACGCCGGGAAACGCGCGCTCGACGTCTTCCATGAGCGGCGTCAGCGTCGCCTCCATGGAGCCGAAGACGACGACCGAGCGCTCCGTCGTCGTCACGGCCGCGTGAAGATGGCGAAAGTGCCTGTCGAGCACCCACTCGATCATCGGCCAGGCCATCACCGGAAAGCCCGGCACGAAGAAGACGCCGCCGGCTCCCGATCGCACCGCGAAGCCGGCGATCTTGTTGTACGGATTCGGGATGATCTCGGCGCCGACCGGGAACACCGCCATGTTGAGCCGGTGGCGGTTGTCTTCGCGATCGGGGTCGAACGCGGTGCCCTGCTCGCGCGCGACGTCGCGCATCCGCTCGATCACCAGCGCCTTCGCTTCGGGATGGAGCTCGAGCGCAACGCCGAGCGCCGCCGCGGCGCACTGGCGCGTGTGGTCGTCGGGAGTCGCCCCGATGCCGCCGCACGAGAAGACGAGATCGCCGCTCGCGAACGCGTCGCGCAGGTCGGCCGTGATGCGCGGCGGGTCGTCGCCGACGTAGCGCGCCCAGGCAAGGCGAAGGCCGCGCGCGGCGAGCAGCTCGATCACCTTGGGCAGATGCTTGTCGGCGCGCTTCCCGGAGAGGATCTCGTCGCCGACGATGAGAAGACCGATGTTCAAGCCGCAACCCCCGGTGGCCCGTCGAGCCGGGGCGGTTCGCCATTGCCCGGTCGCGGCCCAGGCGGTGCGGCCGCGGTGGCTTCGTCGAGGCGCAGCCGTTGCAGCGCTGCGAGCAGGAAGTGCGCGAACAAGAGCGACGAGAAGGCGAACACGAGCGTGTAGAGCCAGATCGCGACGACGATCAGCAGCGGCGCGAAGACGAGCGCGAGCGCGCTCACTGCCCAAAGGAGCGACGGCGCCGCGCCGAGCAGGCCGCAGACGATGCCCATCGCGAGCAACGGCCAGCGCTCGTCGTGCAGCAGGCGCAGCCGCTCGTCGCGGCTGGCGTGGTCGGCGAGGACGTCGTAGGCGAAGACGCGGTAGGTGAGCCAGCCCCAGATCAACGGCGGCAGGACGAGGACGAGCGGCGGCACGAACCAGAACGGAATGCTGACGACGAGCGCCGCCAGCGCGATCGCGGTGCAGCCGAGCGAGACGCCGAGCCCGCTCCAGAAGCTGCCGCCGTGGCGCCGCTCGAGGCGCGGGAAGCGCCGCGCGCCGACCAGGCGAACGATGGCCGGAGTCATCAGCGCCGCCGCGACGAGGAGCGATGCGACGACGAACAGCGGCACCGCGAGTGCGACGATCACGAGCGGCGCGATCACGCTTGCCCAGTTGCCGGCGCCGACCGATCGCAGCCAGGCGAACATCGGCTCGAGCAGGGCCGCGTCCTCGAGCGACGCGCGGACGCTCGCGACCGCCGGCTCCCAGAAGAAGTAGCCGAGCGCCGCCGCAGCGCCGCCGACCAAGAGCAGCGGCACCAGCGACAGCACGACCACCTTCGGATGGAGGCAGTACGCGGCCGCACGCCAGAACGAGTCGAGGAGCTCGCGCGTCATTCGTGAAAGTGTAAGAGCCGGCCAGCGGCCACTCGGCCGAGCGATGTGCTTGGCCGTCGCGCGGCGGCGCCTGTCAATACGTCACGGTTTCGCCGAGCACGGCAAGCCCGGCCGCCGAGAGGCGCCATGCGCGACGCGACCGCTGCCTAGAATTTGAGCATGCAGTTACATTCGCCGACCCTGCTGGTCGCGTGCGCGACCGTTCTCGTGCTCGCGAGCGTGGTCTCGGCCTCGATCGGTCTGAAGCAAGGCCGCCGGGGCGTCCATTGGTGGCTGATCGCGAACCTCCTTCTCGCCGCCGCGCTCGTCGTCCAGGCGACGACCGATCCCGACGGCATCGCCGCGCCGATCGTCGCCATCCTGGCGCTGCAATGGCCGATCATCACGCTGGCGGGAATCCGCCGCTTCTACGCTCGAGGTGGTTCGCGCGCCTACGAGTGGTCGGATCGCGGCGCCTTCGCCTTCATGGTGTTCGCTGTCGGCGTCAGCTTCGTCGACCCGATGGGGCTCGCGACCCACGCCCAGATTCACGCGATGGCGTCGTTCAGCCTCCTCCTCTATGCCGCCTCGGCGCTGGCGCGGCTGGAGGACTACGCCACCAGCTCGACGCTGCAACTGCTGCGCGCCGGCCTCGTCGTCACCGCATTGCTCCAGGCGGTATGGCTGGCGCTGGGTGCGACCTATCTCAGCAGCGAGTTCCCGATCAACGACGCCGCGCTCGGCGCGACGGTGGGAACGACCGCCATCGCCTTGCTGATGACGCAGCTATCGCCGATCATGAACTTCGAGCGCAAGATCGCGCATCTCCTCGCGTCGCAGAGGAAGCTCCGCAATCTGGTCGATGTCGACGCATTGACGCGACTGCCGAACCGACGCCATTTCCACGAGCTCGCCGAGCGCGCGATCGAGGCGGCGCGCGACGCGGCGACGCTGATCGTCTTCGACGTCGACCAGCTGAAGCGGATCAACGAGGTGCTCGGCCACGCCACCGGCGACGAGGCGTTGCGGCAGATCGGCACCGCCTTGCGCGAGACGCTGCGGCGGCGCGACGTCGCCGGCCGCCTCGGCGGCGACGAGTTCGCGGTCGTCCTGCCGCGCACGCGAATGGCCGACTCGGCCGTCGTCGTGTCCCGGATCATCGCCCGCCTTGACGACCGCCAGGTCGCGCCGCGGATCGCCCGCGTCTCGCTCAACGTCGGCTCGGTGCAGTTCAAGCCGAACGAGACCGTCGGCGATGCCTTGCGCCGCGCCGACGCCGAGCTCGTGCGCAGCCGCGACGCCGCGCGCAACGGCCGGGCGACGCCGCTGTCGAGCGAAGACGTCGACGCTGCCTTGCTGGACTCGAGGTCGACGGTGTCGCCGACGCCGCAGTCGGCGATGATGAGCCTGATCCCCGTCGGCGACGTCAGCGCCGAAGCGATGCGCTAGCGTCCACGGGGCGCGCGCCCCGATCCAGGCGACACGGCCAGGCGAATCACCGGCCAGCCGCGCCGCATCGCCTCCACGGCGAGGCGCGAATCCGGATCGACGACCACCGGATGGCCGACCGCCGACAGCAACGGCAGATCGTTGATCGAGTCGCTGTAGAAGGTCGCCTCGGCGAGATCCGCATCGCCACGCCCCTGGGCGGCAAGCCACTCCGACAGGCGGGAGAGCTTACCGCCGCGCATGTTGACGATGCCGCGGATGAGGCCGGTGAAGGCGCCGCCGGCATCGACGTCGAGCTCGGTCGCGATCAGTTCGGCGATGCCGAGCGAGGCGGAGATCGGCTCGGCCAGGAAGCGGTTGGTCGCCGTCGTCAGGACGAGACGGTCGCCGGCGGTGCGGTGCTGCGCGACCAGCGCGCGCGCCGCGACACCGATGCGCGGCTCGATCGCCGCAGCGACGAAGCGCTCGCGCAGCGGCGCCCATGCTGCTGCCGAGCATCCGGCGAGGGTCGCCGCATAGAAAGCGGCGAACGCGTCGGCCGTGATCGCGCCGTTCGCGTAGCGCTCGGCGACCTCGCGGTTGGCGGCGCCGAACGTCTCCCGATCGAGGATGCCCTCATCGACGAGGAACGCGCACCAGAGGACGTCGGTGTCGCCGGCGAGCAGCGTGCCGTCAAGATCGAACAGTGCCAGCCGGGCCAAGGAAATCAGGGCGACCGCAGGTGCCAGGCGCGCGGCCGCGTGAAGGCGCGGATGCCATCGGTCGAGAGCGTCACGCCGACGCCCGAGTCGCCGCGGCCCGACCACGGCAGGCGCGGGCTGACGCGGTCGCAGCAGTTCCAGTACACGCTGCCGGCGCGCACCTGCGCGAGCAGCTTGGCGGCGCGCGCGGCGTCGCGCGTGTACATCCCTGCGGTGAGGCCGTAGCGGCTGTCGTTCATGAGGGCGAGCGCCTCGTCGTCGCCGGCGACTTTCTGGATGCCGATGATCGGACCGAAGCTCTCGTCGCGCATGATCGCCATCGTGTGGTCGACGTTGGTCAGTACGGTCGGCTCGAACCAGTTGCCGGCGCGCTCGACGCGTCTGCCGCCGACCAGGAGCGTCGCGCCCTTGGCGATCGCGTCGGCGACCTGTGTTTCGAGAACGTCGAGCTGTGGCCGCCGCGTCAGCGGGCCGATGTAACTGCCGTCGGCGAAGGGATCGCCGACCTTGAAGCCGCTGACTGTGGCGGCGAAGTGGGCGACGAACGCATCGTGCACGCGCTCGTGGACGTAGATCCGTTCGACCGAGCAGCAGCTCTGCCCGGTGTTGTACATCGCGCCGTCGGCGAGCGACTCGGCGGCAGACCTGGGATCGGCGTCGTCGGCGACGTAGCTCGGGTCCTTGCCGCCGAGCTCGAGCTGCAGATGCACCATGCGCGAGCCGCACGCCTGCGCGATCCTCCTGCCAGTGGCGACCGAGCCGGTGAAAAAGACGCCGTCGACGTCCTCCGCGACGACCGCCGCGCCAACGTCGCCGGCGCCGACGACGGTGATGAAGACGTCGGCCGGGATGCCCGCGCAATGCAGCAGCCGATTGATCTGCAGGCCGGTCAGCGTCGCGAACTCCGACGGCTTGTAGAGGACCGCGTTGCCGGCGAGCAGCGCGGGCACGAAGACGTTGCCGCCGACGAAGTACGGGTAGTTCCAGGCCGAGACGTTGGCGACGACGCCGAGCGGATCGTGGTCGATCCGCTCGCTCATCGTGCCATCCGCGAGCACGGTCTCGGGCGCGATCGTCTTCTCGACCTCGGCGAGGAAGAAGTCGATCCGGCCGAGAAAGCCGTTCAGCTCGTTCCTCGACTGCGCGAGGGGCTTGCCAACTTCCTGCGTCAGCGTCCGCGCGAGCGGCTCGATCTCGGCAGCGACCGCGGCGCGAAAGCGCGCGATCGCGGCGCCGCGCACTGCGAGCGGAGTCGCCTGCCACGCCGGCTGTGCGCTTCGGGCCCGCGTTGCCTTCGCGGCGACGCTCGCGGCGTCGTCGGCCGCCACCTCGGCGAGCGGCGAGCCGTCGGCCGGGTTCGTGATCTTCAACGTGCTCATGCGGCGCTGCGGTTCGCGCGCGCAGCGGCGAGGAATTCGTCGAGCAGCGGCCGGTCGTCGAGCGTGCCCTCGCCGCGGCGATGAAATTCCGGATGCCATTGCACCGCCGCCAGGTACGAGCCCTGGGGGCGGCGGATGGCCTCGATCATGCCGTCGGCCGGGCAGCGCGCCTCGACGACGAATCCGGGCGCGAGGTCTTTGATGCCTTGGTGATGAACGCTGTTGACGGTCGCCGAGCGCATGCCTTCGAACAGCTGCGCGAGACGCGTCCCGGGCTCGAACTCGACGTCATGGAGATTGCGGTCGTAGAGGCCGGCGTCGCGATGACGAACCGAGCCCGGACGCTGGGTGTCGATGTCCTGCAGCAGCGTGCCACCGAAGGCGACGTTCATCAGCTGCAGGCCGCGACAGACGCCGAGCACGGGCTTGCCCCGCTCGGCGAACGCGGCGAGGAGCCCCCGCTCGTAGTCGTCGCGGATGCGGTCGCCGCCCCAGCTCGGCTGGAGGGGCGTTTCGCCGTAGCTGCCCGGAGCGACGTCGGAGCCGCCTTCGAGGACGAGCGCGTCGAGCCAGTCGGCGTAGTCGGCGAGCGAGACATCGCCCTTTCGCGTGTCGCCCGCCGGGCTCGGGATCATCACCGGCAGCGCTTCGCTCGACGACGCCAACCAGTGCGGCACCGACTGCTCGACGTACTGCAGCGTCTTGCCAGTGAAGATCGGCCGTTTCGGATCGGCGTGGAAGAAGCAGGCCGAGATGCCGACCTTGATGCGGCCCGCGTTCATGTTGCTCATGTCGTCACAACGCCGCCGCGAACAGCCGCTCGAAGTCGACCGCGGTCACCGGCTGCGGATTGGTCTGGTGGCAGATGTCGGCGACCGCGATCTCGACCAGGCGCGGGATCGCATCGCGTTGCACTCCGACCGCCGAGAGGCTCGGCGCGATGCCGATCGTCCGCTTGAGGTCGCGCAGCCAGGCGATGAAGCCGTCGCCGCCGCCGCGAACGCCGACGACGTGGGCGAGCTCGTCGAACTTGGCCGGCGCCGCGGCGACGTTCCAGGCGAGGACGGTGTCGATCATCAGCGCATTGGCGAGGCCGTGGTGCAGATCGCACACGGTGCCGAGCGCGTGCGCGCATGAATGGACCGCGCCGAGGTCCTTCTGGAACGCGATCGCACCCATCATCGAGCTCATCATCATGTCGGCGCGGGCGGCGAGGTTCGCGGGCTCGCGCACCGCGGTCGCGAGCGCGCGCGCGGCGATGCGCGTGCCCTCGAGGGCGATGCCGTCGCAGAGCGGGTGGTACGCGGGCGACAGATAGCTCTCGACGTTGTGCGTCAGCGCGTCCATGCCAGTCGCCGCGGTTACGGCAGGCGGCAGGCCGAGCGTCAGTTCAGGATCGGCGAAGACGGCCTTGGCGAGGATGTGGGGCGAGAAGACGATCCGCTTGACGTGGCTGTTGTCGTCGCTGATGACAGCGCTGCGGCCGACCTCGCTGCCGGTGCCCGACGTCGTCGGCAAGGCGACGAAGTACGGCACCGTGGCGTCGATCGGGCGCACCTGCGGGTGGTCGTACGCGTACTCGAGCGCCTCGCCGCCCTTGGTCGCGATCACGCCGACGACCTTGGCGACGTCGAGCGCAGCGCCGCCGCCAACGCCGACGACGGCATCGGCACGGTGGGCGCGGTACGCCGCGACACCGGCCATCGCCTGCGCCGCGGTCGGGTTGCCGAACACGCCGCCGAACACCGCGACGTCGAGCCCGGCGGCGGCGAGCTCGTCGCGCAGCTCGGCGACGAGCGGCAACGCCGCGAGGCCCTTGTCGGTGACGACGAGCGGCCGCGTGACGCCCTGCTCGCGCAGATGCTTGCCGACGAGCTTCCTCGCGCCGGGGCCGAAATGGATCGTGGTCGGAAACGCGAAGCGGACGATACCCATCAGATGATCTCGAAGTAGCGCTTCAGTTCCCAGTCGGTGACGCCGTCGAGCCATTGCCGCCATTCCCAGTCGCGCGTCGCCGCGAAGTGGTCGACGAAGTCGTCGCCGAGCCAGTCGCGGGCGATCGCCGACTCCTTGAAGACGCGGGTGGTCTCGATCAGCGTGCGCGGCGCGCGTGCGACGTCCTCGCCGCCGACGTTGGTGCCTGAGATCGGCGCGCCGAGCTTGAGCCCCTTTTCGACGCCGTGCAGGCCGGCGGCGATCACGGCCGCCATCGCGATGTACGGATTGACGTCCGACCCCGGACAACGCGTCTCGAGGCGGGTCGCCTTCGGGCTGCCGGCGAGGACGCGAAAGCTCGCCGTCCGGTTGTCGATTCCCCAGGTCGGCTTGACGGGCGCCCAGAAGCCGTCGACGAGCCGCTTGTAGCTGTTGATCGTCGGCCAGAACATCGGCGCGAATTCCATCAGGCACGCGACCTGGCCGGCGACGTAGTGCTCGAACAGCGCGCTCATCTTGCGCGGCGAGTTGGCATCGTAGAAGAGGTTCGCCTTGCCGTCCTTGCCTTCCTTCAGGCTCTGGTGGATGTGGCCGCTGCAGCCAGGGTAGCTGGCGTTCCATTTCGCGATGAAGCTCGGCATGATCCCGAACCGCGCGCCGATCTCCTTGGCTCCGGTCTTGAACAGGATCGCGCGGTCGGCCTGCTCGAGCGCTTCGCCGAACGCGATCGCGACCTCGTACACGCCCGGGCCGGTCTCGGTGTGCAGGCCTTCGATCGGGACCCCGAAGGCGAGCATCTCGTCCATCAGCGCGTTCATGAACTCGCGATTGCGGTTCATGCGCAGGAGCGAATAGCCGAACATGCCGGGCGTGATCGGCTCCGGGCCGACGCCGCGCTTGGCCGCCCACGACTGCGGCGTCTCGGCGAAGTTGAACCACTCGAACTCCATGCCGCACATCGGCGCGAAACCCATCTTCGCGGCGCGGGCGAGAACGCGTTTCAGGGTCTGGCGTGGGCAGATCGGTGAAGGCGTGTGGTCGGCGTTGACGAACTCGCCCAGGAAGAACGGCACGTTGCCGTCCCACGGCACGATCCGCTGCGTCGCCAGGTCGAGCCGCGCGAGCGCGTCGGGAAAGCCGTGCTGCCAGCCGGTGAGCGTCGTGTTGTCGTAGGTCTGGTCGCCGACGTCCCAGCCGAAGACGACGTCGCAGAAGCCGAAGCCGCCCGCAGGCGCCGGCTCGGCAGCGCCGAGGAACTTGTCGATGTGCAGGTACTTGCCGCGCAGCACGCCGTCGATGTCGCTGACCGCGACCTTGACCTTGCTGCTGCCGCTCTTCCTGACCGCGGTCAGCGCCGGATGCTCGGGAGTGGGGGTCGTCATGACGCCATTTTGAGCCGTTCGCCGACCGCGGCTGCCGGTGCACCGCTCGCGATGCCGAGCTCCTGCATCGCGCCGGCGACCGCGGCGACGGCTTCCTTCATCTCCGCCGGGCCGATCGCGCCGATGCAGCCGACGCGAAAGGTCTCGCGCTGGGTGAGCTTGCCCGGATAGAGGATGAAGCCGCGCGCTCGGACGGCGTTGTAGAACGCCTTGAAGTCGTAGCGCGGATCGGCAGGCGCATGGAAGGTGACGATGATCGGCGCCTGGATCTCGGGGGCAAGGAACGGCACGAAGCCGAGCGCCTCCATGCCGCCGACGAGCGCCTCGCAATTCGCCGTGTAGCGGGCGAGTCGCGCCGGCTGGCCACCCTCCTCGACGAACTGGCGCACGGCTTCCGCGAGCGCTGCGACGACGTGGGTCGGCGGCGTGAACCGCCACTGCCCCGTCTTCTCCATGTAGACGTGCTGATCGTGCAGGTCCATCGCGAGCGAATGCGAGTTGCCGGCTGCGCGGGCGACGACGTCGTTGCGGACGAAGACAAAGCCCATCCCGGGAACGCCCTCGAGGCACTTGCCGCTGGCCGCGACGAGCGCATCGAAACGGACCTCGCGCGCGTCGATCGGCAGCGCCGCGAACGAGCTCATGGCGTCGACGATGAGGCCTTTGCCGTGTCGAGCGCAAACGCCGGCGACAGCCGGCAGCGGGTTGAGCACGCCCGTTCCCGTCTCGCAGTGGATGAGGCCGACGTGGGTGATGCTCGGGTCGCTGCCGAGCGCCGTCTCGAGCTCGGCCGGCGCGACCGGCGCGTCCTCGGCGCGGACGAGGATCGTCGTCCGGCGGCCCATCAGCGTGGCGAGCCTGCCGAGCCGCTTGCAGTAGGCGCCGTTGTCGAGGACGAGGACGTGACCGTCCTTCGGCACGATCGTCGCCACCGCCGCCTCGACGGCGAACGTGCCGCTGCCCTGCAGCGGGACGACGGCGTGCGAGCCCTCACCGTGGACGATCGCGAGCAGCTGGCGGCGCAGCTCGGCGGTGACGGCGATGAACGACGAATCCCACGAACCCCAGTCGCGCAGCATCGCGCGCTTGGTGCGCTCGGTCGTCGTCAGCGGGCCGGGGGTGAGGAGGATGGCATCTCGTTGCATGGCATTCGATCCGATGGTCATGTTGGCGACGGCGTCCATTCGTACTCGCGGTCGCCGAGCGTCAGGATCGCGACGCCCGGCAGGTCGCGCGGAAGCGTGAGGAGGATGTCGCCGTCGGGTGCGTAGACCTTGCTTTCGCCGTGGTACGTCGACCCCGGCGTGTTCAGCGCCTGCGGCCAGTTGCTCTGGACGACATAGGCATCGAGACGGCGGGCGAGGACGGCCGTCCGCTCGACGTAGCCGAGGTCGGCGGTGTCTTCCGGCGTGGCGTGCACAGTCCCCGGCGGATGACCGACCAGCGACGGCCAGAAGATCACGTCGACGTCGTCCGACGATAGCTGACGCTCGATCGCATCGACATCGTCGATCTCCCGGCACATCACCGAAGCGCAGCTGCGCCCCTCGACTTCGACGAGATCTCGCGTCGTGCCAGCCTTGAAGAACGTTTGCTCGCTCGGCGTCAGACCGTTCTTGCTCGAGATCGAAGCGACGCCGCCGCCCGGCGCGATGACGACATAGCTGTTCATGACCGCGCCATCGCCCGCGAACGTGGGCATTCCCAATGCACAGGCGATCCAGTGCTGGCAGCAGGACTCCTGCACCCGGCGGAACGCATCCTCGACGATGCAAAGCGTTGCCTGGTCGCGGATGCCGCGGTGAAATCCGGTGAGAGCAAGCTCCGGGAACACGCAGATCTGCGCGCCGCCGTCCGCGGCGCACGTCAGCAAATTCTTGATGTGCTGCGTGTTCTCGGCCGTCGTCCACGCCATCGGCTGCTGGGCGATGGCAACGCGCAGCCCCTCGCCGCGATGCTCGCGCCTGGTCATCGCTCCCTCGTCTGTCGCCATGCCTGCGTCGTCTTGCCGATCCACGCGCCGACCAGCATGAACAGCACCGTGACGACGCTCGACGTCGCCGTAACGAGGACGGCGCACGCGGCGGCCGCGCCAGCCTCGCCGGCTTCGTCGAGGCGGATGATCGACATCGTCGCCACCCGCGTCTCGGGCGCGTAGAGGAAGACGACCGCCGAGATCGTCGTCATCGCGTTGATGAAGAAGTAGCGCGCGATGTCGATCAGCGTCGGCATGCAGATCGGCAGCGTGACGCGGCGCAGCGTGGTGAAGAACGGCACCTTGAGCGATGCGCTCACCGCCTCGAACTCGGCGTCGAGCGATTTCAGCGCGGTCACCGCGGTCAGGTGGCCGGTGGTGTAGAAATGGATGATCGTGCAGATGACGAGCAGCGTCATCGTCTGGTAGAGGCCGTTCAGCGGATTGCCCGGCGCGTTGAAGAAGAAGATGTAGCCGAGGCCGAGGACGAGCCCCGGAACAGCCATCGGTAGCGTCGACAGAAGCCTGAGCAGCGGTCGCAGCGCAGCGGCGCCGCGCGTCTTCTCGAGCATGTACGCGCCGAGGAAGACCACGATCGTGCCGAAGAACGCGGTGCCGGTGGCGAGCCGCAGGCTGTTCACCATCGCCTCGCCGACCTCGCCGTCGACGATTCCCATCGTGTAGTGCTTCAGGCTCGGCGTCAGGTTGTAGGGCCAGTAGGTCGCGAACGAGGCGAAGATCGCCATTGCGAGCATGGCGAGCATCAGGGCGCTGATCACGCCGACGAAGGCGAGCATGAACGCGTCGAAGCCGCGCGACGGCTTGGGCGCATAGGGAACGGCGCGCGCGGTCAGGAGCGCGGTCTGCTTCCGTTGCACCAGCCAATCGATGCCGAACGTGACCACCGCCGGGGCAAGCAGGAACAGGCCGACGACGGCGCCGCGCTGGAAGTCCTGCTGGCCGATCACGAGCTTGAAGACATCGGTCGCGAGCATGTTGAAGTTGCCGCCGATCACCTTCGGAATGCCGAAGTCGGTCATCACGAGCGTGAACGCGACCAGCGCCGCCGAGATGAGCCCGTACTTGGCACCCGGCAGCGTGATGGTGAAGAACTTGCGGCGGGTCGACGTGCCGAGCGCCGCCGCCGCCTCGTACAGGCGCGCATCCGCCAGCGCCAGCGCGCTCAGAAGGATCATCAGCGCGTGCGGAAAAACCGCGAAGCACTCGGCGATCACGATCCCCGGCGCGCCGTAGACGTTCTCGAAGCCGAGCAAGGTGATGACGCCGCGCGCGACGCCCTGGTTGCCGAACCAGTAGATCAGCGAGATCGCAGACAAGAGCGTCGGGGCGAGGAGTGGAATCAGCGCGATCGTGCGGAACGTTCCCTTGGCCGGAATGCAACTGCGCGTCAGCGCGTAGGCGAAGCCGAACGCCAGCGGAACGGTCACGAGCGTCACCAGCAGCGACACCGAAAAGCTGTTGACGAACGATTGCAGCAGCGCAGGCGTGCGCAGGTAGCTCGTGAAGTTGGCGAGGCCGACGAAGCGGCCGTCGCCGTTCTCGACCGCCTTCAGGAGGATGGTCGCGAGCGGCAGCGCGAGGAAGACGACCAGCGCCAGCAGCAGCAACGCGAGCGTGGCGTGGGCGATGCGGTCTGTCCAGTGTGCGCGCTGGCGGACCGGGCGCTCGACGGCGAGCGAAAGGACGGCGGACACGACGCGATTGCCTGGAAGATCGCCTAGAAGAAACGCATCCGCTCCGGGAGCACCCTGAGGGGCAGCCGGCTGCCGACCTCGAGCCCCTGCTCGGAGAGATAGTTGAGCGAGAGATAGACGGTGATCGGACTGGCCGCGATCGCTTCCGCCTTGACGTGGACCAGGCAGTACGAGCCGAGGAACTCGATCTTGTCGATCGCGCCGTCGAAGACGTTCGAGTCGCCGGGTGCGATCGGCCGCGCCAGGACGTCTTCGGGCCGCAGGTAGATCTTGACGTCGCGGACGTCGGCGGTGTCGCGCTCGCAGGCGAAGCGCCGTTCGCCGATGCGCAGGTCGCGGCCGGGATGGAGCTTGCCGGAGAG
>DATAYY010000010.1:0-8527 GCA_036272325.1 Caldimonas sp. | reverse complement strand
ACGGCGAGCGTCATCAACAGCGACGGCCGCGCGCGCTCGGCGCTCGACGTCGTCGCTGCCGGCAACCGCGCGAGCGGGCACGGCGTCCTCGGCGGCGGAGGGACGACCGCCGACGAATGGCAGCTCGCGATCGACGCACCGTCGCTCGACAAGCTGGCCGTCTGGTTCGGGCCGAACGTGCGCGGTCGTCCGCCGGCGCTTGCCGGTGCGCTTGCGGCGACAACGCGCATCGAAGGTCGCTGGCCGGCGCTGCGCAGCGACGGCGAGCTGCAAGGCACCGGCTTGCGCTACGCGACGTCGACGGTGCGCCGCGCCGACGGCCGCTGGCGTCTCGGTAGCAGCGCCGACGCCACGCTCGAGGCCAGCCTGACGCTCGACGGCATCGACGCCGCAGGGCGCGCGATCGAGCATGCCGCGGTGCAGCTTTCCGGCACCGCCCGCGCCCATCGCGCCGAGCTGCGGATCGACTCGGCAGCGCTGCCGCCCGATTGGGCCGATGCGATCGCAGCGAGCGTCCGCACTGGTGGTACGGCGACTCTGGGTGCGGCGATTGCGGCCGCGTCCTCGGCGACGGCGACAGCAGCTGCAACGGCGGCTGTACCAGCCACGTCGTCGGCAACGGCATCGGCGGCGGCAGCCGCAGCATCCGCTCCATCGCCGAACGCACGCAGCGTCGTCCTCGCGTCCGTCACCGGTGGCCTCGTCGACGCCGACGGCGCGCGCAACGCCGGCTGGCGCGGCAGCGTCGGCGAGATCGTCGCCCGCAGCACGGGCACGCCGACGCGCACCTGGCTGCAGGTGCGCGATGTGCACGGCAGCGTCTTCTGGGCCGGCGGGCCAGCGCGCGCGAGCATCGAGCCCGGCACCGCCGAGGCGCTCGGTGCGACCGTTCACTGGACGCGGATCGTCTGGCGAGGCGGCGAGAACGGCGGCAGCGGTCGCCTCGACGCGCACGCGACGGTCGAGCCGATGCCGGTCGCGCCGCTGCTTCGTGTCCTGCAGCCCGATTTCGGCTGGGGCGGCGACCTCACCATCGGCGCCCGCATCGACGTCCAGAGCGCGCCCGATGTCGTCGTCGACGCCGTCGTCGAACGCGGTGGCGGCGACCTCACCGTCACCGAAGGCACGGTGACGAGCCCGCTCGGCTTTACCGAGCTTCGGGCCGCGATCGCTGCGCGCAACGGCGTCTGGAACTTCACTGCCGGGATTGCCGGCAGCGCCTTCGGCGTCGCCTCGGCCAGGGTCGGCGCGCACACGAGCAGCAGCGCGTCGTGGCCCGGCGCGGCAACGCCGATCGACGGCGTCGTCGAGCTTCACGTCGCCCGCCTCGGCACCTGGGGAACGTGGCTGCCGACCGGTTGGCGACTCGACGGCGAGCTGCATGCCAACGCGCGCGTCGAAGGGCGGTTCGGCGCGCCGACCTATACCGGCCGCGTCGATGGCTCGCGCATCGCCGTGCGCAACTTCCTGCAGGGCGTCAACATCAGCGACGGCACGGTCGCGATCGCGCTGCAGGGCGAGACGGCGCGCATCGAGACGTTCACCGCCAAGGCCGGCGAGGGCACGGTGCGCCTCGAAGGCAGCGCGACCTTCGGCGACGCGCCGGTCGCCGCGCTGACCCTCGTCGCCGACAAGTTCAAGATGCTCGGCCGCGTCGACCGCCGCATCGTCGCGAGCGGCCGGGCGATGATGCGGCTCGACGCCAGCACGGTTGCGCTCGACGGCGCGTTCAAGGTCGATGAAGGGCTGGTCGACTTCACGCGCTCCGACGCGCCGACGCTCGGCGACGACGTCGAGGTCGTGCGACGGCCGCGCGCGGCGCCGGCCGCCGACGACGCGAGCGCCGCCAAGGCGACGCCGATCGGGACGGTCGCGCCTGCGACGCGCAAGGTCGCGCTCGACCTGCGGGTCGACATGGGCCAGAGCCTGCGCGTTCGCGGCCACGGCCTCGACGCCGGATTGCGCGGCGAGCTGCGCCTCACCTCGCCGGGCGGCCGTCTCGCCGTCGACGGCACCTTGCGCGCCGTCGACGGCACCTATCAGGCGTACGGCCAGAAGCTCGTTATCGACCGCGGCGTGCTCGGCTTCGCCGGTCCGGTCGAGAACCCTCGCCTCGACATCGAGGCGACGCGCCCCAACCTCGACGTCCGCGTCGGCGTGCTCGTCACCGGCAGCGCGCAGTCACCGCGCGTGCGGCTGTTCTCGGAGCCCGACATGTCGGAGATCGACAAGCTGAGCTGGCTCGTCGTCGGCCGGGCGAGCGACACCGTCAACGGCGCCGACACCGCCCTGCTGCAGCAGGCGGCGTTGGCGCTCCTCGCCGGCGAAAGCCCCGGCGTCACCGATCGCATCGTCAAGGGCATCGGCTTCGACCAGATCGGCGTCAGGCAGGGCACGACCACGGGGACCGGCGACGTCAAGGAAACGATCGTCACGCTCGGCAAGCAGATCTCGCAGCGCTGGTACGTCGGCTACGAGCGGGGACTGAACGCGACCACCGGCAGCTGGCAGCTCATCTATCGCGTCGCCCAGCGGGTCAGCGTGAGTGCGCAGGCAGGCGACGACAACGCGATCGACCTGCACTGGATCCTGCGCTGGAACTAGGGATCTGTCGGCAGCTCGGGTCCGCCGCGGCAGCGGGTGCGGTTAGGGCGCGACGTCCCAGTCGGACTTCTCGATGTGGTTCTGCATGAAGGCGTCGACCGCGGCGGCAGCGTCGAGCTTGGCCGGATCGAAGTCGAACTGGCCTTCGTGCGGCGCGGCGCCGTTGTCGAAGCTGGCCCGGAAATGGATCACCGTGCCCGCCACTTCGTACTCGACGTGGTAGCGGACCGGCACGCCGCCGCCGCCGCGCGCATGCGTTCCTTCGACGGTGGCCAAGGCATCGCGTCCCATTCGCTTCACGTCCGCGCAGTATCGCGCCTCGTGCCGCCGACGGGTCTTAAACTTGCCGCCGCATCCGCTCGCCGTAGTTCAATGGACAGAACGGCCGCCTCCTAAGCGGCAAATACAGGTTCGATTCCTGTCGGCGGGACCAGAGCACGATTCCTGACAGTTCCAGGCCGCGGGGGTCTACGACCGACGTCGCGGCCGATGTGAGAAATCGCGCCTTGGCGTCGAAGTGATGCGCGTGTCACCAATTAGTCAGCACCAGATCGTTCGCCACCTGCCGCTTTCGAGCAATCGCGCCTCGGCGGGGAGCAGTAGAACAGCCTGAACAAGCCAAGCAACGCACTTGCAGCTGGTAACGGTTGGATCGACCGCCGCCATGAAGATTCATGGCTTCGTATCCCCGATCCTTCACCATGACCCTTGTTCAGCGCTTGGTGTTGCTTGCCATGCTGGCGTTGTCTGGCTGCGGGGGCAGCAAGGACGACGGTGCGAAGGTGCCGCTGAGTTCGGCGTCGGCTCCCGCGTCAGCCGCGGTCCAGAGCCCGGCCCCCGTTCCGCCCGCCACGCCGCCTGCGCCCACCAAAGTGACTGCGCTTTCGTTGCCGGTTGTGACTCCGACGGCTGTCGGCACGCTAACGCCCATGGCTGTCCAAGCGACAGACTCGTCAGGTGCGGCCGTTCCCGCCACCTCGCTGACGTGGGAGACCGCGGATGCGACCCTGGCAACCGTCGACGAAGGCGGAGTCGTCAGGCCTCTTCGAGTCGGTTTCACGACGATCAAGGTGTCCGCCGACGGCATCTCCGCTTCTGGAACCTTGTCGGTGCGCGGCACGACGCGAATCCCCGCTCGCTCGCGCTACGTCGGCATGAACCTGGCCGGCATCGCCTACTACTCGTCCGAGTTTCCGTTCGCCGACATGATGAAGAGCGGCATGGGCTGGGTTTCACGCGAGGACAACGGGACCTGGGGCACGGCCTTTCCGTCGCTCACCGCCGACGGCTACCCGGCGGCGCTCGCGCCGGGCCAGCACGCGCTGGATGCCGTTGCCTGGACGGGGAGCCATTTCACGCCCGGCCGCTACGTCGTGCTGTGGGACGGCGATGGATCGATCAGCTTTCCGCTCAGCAACGTCACGGTCGCGGAGTCCGCATCGAACCGGATCGCGATCGACGTCGTCGATACCAGCGGCAGCCTCTGGGTGGCGATCGATCGCACGAGCGCAACCAACCCGGTGCGCAACGTCCGATTTCTCTGGCCCGGCACCGAGGCGACGTACGCCAGCGTGCCGTTTAACCCTGTGTTCCTCGCCAAGATCGCGCCGTTCTCGCTGCTGCGCTACATGGACTGGGGTGCGACCAACGGCTCGCCCGTGGTCGAGTGGGCCGATCGCGCGCATACCGGCGACGTGACGTACGCGACGGCCGCCGGGGTGCCGATCGAGGTGATGATCGACCTCGCCAATACCCTGCACGTCGACCCGTGGTTCTGCGTCCCGCACCAGGCGAGCGACGATTACGTGCGCCAATTCGCGACGCTCTTGCATGATCGTCTCGATCCAGCTCTTCATCCTCACATCGAGTACTCGAACGAGGTCTGGAACACCGGCTTCCCGCAAGGCGTGTGGGCCAACTCGCGTTCGCAGGCGCTCGGGCTCGACAGCCCATTCGGGCAGCCGGCCATCTTCTATGCGGTGCGCGCGGTGCAGGTCTTCAAGATCGTGCAGGACGTGTGGGGCGTCGATCGCGATCGCATCGTGCGCGTCCTCGCCGGGCAGGCGGCGTGGGACAACTTCCTCACCCACGCGCTCGCCTATCAGGACACCGCCGCCAACGCCGACGTGATGGCGATCGCGCCCTACTTCAGCGCCGCCGCCGCGGGCGACCCGGCACAAGTGGCGACGACGCTCACGTTGAGCAGCGACCAGATCGTTGACCAGATGCTCGCCAACATCCGCGGCGACATCAAGGCCTCGATGACGACCAATGCGGCCCTCGCCGCGAATTACAAGCTGAAGCTCAAGGCTTACGAGAGCGGAGCCGGCGACAGCAGCTCCTACTTCCCTGCCGACAAAGTCGATGCCATGACCGCACTCTTCGTCTCGGCGCACAACAATCCGCGCATGCGCGACGTGTACGCTGAGTACTACGGTCAGTGGGTCGCCGCAGGCGGCGACACGATGAATCAGTTCAACGACGTCGGCGGCTGGTCGAAATGGGGTCTTTGGGGATCGCTACAGTACGTTACGGAGGACCCGGCCGCCTCGCCGAAGTACCAAGGTCTGCTCGACTTCATCGCCGCGCATCCGACGACGCCATAGGGGCCCCCTGGCAGGCCCCCCGGCGCGGGGCTTGCGGGACTGACGTCGATTCCTATCGGCGACCGCTTGGAGCCATCGGAGCTAAGCCGCGCGCGCGGCGGCGTGGTAGTCGGCCTCGACCGTCTCATCGGCGGCGCCGCTGCGCCCGGCGCGACGGCGCAGCAGCGGCGTCAGCACGATCGCGATCGCGAGATTGAGGATCACGGTGTAGAGCGCGCTGTAGCCGGGAAACGTCCAGTCGCCGACGGCGAGCGGATAGGTCGGCGTCAGGTGCGCGGCGACCGCCATCCAGGTGCCGGTGACGATGCCCGCCGCCCAACCGATCGTGAGCGCCCAGCCGTCGAACCAGCGCGTGTAGGCGCCGAGCATCACGGCAGGCAAGGTCTGGATGATCCAGATGCCGCCGAGGAGCTGCAGCTGAATCGCGTACTGGGTCGGCACGAAGAGGATGAAGACCAGCGCACCGAACTTGACCACCAGCGAGGCCCACTTCGCCATCTGCGACTCCTGGCGCGGGGTCGGGTTCTGGTTGAAGAACTCGCGATGGATGTTGCGGGTGTAGAGGTTCGCCGCGGCGATCGACATGATCGCCGACGGCACCAGCGCGCCGATGCCGATGGCGGCGAACGCGACGCCGACGAACCAGGGCGGGAAGTGGTGGAGAAAGAGCGCAGGCACCGCGAAGTTGTTGCCGTACGCCTTGAAGCCGCTGGCGAACTCCGGCAGCTTGTCGAGCCCCGCGGCGAGGGCGAAGAAGCCGAGCAGCGCGAGCAGGCCGAGCATGAGCGAGTAGCCGGGCAGGAGCGCGGCGTTGCGGCGGATTGCGTGGCCGCTGCTCGCGCTCAGGATGCCGGTGAGCGAGTGCGGGTAGAGGAAGAGCGCCAGCGCCGAGCCGAGCGCGAGCGTCGCGTAGGCGCCGTAGGCGCCGGTGCTGTGCGGCGGCGGCGGCGCGAGCAGCACCTTGGCGGGCGGGATGCTGGCGAAGATCTTGGCGAAGCCGCCGAGCTCGATCGGCACGACGACGATCGCGGCGAACGCCGTGATGTAGATGAGCACGTCCTTGACGATCGCGATCGATGCCGGCGCCCGCAGCCCGCTCGTGTAGGTGAACGCGGCGAGCACGACGAAGGCGATGACGAGCGGCAGGTCGGCCGCGAGGCCCGTGCCACCGATGCCGAGCGCGCCGAGCACGACCTGGATGCCGACCAGCTGCAGCGCGATGTACGGCATGGTCGCGACGATGCCGGTGAGCGTGACGGCCAAGGCCAGCCAGCGGTTGCCGAAGCGCCCTTTCACGAAGTCGGCCGCGGTGATGTAGCCGTGGCGGTGGCACACGTTCCACAGGCGCGGGAAGACAAGGAACAGGATCGGATAAATGATGATCGTGTACGGCACCGCGAAGAACGCCAGCGCGCCGGCGCCGAACGCGAGCGCCGGCACGGCGATGAAGGTGTAGGCGGTGTAGAGGTCGCCGCCGACGAGAAACCAGGTCACGAGCGTGCCGAAGCGGCGGCCGCCGAGGCCCCACTCGTGCAACTGGTCGAGGTCGCCGCGGCGCCAGCGCGCGGCGGCGAAACCGAGCCACGTCACGAACGCAAACAGCAGGACGAAGACGATCAGCGCCGGAGCGTTGACCGAGTCCGTGCTCATCGCCGTGCTTTCTCGGCGTCAGCGTTGGTCGCGAAGTAGACGATCGCGGTCAGCACCGCGCAGATCACGACCGCGAGCAGCTGGTACCAGTAGAAGAACGGGATGCCGCGCCAGGTCGGCTCGATCCGGTTGAAGAACGGCGGCCAGAGCGAGATCGCGACCTCGACGACAAAGAGCCAATACCAGTGGCTCCAGCCGCCTCCGCGCATCTCCCGCGCTTCTTCCATGTCGACACCTCTTTTTGTCCCTAGCAAACGCAATGCCTACCCTGCCCGCGAAGGCGCGAGCCAGTGCCTGGTCCTCAAGCCCGGAGTCGTTGCGCCGATATCCCCTCACGTCCACCCCCGGGAGCCGTGATGAAGCGCCTGCTCGCCCTCGTCGCCGTTGCATTCGCCTTCGGCGCTGCCGTCGTCTCGTGCGGCGGTGGCGCCGACTACGACCACACCGACAAGCTGACGATCGTCGGCGCCGGTAGCTAGGCCGCCACCATGAGACCGCTTCGATTCGCGCTCGGCGCCGCCGCGCTGCTCTCGGCCAACGCCATGGCGCTCGACGCCAGCTCGCTGAAGCTGCAGGTCTACTCGGTGATGCTCTCGACCAGCGCGCAGTGCACGAGCCCGGTCACGGTCTTCGCGAGCGCCACGCCGACCGAGGTCGACTTTCTCGCAGCGCCGATGCTCGGCAGCGGCAACCCGCCCGACGGCACCTACCAGTGCGTCATCATCAAGATGTCGGACCTGATCAAGTTCACGCCGAGCTCGGCCGCCGGCCTGTGCGCTGCCGGCACGCAATACACCGCCGACGTCTGCCGCAGCGACAACAGCGGCATGACGCAGGCGCCCGACGCCGTCGGTGCGCCGAACGCCTGCAACGGCACCGATGCGGCGCCGGTGGCCGACGCCGTGTATCTCTACCTGACGACGAACGCCTCGGCCGGCAGCGGCGGCAACACCTTCATGCAGCCGACAGGAGCGACGAGCACGAACGGCCTGCCCCTGACCGCGCCGCTGGTGATCGCCGGCACGGCGAAGTCGAAGTTCGTCGTCAACGCGACTGGCAAGGTCGGCGACGACGGTGTCAGCTGCGGCATGAATCCGCCGGTGTTCGGCTTCCAGAAGCTTCCGTAAGCGTACCCGCCGGTGACGGGGCTGTGGCGCGTCAGGCCAGGTGCGCGGCCGCGACCAGCGTCCGCGTGTAGCTCTCGCGCGGCGCGTCGAACAACGCTTCGGCCTCGCCCTCCTCGACGACGTCGCCGTCCTTCATCACGATCACGCGATGCGACATCGCGCGAACGACCGCCAGGTCGTGGCTGATGAAGACGTAGCTCATGCCGTAGCGGCGCTGCAGCTCGGCGAGCAGCGCCAGCACCTGCTGCTGCACGGAGACGTCGAGCGCGGAGGTCGGCTCGTCGAGCACGAGCACTTCCGGCCGCAGCACCACCGCGCGCGCGATCGCGATGCGCTGGCGCTGGCCGCCCGAGAACTCGTGCGGGTAACGCTGCAGTACGTTGGCGACGCCGCCGCGAGCGTTGAGCCCGACCTCGTCGAGCATCGCAAGGACCAGCGCCTCGCGCTCCGCCGCAGCGAGCTCCGGCCGATGCAGCGCGACGCCTTCGCCGACGATCTGGCCGACCGTCATCCGCGGGCTGAGCGACGCGAACGGATCCT
>DATAYY010000009.1:0-10240 GCA_036272325.1 Caldimonas sp. | reverse complement strand
GTCGACGGCACCCGCAGCAGCGCCGGCACCCGCGATCGCGATGTTCCATGGCTGCGGCGGCCCATACGACCGCCGCGGCGCACTGACGCAGCGGATGCGCGACTATGTCGATCTCTTCAACGGCCTCGGCCTGCACGTTCTCGTCGTCGATTCGTTGACGCCGCGCTACGAAAAGGAGCTCTGCACCCAGCGCGCCGGCAAGGGCCGCGTGACGCAGGCCAACCGCCGCCTCGATGCGCTCGGCGCGATCGAGTACCTCGCCCAGCGCGCCGACGTCGATGCCACGCGGATCGGGCTGATCGGCTGGTCCAACGGCGGCAGCACGGTGCTTGCCGCCACCAACCTGCGCCATCGCGACGTCGCCCAGGAGACGACCAAGCCGGCGTTCGCGATCGCCTTCTATCCCGGCTGCGAAGCGGACCTGCGTCGTGGCTACGAGCCGTCGGCGCCGCTGCTGCTGCTCGTCGGCCAGGCCGACGACTGGACACCGGCGGCGCCGTGCGTCGCGCTCGCTCGCGCCGACGGCGAGCCGCGGCCGCAGATCGTCGTCTACCCCGGTGCGTCGCACGGCTTCGACTCCGACGCACCGGTGCGCCTGCGCAAGGACGTGCCGAACGGCGTCAACCCGGGGCAGGGGGTCCATGTCGGCGGCAACGCCGCGGCATGGCGGGCGTCGCGCGATCGCGTCGTTCGCTTCGTCGCCGAGCACTAGCGCGTCGCCGGCGCGGCGAAGTGCCGCGGCCGCGGTCAAACGGCCCCGGTCCTCGCGCCGCGCGATCGGTCGAGGGCAGCTGCCCAGAACACTGCGAACCAGCCGTTGCGGTCGATCCAGTGCCGAGGCGCATCGAAGCCGGCGGCGAGCAGCATCGCGCCAAAGCCGTCGACCGTGTGCTTGCACGAGTTCTCGGTGTGGATCCGTTCGCCGGCGGCGAAGCGGCGGTTGCCGCCCGGCCACGCGACGACGATCGGCTCGCTCGCCTCGAGATGCATCTCGATGCGCGACTTCGCCTCGTCGAAGAAGGCGACGTGGCGCCATTGGCGCGGCGCGAAGTCGCTGCCGATCAGGCGGTTGAGGTGGCTGAGCGCGTTGCGATTGAACGCCGCCGTGACGCCGAGGCCATCGTCGTACGCGGCCTCGAGGATCGCCCTCGGCTTGACGAGGTCGACGCCGATCAGGAGGCCGCCGCCGTCGGCGCGCGAGCGGACGCGGCGCAGGAACGCGAGCGCCTCGTCGCCGTCGAAATTGCCGATGCTCGAGCCAGGATAGAAGAACACCGGCGCGGCGTCGCCGACGAGATCGGCGGGAATGTCGAGTGCGCTCGAGAAGTCCTGGCCGAGCCCGGCCATCGCGATCTGCGGCTGCTCGCGCTGGAGCCGGCGCAGTGCATCGCGCAGGAACTCGACCGAGATGTCGACCGCGATGTAGCGGCTCGGCTCGAGGAGCGGGAACAGGCGCGCCGCCTTGGCGCAGTTGCCGGCGCCGAGGTCGATCAATGCCTTGCCGGAGCCGATCGCCTCCGCCATCGCCGCGCCGTGGTCAGCGAAGATCGCCGCCTCGGTGCGCGTCGGGTAGTACTCGTCGAGCTCGGTGATCGCCTGGAAGAGATGCGAGCCGAGGCGGTCGTAGAAGAACTTGGGAGAGATGCGCGCCGGGCTGCCGAGCAGGGCGGCGCGCGCTCGGGTCTGCTCGGCGTCGGCATCGGCGAGCCAGGTCTGGACGAATCGGGGAGTCTTGGAGTCGACCATCGGGAATCCGCGCGAATGGAGGGAGTCGGACCCCCGGACCGGCACCTTACCTCGGGATCGCCCAAAATGCTGGCCATGGCCATTCCCTTGCCTGAACCCGCTGGCGCCGGCGAGCTCGCCGGCCGCCACATCGTTGTCGGTCTCTCGGGCGGAATCGCCTGCTACAAGGTGGCCGAGCTGACGCGCGAGCTGGTCAAGGCGGGCGCGATCGTGCAGGTCGTGATGACCGAGTCGGCCGAGCAGTTCATCACCGCGGTCACGCTGCAGGCGCTCTCCAACCGAACCGTCTACACGAGCCAGTGGGACGCGCGCGAAGCCAACAACATGGCGCACATCAACCTGACGCGCGAGGCCGACGCGGTGCTTGTCGCTCCGGCGAGCGCCGACTTCGTCGCCAAGCTGCTGCACGGCCGCGCCGACGACCTGCTCTCGCTGCTCTGCCTGGCGCGGCCGATCGAGCGCTGCCCGCTCCTCGTCGCGCCGGCGATGAACCGCGAGATGTGGGCGCACCCGGCGACGCGGCGCAATTTCGCGCAGCTCGCCGCCGACGGCGCGACCGTCCTCGGCCCGGGCAGCGGTGACCAGGCGTGCGGCGAGATCGGCGACGGCCGCATGCTCGAGCCGGCCGAGCTGCTCGCCGAGCTGATCGCGTTCTTCGCGCCGAAGCGGCTCGCCGGCCGGCGCGTTCTCGTCACGGCGGGGCCGACATTCGAGCCGATCGACCCGGTGCGCGGGCTCACCAATCGCTCGAGCGGAAAGATGGGATTCGCGGTCGCGCGCGCGGCCGCCGAGGCGGGCGCCGAGGTGACGCTCGTCGCCGGGCCGGTCGCCCTCGAGACGCCACGGAACGTACAGCGCATCGACGTCACGACCGCGCTCGAGATGCACGCGGCGGTGATGGCGGAGGTGGCGCACTGCGACGTCTTCGTCGCCACCGCGGCGGTCGCCGACTGGCGTGTCGCCGACATCGCCGGCGACAAGATCAAGAAGGTCGCCGGCCGCGGCGCGCCGGCGTTCGAGCTGGTCGAGAACCCCGACATCCTCGGCAGCGTCGCCGCGCTGGCGAAGCCGCCGTTCTGCGTCGGCTTCGCCGCCGAGAGCGCCAACATGGTCGCCAACGCGAGCGCGAAGCGCAAGCGCAAGAACGTGCCGCTGATCGTCGCCAACCTCGGCCCGGCGACGTTCGGCCGCGACGACAACGCCGTGACGCTGATCGACGCCGCTGGCGCGCACGACCTGCCGCCCGCGTCCAAGCTCGTGCTCGCACGCCAGCTCGTCGCCGAGATTGCGACCCGCATGGAGGCGGTGCCGCACGCGGCCCGCGCTGCTGTCGTCGCGGCGCCAGCGTCATGACCCGCGTCGACGTCCGCATCCTCGACCAGCGCATCGCCGATCGCCTGCCGGCGTACGCCACCGCGGGCAGCGCCGGCCTCGACCTGCGCGCCTGCATCGACGCTCCGATCGTCCTCGCGGCGGGCGCCGCCGAGCTGATCCCGACCGGGATCGCGATCCACATCGGCGATGCGCGCCACGCTGCGATGATCCTGCCGCGCTCCGGCCTCGGCCACAAGCACGGTATCGTTCTCGGCAACTTGGTCGGCCTGATCGACTCCGACTACCAGGGCCCGCTGATGGTGAGCTGCTGGAACCGCGGCCAGGCTCCATTCACGATCGAGCCGTTCGAGCGCATCGCCCAGCTCGTCGTCGTTCCGGTCGTGCAGGCGCAGTTTCGCGTCGTCGCGTCGTTCGACGCGAGCGAGCGCGGCGCCGGCGGCTTCGGCTCGACCGGGCGCGTCTAAAGCGCGCCGCCGATGGACGCGCCTCTCGAAGGCCGCAGGCCCGCGGCGTTGCCCGCCGATGCGCCGAGTGCGGTGCGCGCGTCGGCCTTCGATCGCGCGCGCTTCCGGCGCCTCTTCGTGGCGATCATGTTGCCGATGTTCCTCGCCGCGGTCGACCAGACGCTGCTCGCGACGGCGACGCCGGTGATCAGCCGCGAGCTCGGGAGCCTTCGCGACACCTCGTGGCTCGCCGTCGGCTACCTGCTCGCGTCGGTGATCATGGTGCCGCTCTACGGCCGTCTCGGCGATCGCTACGGCCGCAGGAAGCTGCTCTCGATCGCGATCGTTGTCTTCTCGCTCGGCTCGCTCGCCTGCGGTGTCGCGCCGACGCTGGCGGTCCTGGTCGCGGCGCGCGTGCTGCAAGGCGTCGGCGGCGGCGGCCTGATGACGCTTTCGCAGGCGCTGATCGGCGAGGTCGTCGCGCCGCGTCGGCGGGCCAGGAACCAGGCGTACTTCGCGATCATCTTCACCGCGGCGAGCATCGGCGGCCCGGTCATCGGCGGCCTCGTCGTCCACCACGCGAGCTGGCGATGGCTCTTCTTCGTTAACCTGCCGCTGTGCGCGATCGCACTGTGGCGGCTGCGCTCGCTGCTCGGCGACGATCGCCCGCACCCCGGCCGCGCCGTGCCCGACCTGCGCGGGATCGGTCTCTTCGCGCTCACCGCATCGACCGCGCTCTTCTGGCTGTCGTCGGCCGGGCACCACTTCGCGTGGGACTCGGCGACCAGCATCGCGCTCGTCGTCGTGGCGGTCGCCGCTGCGATCGTGCTCGTCCGCCTCGAGCGCCGCGCCGAGCGACCGTTCCTGCCGTTCGAGTTGATCGCGCTGCCCGCGGTGCGCTACGCGGTGATCACGGTCGTCGCGTTCGCCTCGGCGATGTTCTCGATGATCTTCTACCTGCCGATCTACCTGCAGCTCGCCCTCGGCTCGAACGCCGCCCAGTCGGGCCTGCTGCTGTTGCCGCTGACCGCCGGAATCGTCATCGGCGCCGCGCTGACGGGGCGAATCATCGTCTGGACCGGCCGGCCGACGACGATCCCGAGCGTCGGCCTCGCGCTCGCCGCGATCGCGCTCGCCGGGCTGGCCTCGTTGCCGTCGGCGCGGCCGTTCCTGATCGGCCTCGAGTTCGCTGCCGGCCTCGGCTTCGGCTCGGTGATGTCGGTGATGCAGATCGTCACCCAGACGGCGGCCGGGTCGGCGCGCCTCGGTGCTGCCGCGTCGACCATCTCGCTCGCGCGTACGCTCGGCTCGTCGGTGGGCGCCTCGGCGTTCGGCGCGCTCATCTTCGGCATCATCGGTGCTGCGCCGGTGCACGCCGTGCCGGGTGCTGCCGCCGACCCGCGCATCGGCCACGCCTTCCGCTTCGCGTTCGCCGCCGCGTCGGTCCTCTGCCTGCTGGCGGCATGGGCGGCGAGCCGGGTGCCGCCGCTGCGCTTCGATCTCGAGCAGACGGTCACGCCGCCGGCGCTCGAGTGACCCTCAACGCGATGGCCGCAGGCATCACAATTGCGGGCGCATGAACGCCCGCGTCCTCGTCGGAGTTGTCGTCGCCGCGGTCGCGATTGCTGGCGGCGTGGTCGTGCTCACTCGCGGCGCGACGGGCGGCGGCGCCGGGCCCGGCGACAGCGCGAGCGCGGCGCTCGCCGCGGCGCCGGCAAGCGGGCCTGCCGTCAGCGTGACGACCGTGGTGGTCGACCAGCGCAACGTCGACGTCATGCTCGATGCGACCGGAACGGTCACTTCGCTCAACAGCGTCGACGTCCGGCCGCAGGTCGCGAGCGTCATCACCAAGGTGCACATCAAGGAAGGCCAGTTCGTCCGCGCCGGGGACGCGCTCTTTAGCCTCGACGCCCGCAACGACGAGGTCAACATCGCCAAGGCCGAGGCGCAGCTCGCCAAGGACCAGGCCGCGCTTGCCGATGCCGATCGCCAGCTCGCCCGCAGCCAGGACCTCTTCAAGCAGAACTTCATCTCTGAGGGCGCCGTCGACACCAACCAGACGCTGGTCGATTCGCAGCGCGCGGTCGTCGCCGCCGACCGCGCCGCGATCACCGCGGCGAAGGTCGGCATGTCGTACACGCGCATCGTCGCGCCGACGTCGGGCCGCGCCGGCGCGCCAACGATCTTCAGTGCAGGTGTGGCCCGGGAGTCGCAGCGGCGAGCACGCTGAGCCCGCTGTTGCCGACCGAGCCGGCCTCGATCTCCGCCTCGGTCGCCTCGCGCACGTCGCGCACGACGAGTGACAGCCTGAGGGCGATGCCGGCCAGCGGGTGGTTGCCGTCGAGGACGACGTGGTCCGGGTAGACCTCGGTCACTGTGTAGACCGCGTCCTCGGGCATGTCGGGAGTCGCCGCGCCGGGCGGTGGCCCTTCGAACTGCATGCCGGCGTCGACGGTGCCGTCGGGGAAGATGTCGCGCGACTCGAAGAAGACGAGCCCGGCGTCGTACTCGCCGAACGCGTGCTCGGGCTCGAGATGCACCGTCGTCTCGAAGCCCGGCTCCTTGCCGGCCAGCGCTTCTTCGACCTTCTGAAGCAGGTCGTCGCCGCCGAAGAAGAATTCGACCGGCTCGCGCAACTCGTCGATCTCGACGCCTTGCGCATCGGCGAGCCGCCACGTCAGACTGACGACGCAGGGAGCGACGATCTCCATCGATCGATCATCGCACAATGGAGCATGGATCCGGACCGGCCGCTGACCCTCCTCGGCGGCTTGTCGGCCGCACGATTCCTGCGCCGGCACTGGCAGAAAAAGCCGCTTCTCATCCGCAACGCCGCGCCCGGCGCGCTCGCCTCGGTCGACCGCGCGCGGCTCTTCGCGCTGGCCGCACAGGACGGCGTCGAATCGCGGCTGATCGTGCGCTCCGGCCGGCGCTGGACGTTGCGGCACGGCCCGATCGCGCGTCGGTCGCTTCCGGAAGAGGCCGCTCGCAACTGGACGCTCCTGGTACAGGGCGTCGACCTCCACGACGACGATGCACATCGCCTGCTGCGGCGATTCAGCTTCCTTCCCGATGCGCGACTCGACGACGTGATGTGCTCGTGGGCGCCCGAAGGCGGCAGCGTCGGGCCGCATGTCGATTCGTACGACGTCTTCCTGTTGCAGACGGCCGGCCGCAGGCGATGGCGGATCGGGCCGACGCGCGGCGCGCGCTTGCGCAGCGACGTGCCGCTGAAGATGCTCGCCGGCTTCGTCGCCAGCGACGAATGGCTGCTCGAGCCCGGCGACATGCTCTACCTGCCGCCGGGCTGGGGCCACGACGGTGTCGCCGTCGGCGACTGCATCACGGCGTCGATCGGCTTTCGTGCACCTGCTGCCGACGGGATCGCGGCTGACGTGCTCGAACGCATCGTCGACGCCGCGCGTGAAGACGAGTCGGCGGGCTCCGGTGAGCTTGCGCACCGCTATCGCGATGCCGGGGCACCGGCGGTCGACCATCCGGCGCGCATCCCGGCCGCGTTGCAGCGCTTCGCCGGCGAGGCGCTCGATCGCCTGCTCGCCGACGGCGTTGCCCGCGACCGCGCGCTCGGCGAGGTCCTGAGCGAGCCGAAGCCGGGGACATGGTTCGACGCCGGTCCGGCCCGCCGCGGCGCTCGGGGCGTCGCGCTCGATCGCCGCACGAGGATGCTTTACGACGATCGCTTCGTCTTCGTCAACGGCGAGGCCGTCCGCGCCTCGGGGGCCGACGCGACGCTGCTGCGCCGACTTGCCGACGAGCGTCGCCTGGATGCGAAAAGCGTCGCACGAGCGAGCGCCGCGGCGCGCTCTTTGCTGGCACAGTGGCTGCGCGCAGGCTGGTGCGTGCAGCCGGCGGCGCGCTTCGACAGCGAGGCATCGACATGACTGACGACGACATCGTTCCGATCATTTCGCGCTCCGGGTTCGTCGACGCGATCCGCGCCTCGTTCGCGCTTGCCGCGCAGAGCGGCGCGCGCGAGATCCTGATCGTCGATCCGAGCTTCGCCGATTGGCCGCTCAACGACCGCGACGTCGTCGATTCGCTCGCTGCCTGGGTCGACTCACGACGAAGCCTCACCGTGTTCGCGGACAGCTTCGACGAGATCGCACGACGTCAGTCGAGGTTCGTCGAGTGGCGTCGTCAATGGGCGCACGTCGTTCATTGCCGCAGCGACCCCGAGCTCGAGGCCGAGCAGGTGCCGACGATCCTGCTCGCGCCCGGCGCGACATGCGTGCGGCTCCTGGATCGGGTGCGCTATCGCGGGACGCTGTCGAATCGATCGGTCGACATGACCGAATGCCGCGAAGCGATTGACGCGCTTTTGCAACGCTCGGTCGAGACGTTCCCGGTCACCACCCTCGGCCTCTAGGGAAAGTCCCTAACGCCGCCTATAATGGCCGGCTAGGCATTGGAAATGCTGGTGCTTTTCCTTTCCTTCGGACGATGGGGCTCTTCGAGACGAGGGTTCCCACACTGACCGGTGACTGTCGAACTTTAAAATCGAGGAGAAACATGAAAACCGCACTGCTGATGGTGACCCTGGCCGCCGCCGTTTCCTTTGCTGCCTGCAGCAAGAAGGAAGAGTCGACGACCACCACGACGACCCCGCCCCCGTCGACCTCGACCACCGTCGTGACCACTCCCTCGACCGACGCCGCCTCGTCGGCGATGGGCTCGGCGATGACCGCTGCCTCGGCGGCGACCGATGCCGCCGCCGCTGCCAACATGGCCGCCTCGGCAGCCATGGGCGCTGCGTCGAAGTAAGCAGCGGGTCGAGCGAGACCGAAAGAGCCGCCTCCGGGCGGCTTTTTTCATCGCCTCGCGCGGGCGCGCGACGGCGTACGCTCAGCCGACCTGCAACCAGCTGCAGCCGAGCACCGGATCGGCGATGACGACATCCTCCGGGCGACTGCCCCAGCAACCCGCGAGGGCGCTGCGTACGATCTCGGGTCGGTTGTTCTCGCGGCTGAGGTGGGCGCCGACGAGCCGGCGCAAGCGCGAGGCGATGCCGCTCGCCAGCAGCTCGACCGCAGTTGAATTGCTGAGGTGGCCGTAGCGGCCGCCGATCCGCGCCTTCAACGACGGGGGATAGCGCGAACCGGCGAGCATCGCCTCGTCGTGGTTGCACTCGAGAAGGAGGGCATCGGCGCCACGGATGCCGTCGAGCATGTGCTCGGTGATCGAGCCGAGGTCGGTGAGGACACCAAGGCAGGCGTTGCCGTCGCTGCAGCGCAGCTGCAGCGGCTCGGCGGCGTCGTGGGCGACCGTGAAGGGGCGCAGCTCGAGATCGCCGAGCGCGATCGTCTCGCCATCGCGGACGAAGCCGAGCCGCGCCGGCGCCGTCGCCTCGCCCAGTGCGCGCCAGGTGCCGCGACTCATCCAGACCGCGAGGCCGTAACGCTCGGCGAGCGCCAGCGCGCAGCCGATGTGGTCGCTGTGCTCGTGGGTGACGAAGACCGCATCGAGATCGCCTGGGGCGAGCCCGGCGCGCGCGAGCCGCAATTCGAGCTCGCGCAACGAGAAGCCGGCGTCGACCAACAGGCGCGTCGTCGTGATGCCACCCGCCGCCTCGACGACCGTCGCGTTGCCGGTGCTGCCGCTGCCGAGGCTGCAGAAGCGGATCACGCCGGAATCGCCATTGGCCGGCTCGGCCTCGTCACCAGGTCCTAGCGCAGGTCTTCGAGCAGGAGGTTGGCGATCCGCTTGCCGTTGTCGCTCGTCTCGGGCTTGCCCTGCGAGTCGAGGACGGCAACGGTGGTCGTGGTTCCCTCGGTACTCACCTTGACACGGTACTTGGCGAGCCCGGTGTCGTCCTTCTTCTTGCCGAAGCTGAACATGCGGGAGAAGAAGTTCGGCTCCTCGCGGCCCGCGTATGCAGGATCGACGTAGCGAACGAAGTACAGCCCCTGGCCGCGATCGCGGTCCTCGACCGTGAAGCCGCTGCGATCGAGTGCGATGCCGACCCGACGCCAGGCGCGGTCGAAGTTGTCGTCGAGCTGCAGCGTCGGCGACGTTGCGTCGGCGACGAGGCGAGCGCGTGCCGGCCCGCTGGCCGCGACCGACGCCGCGGCGACGGTCGCCTTCGCGACCTCTTCCTTCTCGCCAAGCTTGACCATGAGGCGTGACAGGAAAGTCGCCTCGAGCTGAGGGTCGGCCGGGCGCGGCTGCCAGACCGTCCCCTCCTTGGCTTGGCCGACGTAGACCTCGGCCATGCCACGGTGGGTGATGAAGATGTCGCTGCCCTTGGCCGTTCGCTCGATGCGGGTGGTGAACTTGTCGAGCTCGCCGGTCGAGTAGGCGGAGTCGATGAGCTTGCCGATCGAGTTGCGGATGAGGTCGTTCGGCAGCTTGGCGCGATTCTCCGCCCAGTCGGTTTCGAGAACGCCGGCCTCGGCGCGGTCCTGGATCAGGTTGAAGCCGTTGTCCTTCCAGAACGCGCGCACCTGCGGGTAGACCAGCTCAGGCGACAGCGACGTGCTCAGCCAGCGCTCGTTGCCGAGCCGCTCGATCTTGAATTCGCCGACCGACTGCGGTGCGACGACCGCGACGGCGGCCGGCGCGGCCGCAGTCGCCGGCGTTTGCGCCTGGAACGTCGACGCGCTGATGGCGCCGTTCGGCTGCTGGTAGCGCGACTCCTTGTTGAGCTGGGTCAGGTCGGGAGGCACCTCAAGGCCGGTGGCCTTTGTCGTCGACGTCGA
>DATAYY010000008.1:0-23909 GCA_036272325.1 Caldimonas sp. | reverse complement strand
ATCGCTGGGAGCCATCGGCGTGGCCGCTCGGGAGAAGCTAGACAACCTGATCTTCGTCGTCAACTGCAACCTGCAACGCCTCGATGGCCCGGTGCGCGGCAACGGCAAGATCATCCAGGAGCTGGAAGGCGAGTTCCGTGGCGCGGGCTGGAACGTCATCAAGCTGATCTGGGGCTCCTACTGGGACCCGCTGCTGGCGCGCGACAAGGAAGGCATCCTGCGCAAGATCATGATGGACACGCTGGACGGCGACTACCAGGCGATGAAGGCCAACGACGGCGCGTTCGTCCGCAAGCACTTCTTCGGCCAGGATCCGAAGCTGCTCGAGACGGTCGCGAAGATGAGCGACGAGGACATCTGGCGGCTCAACCGCGGCGGCCACGATCCGCAGAAGGTGTACGCGGCGTTTCATCGCGCCGCCAACCACGAGGGCCAGCCGACGGTGCTGCTCGTCAAGACCGTCAAGGGCTTCGGCATGGGCAAGAGCGGCGAGGGCAAGAACACCGCGCATCAGACCAAGAAGCTGGTCGATGAGGACGTCAAGGCGTTCCGCGACCGCTGGAACATCCCGATTCCCGACGACCAGCTCGAAGCCATCCCGTTCTACAAGCCGGCCGACGACACGCCGGAGATGAAGTACCTGCACGAGCACCGCCAGGCGCTCGGCGGCTACCTGCCGCGGCGGCGCCCGCGCGCCGACGAGAAGCTCAAGGTGCCGCCGCTCGACACCTTCAAGGCGGTGCTCGAGCCGACCGCGGAAGGCCGCGAGATCTCGACCACGCAGGCGTTCGTGCGCTTCCTGACCCAACTGTTGCGCGACAAGGAGCTCGGCCCGCGCGCGGTGCCGATCCTGGTCGACGAGGCGCGCACGTTCGGCATGGAGGGCCTGTTCCGGCAGATCGGCATCTACAACCCGGAGGGCCAGAAGTACACCCCGGTCGATCGCGACCAGGTCATGTACTACCGCGAGGACAAGGCCGGCCAGGTGCTGCAGGAAGGCATCAACGAGGCCGGCGGCATGTGCAGCTGGATCGCGGCGGCGACGTCGTACTCGACGAACAACCGCATCATGGTGCCGTTCTACGTCTACTACTCGATGTTCGGCTTCCAGCGCATCGGCGATCTCGCCTGGGCGGCGGGCGACATGCAGGCGCGCGGCTTTCTGCTCGGCGGCACCTCGGGGCGGACGACGCTCAACGGCGAGGGCCTGCAGCACGAGGACGGCCACAGCCACATCCTGGCGCAGACGATCCCGAACTGCATCTCGTACGACCCGACGTTCGCGCACGAGGTCGGCGTGATCCTGCACCACGGCCTGGTGCGGATGGTCGAGCAGCAGGACAACGTCTACTTCTACCTGACGCTGCTGAACGAGAATTACGCGCAGCCAGGTCTGCGCTTCGGCAGCGAGCCCGACATCGTCAGGGGGATGTACCTGCTGCAGGAAGGCAGCAAGAAGGCGCCGCGCGTCAACCTGCTCGGCAGCGGCACGATCCTGCGCGAGAGCATCGCCGCGCGCGACCTGCTCGACAAGGACTGGGGCATCGCCGCCAACGTCTGGAGCTGCCCGAGCTTCAACCAGCTCGCGCGCGACGGCCAGGACGTCGAGCGCTGGAACCTTCTCCATCCGACCGAGCGCCAGCGCGTTCCCTTCGTCGCCCAGCAGCTCGAGAAGTTTGGCGGTCCGGTGATCGCATCGACCGACTACATGAAGAACTACGCCGAGCAGATCCGCGCGTTCCTGCCGAAGGGCCGCGCCTACAAGGTGCTCGGCACCGACGGCTTCGGCCGCAGCGATTTCCGGACCCGGCTGCGCGCCCACTTCGAGGTCGACCGCCACTACATCGTCGTCGCCGCGCTGAAGGCGCTCGCCGACGAAGGCAGCGTGCCCGCGGCCAAGGTCGCCGAGGCGATCGCGCGCTACGAGATCGACGCCGACCGGATCAATCCGCTCTACGCCTGAGCACCGACCCGCGAACAAGGACAAGAACATGGCCGCGCTGGAAGTCAAGGTTCCCGACATCGGCGATTTCAAGGACGTCGAGATCATCGAGGTGCTCGTCAAGCCGGGCGACCGCATCCAGGCCGAGCAGTCGCTGATCACCGTCGAGAGCGACAAGGCGTCGATGGAGATTCCGTCGAGCAGCGCCGGCGTCGTCAAGGAGATGAAGGTCAAGGTCGGCGACAAGGTGAGCGAAGGCTCGCTCGTGCTCGTGCTCGACGCCGAGGGCGCGGCCGCGCCGGCGGCAGCGGCGACGGCGTCGCAGGCGGCGCCCGCTCCGTCGGCGCGACCTGCACCGGCGGCCTCCGCCCCGGTTGCCGCGCTGCCCGCGCAGGCTGCAGGCGGCGGCGCCGTCGAAGTGGTCGTTCCCGACATCGGCGACTTCACCGACGTCGCCGTCATCGAAGTGCTGGTCAAGCCGGGCGACACCGTCGCCGTCGAGCAGAGTCTCATCACCGTCGAGAGCGACAAGGCATCGATGGAGATTCCGTCGAGCGTCGCCGGCGTCGTCCAGGATCTACGCGTCAAGGTCGGCGACAAGGTCTCGCAAGGCAGCGTCGTCGCCGTGTTGCAAGGCAGTGGCGGCGCAGTTGGGGCTCAGCGCGCGGCGACGGCGCCAACGTCGGCAGTGGCTGCGTCGTCGCCCGCACCCGCTGCTGTGGCCACGTCGGAGCGTCACGTCCCGACCGCGGCGCTGCCGGCGCACGAGCCGACCGCACCGGCGGGGACGCTGCCGCATGCGTCGCCGACGGTCCGCAAGCTCGCTCGCGAGCTCGGCGTTCCGCTCGACGAAGTCAAGGGTAGCGGCCCGAAGGGCAGGATCACGCAGGAAGACGTCCAGGAGTTCGTCAAGTCGGTACTCGCCGGCACGACGCGGACGAAGGCGCAGGCGGGCAAGGGCGGCGCTGCTGCGCCTGCCGCCGGCGGCGGGCTCGCGGGCCTCGTGCCGTGGCCGCAGGTCGACTTCGCCAAGTTCGGGCCGATCGAGAGGAAGGACCTGTCGCGGATCAAGAGGATCAGCGGCCCGGCGCTGCACCGCAACTGGGTGACGATCCCGCACGTCACCAACCACGACGACGCCGACATCACCGATCTCGAGGCGTTTCGCGTCCTGACCAACAAGGAGAACGAGAAGTCGGGCGTCAAGGTGACGATGCTCGCGTTCCTGATCAAGGCCGCGGTCGCGGCGCTGAAGAAGTTCCCCGAGTTCAACGCCAGCCTCGACGGCGAGCAGATCGTCCTGAAGCAGTACTTCCACATCGGCTTCGCTGCCGATACGCCGAACGGGCTCGTCGTTCCGGTCCTGAAGGACGCCGACAAGAAGGGCGTGCTGCAGATCTCGCAGGAGATGGGCGATCTCGCCAAGAAGGCGCGCGACGGCAAGCTGACGCCGGGCGACATGAGCGGCGGGTGCTTCTCGATCTCGTCGCTCGGCGGCATCGGCGGGCGCTACTTCACGCCGATCATCAACGCGCCCGAGGTCGCGATCCTCGGCGTCTGCCGCAGCCAGACCGAGCCGGTCTGGGACGGCAAGGCGTTCCAGCCGCGCCTCATCCTGCCGCTCTCGCTCAGCTGGGACCACCGCGTCGTCGACGGCGCCGCGGCGGCGCGCTTCAACGCCTTCCTGATCCAGGTGCTCGGCGACTTCCGGCGGGTGCTGCTGTGACGGTCGACGTACGGGTACCGGATATCGGCGACTTCAAGGACGTCGGCGTCATCGAGGTCCTCGTCAAGCCAGGCGATACTGTCGCGCTCGAGCAGAGCCTGATCACGATCGAGAGCGACAAGGCGTCGATGGAGATCCCGTCGTCGCTGGCCGGCGTGGTGAAGGAGATCAAGGTCGCGGTCGGCGACACGGTCAACGAAGGGACGCTGATCCTTCGCCTCGATCCCGTCGAAGCCGCTGCGGGCGCGAAGCCTGCGACGAGCGCCGCCGCGCCGACGGCTGCCGCACCTCCTCCCGTCGCGGCCGCGAAGGCGGCTGCGCCGTCGCCGGCACCAGCGCCATCGACTGCGCGCGCTGCGCCGACGGCGATCGGTGGCGACGGCGCCTTCGACCTGCTCGTTCTCGGTGCCGGCCCGGGCGGCTACTCGGCAGCGTTTCGCGCCGCCGACCTCGGCCTCAGGGTCGTCCTCGTCGAGCGCTACCGGACGCTCGGCGGCGTCTGCCTCAACGTCGGCTGCATTCCGTCGAAGGCGATGCTGCATGTCGCCGCCGTGATCGACGAGGTCGCCCACTTCGGCGATGTCGGCGTCTCGTATGGCGCTCCCGCCGTCGATACCGCGAAGCTCGTCGCACACAAGAACAAGGTGGTCGGCAGGCTGACCGGTGGTCTCGCGCAGATGGCCAAGATGCGCAAGGTCACCGTCGTGACCGGCGTCGGCCGCTTCAGCGATGCCAACCACGTCGTCGTCGATCTCGCCGCCGGCGGCACGACGACGATCGGCTTCGCGCGCGCGATCATCGCCGCCGGGTCGGAGGCGGTGAAGCTGCCGTTCATGCCGAAGGATGACCCGCGCGTCGTCACCTCGACCGGCGCGCTCGAGCTGCCGAGCCGGCCCAAGCGCATGCTGATCGTCGGTGGCGGCATCATCGGCCTGGAGATGGCCACCGTCTATTCGACGCTCGGCGCGCGCCTCGACGTCGTCGAGATGCTCGACGGCCTGATGCTCGGCGCCGATCGCGACCTGGTGAAGGTCTGGCAGAAGCTGAACGCGCCGCGCTTCGACAACATCCTGCTGAAGACCAAGACCGTTAGCGCCGAAGCGCGCAGCGCCGGCATCTTCGTCAGGTTCGAAGGCGAGGGCGCGCTCAAGGAGCAGGTCTACGACCTGGTGCTGCAGGCGGTCGGCCGGGTGCCGAACGGCAAGCGCATCGGTGTCGAAGCGGCGGGCGTGCAGGTGAATGAGCGCGGCTTCGTTCCGGTCGACATCCAGATGCGGACCAACGTGCCGCACATCTTCGCGGTCGGCGACATCGTCGGCCAGCCGATGCTCGAGCACAAGGCGGTACACGAGGCGCACGTCGCCGCCGAGGTCGCCGCCGGCGAGCAGCTCGGCGACGACAAGCTCGCCAGGACAGCGTTCGACGCCCGCGTGATCCCGAACGTCGCCTACACCGATCCGGAGATCGCCTGGGTCGGCATCACCGAGGACGAGGCGAAGGCGCGCGGCGTCAAGGTGAAGAAGGGCCTCTTCCCATGGACCGCATCGGGCCGGGCGATCGCCAATGGCCGCGACGAAGGCTTCACCAAGCTGCTGTTCGACGAGGCGACGCACGCGATCGTCGGCGGCGGCATCGTCGGCACGCACGCGGGCGACATGATCGGCGAGATCGCGCTGGCGATCGAGATGGGCGCCGACGCCGTCGACATCGGCAAGACGATCCACCCGCACCCGACGCTCGGCGAGTCGATCGGCCTTGCTGCCGAGGCGTTCGAAGGCGTCTGCACCGACTTGCCGCCGGTCAGGCGCTGACGCCGCCGTGCCGTCGCCTGCGACGTCCGGCGGTGCGCGACCCGGCGCGACAACGGGTCGCGCAGCCGCGGGCGCGGCGCTGCTCGCGATCGCCGACCGGTTGTCGAGCGAGCTCGCCGGCTTGCGCTTCGCGCCGCCGGTCGCTTTCGTCTACAACCCGCTCGACTATGCGCGCGAGGCCTATGCCGCGTACGTAGGGCGCTTCGCGAGCGCGCCGAAGGAGGCGGTGTTCGTCGGCATGAATCCGGGTCCGTTCGGCATGGCGCAGACGGGAGTTCCGTTCGGCGAGGTCGCGAGCGTTCGCGATTGGCTCGGCATCCGCGCTGCGATCGGCAAGCCACCGATCGAGCATCCCAAGCGTCCTGTCGCCGGCTTCGACTGCCATCGCGCCGAGGTCAGCGGACAGCGACTCTGGGGTTGGGCGCGCCGCCGCTTTGGCACTCCGGAAGCGTTCTTCGACCGCTTCTTCATCGCCAACTACTGCCCGCTGCTGTTCCTCGAAGCCTCCGGCCGCAACCTGCCGCTCGACAAGCTCGCGCGCGAGGAGCAGCGAGCGATCGCCGCGCACTGCGACGAAGCATTGCGCGACACGGTCCATGCCCTTGCGCCGCGCTGCGTGCTCGGGATCGGCCGCTTCGCCGAGCGACGCGCAACCGTCGCGCTCGCCGGCATGGGCGTCGCGGTCGGCTTCATCCCGCACCCGAGCCCGGCGAGCCCCGCGGCCAACCGGGGATGGGAAGAGCAGGCCGAGCGCGCGATCGCCGGCTGCGGCGTCGCGCTGTGCGACCGGCCGCCGGCGCGGCGCTGACCCGCCGGCGCCTTTCTCTCAGGCGGCCGGGCGCGGCCCGGCCGCCGCCTCGTCGGTCAGCAATGGCGGCGCTGCCGGCCCGGCTTCCGTGGCGATCTGCCTGTGGTGGTCGGCGCCGATGAAGAGATACATCGCCGGCACGACGAAGAGCGTGAACAGCGTGCCGATCGCCAACCCAGTGAAGATCACCAGGCCCATCGCATAGCGACCGGCGGCGCCGGCGCCCGAGGCGATGACGAGCGGGATGACGCCGAAGACCATCGCTGCCGTCGTCATCAGGATCGGTCTGAGGCGAATGCCGCTCGCCTCCTCGATCGCCTCGCGCTTCGTCTTGCCGGTCTTCTGCAACTGGTTGGCAACCTCGACGATGAGGATGCCGTGCTTGCTGATCAGCCCCATCAAGGTCACCAGACCGATCTGGGTGTAGATGTTCACCGTCGTGAAGCCGAGGAAGATGAAGATCGTCGCTCCGAACAGGGCAAGTGGCACCGAGACGAGGATGACGACCGGGTCGCGGAAGCTCTCGAACTGCGCCGCCAGTGCCAGGAAGACGATGATGATGGCGAACGCCAGCGTGACGATGAAGCCACCCGACTCCTGCACGAACTGGCGCGACTGCCCCGAGTAGTCGACGTTGTAGCCGCTCGGTGCGACCGACTTGAGCGAGTCGCGCAGCACCTGCAGGGTCTCGCCCTGCGGGGCGCCGGCGACGCCGGAGATCGTCACCGAGTTGAGCTGCTGGAAGCGGTTGATCGACTCCGGCACGACGTCGTACTTCAGGTGCGCGACGGTGCTTGCCGGGATGAGGCCGGCGTTCGGCGTGCGGATGTAGAAGTCGAGCACGTTGCCCGGGTTCAGGCGGTCGACCTGGAGCACCTGCGGGATCACCTTGTACGAGCGCCCGGCGATCGAGAAGTAGTTGACGTAGCCGCCGCCGAGCGCGGCGCCGAGCGAGGCGCCGACGTCCTGCTGCGTCATGCCGAGGGCGGCGACCTTGTCGCGATCGACCACGACCGTGGCCTGCGGCTTGTCGATCTTCAGGTCGACGTCGAGGAAGTAGAACTTGCCCCAGGCGCGGGCCTTGTCGACGACTTGCTGCGCCACCGTGTTGAGGTTTTCGAACGGCTCGGTGCTCGTGATCACGAACTGCACCGGCAGGCCGGAAGCGCCGGGCAACGACGGAAACTGGAACGCCGCGACGCGCCCGCCGGCGACGTTGTTCCACTTCGCCTGCAGCTCCTGCTGCAGTTGGTGGGCGCTGCGTTTGCGCTCGTCCCACGGCTTGAAGAGAACGCCGCCGATGCCCTGATTGACTGTCGGCACGCCGGTGATCTGGAACATCTGGTGATATTCCGGCAGCGACTTGGCGATCTGGAAGATCTGACCCGCATACGTCAGCATCTGCTCCGACGTCGCCGTCGGCGGCCCGACCACCTGCGAGCCGACGAAGCCTTGGTCCTCCTCGGGCGAAAGCTCCGACGCCGACATCTTGAACATGACGAGCAGGAGGCCGAGCAGCAGCGCACCCATGACGATGAGCACCGGCCACGTCGCGAGCAGGCTGTGCAGCACCCGAGCGTAGCCGCGATGCACTTTCTCGTAGACGTGGTCGACGAGCTTGGCGAACCTGCCGCTGTCCTGGTCGGCGCGAAAGAATCGCGACGTCATCATCGGCGAGAGCGTCAGCGCGACGACGCCCGAGACGGCGACCGCGCCGGCGAGCGTGAAGGCGAACTCGGTGAAGAGCGCGCCAGTGAGGCCGCCGCGGAAGCCGATCGGCACGTAGACGGCGATCAGCACGATCGTCATGGCGATGATCGGGCTGCCCAGCTCGCGCGCTGCAGCCAACGCCGCCTGCATTGGCGACTGGCCCCCCTTCATGTGGCGGTCGACGTTCTCGACCACGATGATGGCGTCGTCGACGACCAGGCCGATCGCGAGCACGAGCGCGAGCAGCGTCAGGAGGTTGATCGAGTAGCCGAGCGCCAGCATGACGAAGAACGTGCCGACGAGCGACAGCGGCATCGCGATCACCGGCACGATGACGGCGCGCAAGCTGCCGAGGAAGAGGTAGATGACGACCGTGACGATGAGGAGGGCCTCGACCAGCGTCTTCACCACCTCGACGATCGAGGTGTTGATGAACTCGGTCGAGTCGTAGACGATCTCTCCGGTGACGCCGGCGGGGAGCTGGTCGCGCAGCTCGGGGAAGGCCTCGCGGACACGCTTGGCGACGTCGAGGATGTTCGCCTCGGGCGCGACCTTGATGCCGATGAAGACCGAGCGAACGCCGCTGAAGGCGACGTTGAAGTCGTAGTTCTCCGAGCCGAGCGTCACCGTCGCCACGTCTTCGAGGCGGACGATCGAGTCGCCGTTCTGCCTGAGGGCCAGCTTCTTGAACTCGTCGACCGAGTGGAGGTCGGTTCCCGCGGTCAGCGGCACCGTGACCATCTGCCCCTTGGAGGCGCCGAGCGCGGCGAGGTAGTTGTTGTTGGCGAGCGCCTGGCTGACATCGGCTGCGGTCAGGTTGTGCGCGGCGAGCTTGCCGGCGTCGAGCCAGGCGCGCAGTGCGAATGTGCGCGCGCCGAGCAGTTCGGCGGTCTGAACGCCTTCGACCGAGTCGAGCTTGGGCTTGACGACGCGGGCGAGGAAATCGGTGACGTTGTTCGTCGGCAGCGTGTCGCTGTAGAAGCCGAGGTACATGGCGTCGATCGTCGAGCCCACCGAGACCGTGAGCACCGGCGTCTGCGCCTGCGGCGGCAGCTGGTTCTTGACCGAGTTGACCTGGGTGTTGATCTCGGTCAGGGCCCGGTTCGCGTCGTAGTTGAGGCGCAGCGTCGCGACGATCGTCGAGACGCCGGTGCTGCTCGACGACGACAGGTAGTCGATGCCCTGCGCCTGCGCGATCGCTCCTTCGAGCGGCTGCGTGATGAAACCGGCAACCGTCTGCGCGTCGGCGCCGTAGTACGTCGTCGAGATCGTGACGACGGCGTTCTCGGTGTGCGGGAACTGGTTGACCGGCAAGCTGAAGAGCGACCGCAGCCCGAGCACCACGATGAGCAGGCTCACCACCATGGCCAGGACGGGCCGCTTGATGAAGACGTCGGTGAAGTTCATGGCCACGTCCTTCGGTTCAGCGTTCCTGCGGTGTCGGGTTCGGGCTGTTCGCCGGCTGCACCGAGTTGTCGATGGCGACCGGTGTGCCGTTCTTCAGCTTGACCTGGCCGCTGGTGACGACCGGCTCGCCTTCCTTGAGGCCGCTGACGATCGCGACCTGGTCGCCACGCGTTTCGCCGGTCGTCACGAAGACCTGCTGGACGACGAGCGGATCGCTGCCGGAGGCCGCCGCCGCCGGCGCCGGCGCTGCGCCCGAGCCGGCGCCGCTCGCCGCGCGCGCGGCGGCGTCGGCCTCGCTCTTTCGCCGCACGACGAAGACGGTCGAGCCGTACGGGTTGTAGGTGATCGCCGTCTGCGGCAGCGTGAGGAAGCGGTGCTTCTCGCCGACATCGACGTTGACGTTGGCGAACATGCCGGGCAGGAGCTGGCGCTTCGAGTTCGCTAGCGTCGCCTCGATGAGGACGTTGCGCGTCGCCGGATCGACCTTCGGGTTGATCGCGGTGACGCGGCCGGGGAAGCCCACGCCCGGATAGCTGTCGGTAGCGGCGCTGACGACCTGGCCGATCGTGAGCCCGCCGATGCTCCTTTGCGGCAGGTAGAAGTCGACGTAGATCGGGTCGATCGTCTGCAGGGTGACGATCTTGTCGCCCGGGTTCAGGTATTGCCCCGGGTTGACCGTGGTGATGCCGAGCTTCCCGGAGAAGGGCGCGCGGATCGTCTTTTTCGCGATCGTCGCTTGCTGCTGCGCGACCAGCGCATTGCGCGTCTTCAGGTCGGCCGCATCGTTGTCGAGCTGTGCCTGGCTGATCGCCTGCACCTCGAACTGCGCCTGATCGCGCTTGAGTACGGTCGCTGCCAGGTCGCGCGCTGCCAGCAGCGAGTTGAGCTGGGCGAGGTCGGAGTCGGCGTTGAGCTGCACCAGGACCGTGCCGGCCTTCACCTCTTCGCCCGACTTGAACTCGATGCTGCGCACGAGGCCGGCGATCTCGGTCGTGACGTCGACGCCGCGGACGGCGACGACGGTGCCGACGGCGGCGAGTTGCGGCTGCCACTCGAGGCTTTCGACCTTGCCTGCCGTGATCGTCTGCGGCCCCGGCCGCGGCGATGAGGCGATGAGCTTCTGGATGTGGAGGAAAAATCCCAGCCCGAGCAGGACGGCCAGCAGGACCACGCCGCCGATCATGTAGAGCATCCGTTTCGTCGTTGTTTTCACGTGGCCTCTCTCCTGACAGTGGCGGCTGCGAGCGCCGCCGATCGGTGTTGTTCGGTGTCGCTAGCGATTGACCCCGGCGGCGCTTGCCGCGGTCGCCGGCGTCGAGATGTCGGCGAGCTCGGTGCGATTCCACCAGCCGCCGCCCATCGCCTGGAACAGCGCCGCGGTGTCGGCGTAACGCGTGGCTTGCGCCTGGGCGAGGGCGATGTGCGTTTGCAGGTACTGGCGCTGGACGTCGAGCAACGCCAGGTAGCCGACCGCGCCGAGCCGGTACTGGCGCTGCACGAGGTCGAGCGTCTGCTGGGCGTAGCTTTCCGCGTCCGCCTGCACGCGCAGCGCCTCGGCGTCGTCGTCGAGAGCGCGCAGCGTGTTGGCGACGTTGAGGAATGCGTTGAGCACGGTCTGGCGGTATTGCGCGTCGGCCTGGTCGTAGGCCGCGATCGCGGCGCGCTTGGTCGCCTGCAGGGCGCCGCCGTTGAAGATCGGCTGCAGCAGCCCGGCGCCGATGCTCCACGCCGCGGTCCCGCTCGAAAACAGCTTGCCGGCAGTCAAGGCCTCGGAGCCGAGGCTGCCGCTCAGCGAGATCTGCGGATAGAGATTGGCCGTGGCGACGCCGATCTGCGCGCTCGCCGCGTGCAGCAGCGCCTCGCTGGCCTGGATGTCGGGGCGCTTGCGCACCAGGCTCGAGGGCAGGACGACGGGCAGGTCCTGCGGCAACTGCAGCGACTGCAGGTCGAATTCCGGCAGACCCGGGTCGCCGGGCAGCCGCCCGGCAAACACGGCGAGCTGCTGGCGCGTCTGCGCGAGCGCCTTGCGCAACCCGGGCAGCAGCGACTGCGTCTGCGCGAGCAGGGTCTGCTGGGCGAGCACGGTCGAACGTGCGATGGCGCCGAGATTGGCCTGCTTCTGCAGCAGATCGAGCGACTGTGCGACGGCGTCGACGACTTCCTGCGTCGACTGCAGCTGGGCGCGCAGCGACGCTTCCTGGATCGCGGTCGTGACGACGTTGGTCGTCAGCGTGAGATAGGCGGCTTCGACCTGGTAGCGCTGAAAGTCGACGGTCGCCTGCAGGCCTTCGAGCTCGCGCCGGACGCCGCCGAAGGCGTCGACCGTGTACGAGACGTTCACCGACGCGTTGTAGACGGTGAAGACGTTGTGGCCGGGAATTCCACCTGCGGCCGGCGGCAGCCGCTCGCGCTCTGCGCCGAGCTGGCCGTTCACCGCGGGCACCAGCCTGCGGCCGGAGTCGGCGGCGTAGTTCTCCTGCGCCTGCCGCAGCGCCGCCTGCGCCGCGGCCAGCGTCGGGCTCTGCTCGAGCGAGGAACGGATCAGGGCGTCGAGCGCAGGCGACTGGAACAGTTCCCACCATTGCGCCGGGATGTCCTGGCCGAGGCTGAGGCGTTGCGCAGCACCGCCCGGGCCCGAAGCACTCGCGGTGACTGCCGGAACGGCAGTCGGTGTGTACGGATGCGTGTCGTCGGCCACCGTCGGCGCGGCGGGCGAGCTGAAGTCGGGGCCGACGGCGCAGGCTGCAAGCGCCGCGGCGAGCATGGCTGCGAGGACGCCGCGCCAAGTCGGCGCCAAGGAAAGGATCGTCATGGCCTTCTCCGGGTTCTTCGCGTGGGTGTGGCCGCCGTCGGGCGCGATCGCGGCAAGGGCTGTGGCGGCGGGCTGCGGCGCACCGCGTCTTCTTTCCGGCGACGTCGGCGATCGTCCGCGATCAGCACCTCGGCGCTGCGCAGCAAGCGCTCGCGCCAGGCGTCGATCGCCTCCGGCCCGTCGAGCAATTGCGGCGCGAGCACGTCGATCACTTCGCAGTTGACGAGCAGGTGCACCGCCGGACCGATGACGAGCGTGGCGAGGGCACGCACTTCGTCGTCGGGCTCGGCGAGATCGAGGCGCTCGCAGAGCATGGCAACGAGCGCTGCGTGCATCGGTTGCATGCCGCGGTCGACCTTTTCCTGCCACAGGCCAGCCGGCTCGATCATCTCGCGCCGGTGCAGCTTGATCCACAGCCGCGCCTGCGCGCCGCTGCGCAGCGGCGCGAGGATATGCTCGAAGAGCACGGCGAGGGAAGGCTTTTCCAGCGGCATCGGCTCGCTCTCGGCCCCCGCCTTCGGCGCCGGCGCCGCGCCGCCCCAGAACACGTTGCGGTACAGGCCGGCCTTGTTGCCGAAGTAGTAGCTGACCGCGGCGACGTTGGCGCCCGCCGCCTGGGCGATCTGGCGGATCGACGTCTTTGCGTAGCCCTGCTCGGCGAAGAGACGCAGCGCGGCGACAAGCAGCCGCTCGCGCGCCGGTTCGTCGGGCGAGGGGTTGCATCCCGGGGCGGCGACCTGCGTGCAAGGGGATGGAACGAACGGCTGCGCCTTCATGGCGGCGCATTCTAGCCATCAAATCAAACGATTGTTTGACCCCCTTTGAGGGGCGTCGCCGCCGCGGCAAACGAAGGCGCGCGGCGGAGGGAGAGCTGGCGCATCCTCTTCAGCGCGCCGAAGGGTACCTCTTTTCCGGGCCATTTCGCCCTCGCCGAACGGCCGAGCCTCGAGCGCCGCCGGTCGCCGTCGTCACGCGGCCGTCACGCCGGTGTCACAGAGCAGGAGGCTCAGGAGATGTCGTCGAGGTGCAGGGAGTATGTTCCCGAGCGCCGGTCCGCGAAGAAAAACTCGAGCGTCTTCCTCGTCGTCCGGAACGCGATCTCGTCCCACGGCACGTCGCCCTCGGCGAACAGGCGCGCCTCGAGCGACTCGGGGCCGGGGACGAAGTCGAGATCGAGCATGCGGGCGCGGTAGAACAGGTGGACCTGGCCGACGCGGGCGACATTGATCAGCGAGTACAAGCCCTCGAGCTCGACCCGCGCGCCGGCCTCCTCGGCGGTCTCGCGCAGCGCCCCTTCCGCGGTCGTCTCGCCGAGCTCCATGAACCCCGCCGGCAGTGTCCAGAGGCCCCGCCGCGGCTCGATCGCGCGCTTGCAGAGCAGCACCTTGTCTTCCCAGACCGGCAGCGTGCCGACGACGTTGAGCGGGTTCTCGTAGTGGATCGTCGTGCAGACGGTGCACGTCGCGCGGTCGCGGTTGTCGTCGGCGGGAATTCGGTACTGCACCTCGGCGCCGCATGCGCGGCAATGCTTGATGCTGCGGGGCGCGAACATGGCACGAGTGTAGTGGTCATGCATGGCATCATCGTTGTCGCGGCTGCCGCGTTGCGGGCAGCAACAGCACCGATCTCCCGTCACGAAAGCGCCACCATGAGCCATGTCATCGCGCCGCCCGCGAGCGCCGGCGTCCCCGTCGCCGGCGGCGGGACCTTCCCGGTCCACCGCATCTATTGCGTCGGCCGCAACTACGTCGAGCACGCGAAGGAGATGGGCTTCACCGGCCGCGAGCCGCCGTTCTTCTTCATGAAGCCGGCCGACGCGGTGCTGGCCGTCGTCGAGGGCGAGGTCGGCCGGATGCCGTATCCGAGCCTGACCAAGAGCCTGCACCACGAGGTCGAGCTGGTCGTCGCGATCGGCAGCGGCGGCAAGACGATCGCCGCCGCCGACGCGATGCGCCACGTCTGGGGCTATGCGGTCGGCCTCGACATGACGCGCCGCGACCTGCAAGGCGAGGCGAAGAAGCTCGGCCGGCCATGGGACATCGGCAAGAGCTTCGACCACTCGGCGCCGATCGGGCCGATCCGGCGCGCTGCCGAGAGCCGCGTCGACGCCGACACGCGCATCACGCTCGAGGTCAACGGGGCGGTCCGCCAGCAAAGCACGATCGGCAAGCTCATCTGGAACATCGGCGAGATCATCGAGCACCTCTCGGCTGCGTGGGAGCTGCAACCCGGCGACCTCATCTTCACCGGCACGCCGGAAGGCGTCGCCGCGGTCGAGCGTGGCGACACGCTGAAGGCCGAGGTCTCGGGCGTCGGTGCGCTGCAGGTAACGCTCGTCTAGACCCGAAGCGCGCCCATGCGCCTCTACAGCTACTTCCGCTCGTCGGCGTCGTACCGCGTCCGCATTGCGCTCGCGCTGAAGAAGCTCGATGTCGAATACGCGGCGGTGCACCTGGTCAAGAACGAGCAGCTCGCGCCGGCGTTTCGTGCCGTCGCGCCGGCCCAGCTCGTGCCGGCGCTCGTCGTCGACGACCCCGAGCGCGGCGAGGTGACGCTGACGCAGTCGCTCGCGATCATCGAGTACCTCGACGAGACCGTCCCCGAGCCGCCGCTCATGCCGGCCGACGCGCTCGGCCGCGCCCGCGTGCGAACGCTCGCGCTCGACATCGCGTGCGAGATCCATCCGCTCGACAACCTGCGCGTGCTGCGCTATCTGCAGCGCGAGCTCAAGGTCGGTGACGACGACAAGGATCGCTGGTATCGCCACTGGGTCGAGACCGGGCTCGAGGTCGTCGAAAGGCAGCTCGCCGGGCATCCCTCGACCGGGCGCTTTTGTCACGGCGACTACCCGGGGCTCGCCGACTGTGTCCTGGTGCCACAGATCTTCAACGCCAGGCGGATGGAGTGTCGGCTCGACCACGTGCCGACGGTGATGCGCATCTTCGACGCCTGCATGGCCGAGCCGGCATTCGTCTCGACCGAGCCCTCGGCCTGCCCCGACGCGACGTGACCACAGGAGCCGACTGGCTCGCGCCCGAGTGGCGAATCGCCGGGGTCGGTGCGCTGATGACGACGCGCGCCGGCGGCGTCAGCACCGGACCGTACGCGTCGATGAACGTCGGCGTCGCCGTCGGCGACGACCACCAGCGTGTCGCCGCCAACCGCGCCCGCCTCGCCGCGGTGACCGGCGCTGCGCCGGTCTTTCTGCACCAGGTGCATGGCACGCGCGTCGTCCGCGTCGGCGCCGACGATGCTCGCGCGGGCGCAGCCGTTCACGACGCCGACGCTGCCGTGACGACGGTGCCCGGCGTCGCCTGCGTCGTCCAGGCCGCCGACTGCCTGCCGGTGCTGCTCGCCGCGCCCGATGGCCGTGCGGTCGGCGCCGCCCACGCCGGCTGGCGCGGCCTTGCCGGCGGCATCGTCGAGGCTGCGGTCGATGCCGTCAGCCGCGCCGCGGGGTGCGCGCCGGCGGAGTTGTCGGCGTGGCTCGGCGCGTGCATCGGCGCCGACGTGTTCGAGGTCGGCGCCGACGTCCTTGCCGCGTTCGACGTCGACCCCGACGCGGCGGCAACCGGTGCCGTCGCGCCGCTGCGCTTTCGCGCCAAGGGTGGCCGCAAATGGCTCGCCGACCTGTCGGGGCTGGCCCGCGACCACCTCGCTGCCGCCGGCGTTGCGCGGGTCGACGGCGGCCGCTGGTGCACGGTCACGGGGGGCGAGCGCTTCTTCTCCTACCGTCGCGACGGCACGACCGGAAGGATGGCGGCGGCAATCTGGATCCGGTGCGCCGGAGTGGACGCGCGCGGATAATCGCGGCATGGCCAAGAAGAACGCAGCGCGCCTTGCCGAGGCGCCCATCTCGCAGCAGGGCGGCGACGCGCTCGCAGCCGCCGGCAACGGCACGATGACGCCGGGCGGCGGCGAGTTCGCCGACGTCTGGAAAGCGATCGCCGGCCTCAATCTTCCCGCCGGGGCGCTCGCCGAGGCGCAGCGCCAGTACCTCGTCGAGGCGACCGCGATCTGGAACCGGATGCTCGTTCCCGGCAGCGCGGCGCCGTCGCTCGGCGACCGGCGCTTCGCGAGCGCCGAATGGGCGGCGGATCCTTCGGCCGCGTTCCTCGCCGAGATGTACCTCCTCAACGCGCGCACGCTGCTCCAGCTCGCGACGAGTGTCGAGGGCGATCCGAAGACGCAGGCGCGGCTGCGCTTCGCCGTCCTCCAGTGGATCGATGCGGCGTCGCCGAGCAACTACCTGGCGCTCAACCCGGAGGCGCAGAAGAAGGCGATCGACAGCAAGGGCGAGAGCCTGCTGCACGGCATCACTCATCTCTGGGACGACGCCCAGCGCGGCCGCCTCTCGCAAACCGACGAGAGCGCGTTCGAGATCGGCCGCAACGTCGCGCTGACGCCGGGCTCGGTGATCTTCGAGAACGAGCTGTTCCAGCTGATCGAATATGCGCCGCTGACGGCGAAGGTGTACGAGCGGCCGATCCTGTTCGTGCCGCCGTGCATCAACAAGTTCTACATCCTCGACCTGCAGCCCGAGAACTCGCTGATCCGCCACGCTGCCGCCCAGGGCCATCGGGTCTTCCTCGTCAGCTGGAAGAACGCCGGCGAGGAGATCGCGCAGCGCACCTGGGACGACTACATCGAGAACGCAGTGCTGCGCGCGATCGCGATCGTGCAGGAGGTCAGCGGCCAGGAGCAGATCAACACGCTCGGCTTTTGCATCGGCGGCACGATCCTCGCCAGCGCGCTCGCGGTGCTGGCGGCGCGCGGCGAGAAGTCGGTCGCGAGCCTGACGCTGCTCACGACCTTCCTCGACTTCAGCGACACCGGCGTCCTCGACATCTTCATCGACGAGACAGCCGTCCGCATGCGTGAGATGACGATCGGTGCCGGCAGCCCGAACGGCGGCGGCCTGCTCAAGGGCCACGAGCTGGGGATGACGTTCAGCTTCCTGCGGCCGAACGACCTGGTCTGGAACTACGTCGTTGCCAATTACCTGAAGGGCGAGACGCCGCCGCCGTTCGACCTTCTCTACTGGAACAGCGACGGCACCAACCTGCCCGGGCCGATGTACTGCTGGTACCTGCGCAATACCTACCTCGAGAACAACCTCGTCGAGCCGAACAAGGTCACCATCTGCGGCGAGAAAATCGATCTCTCGAGCATCACCATGCCGAGCTTTCTCTACGCCTCGCGCGAGGACCACATCGTGCCGTGGGAAGGCGCCTACCGCACGACGCAGATCCTGAAGGGCAAGCGCCGCTTCGTCCTCGGCGCCTCGGGGCACATCGCCGGCGTGATCAATCCGCCATCGAAGAAGAAGCGCAGCTATTGGACTGGCGGCAGCGCGGCATTGCCGGCTTCGGCCGACGACTGGTTCGCCGGCGCCGTCGAGCACCCGGGCAGCTGGTGGACCGACTGGTCTTCGTGGCTGGCGCCGTTCGGCGGCAAGCAGGTCGCAGCGCCGAAGAAGCCGGGCAATGCGACCTGGAAGGCGATCGAGCCGGCCCCCGGCAGCTACGTGAAGCAAAGGGCGGCATGACGCGGGACGCTAAGCCCGCACAGCATTCATCGCAGGAGAGTTCCATGAGCACCGACATCGTCATCGTCGCTGCCGCCCGCACGGCGGTCGGCAAGTTCGGCGGCAGCCTCGCCAAGACGCCGGCCCCCGAGCTCGGCGCAGCCGTCATCGCCAACCTGCTCGAGCGTGCGCGCCTGAAGGGCGACCAGATCGGCGAGGTCATCCTCGGCCAGGTCCTCACCGCAGGCTCGGGCCAGAACCCGGCGCGGCAGTCGGTGATCAAGAGCGGGCTGCCGCAGAGCGTTCCGGCGCTGACGATCAACGCCGTCTGCGGTTCTGGATTGAAGGCGGTGATGCTCGCCGCGCAGGCGATCCGCGACGGCGACTACGAGATCGGCATCGCCGGCGGCCAGGAGAGCATGAGCCTCGCTCCGCACGTCCTGCTCGGCTCGCGCGAGGGCCAGCGCATGGGCGACTGGAAGATGGTCGACTCGATGATCACCGACGGCCTGTTCGACGTCTACAACCGCTACCACATGGGCATCACGGCGGAGAACGTCGCCAAGAAGTACGACGTCAGCCGCGACAAGCAGGATGCGCTCGCGCTCGCGTCGCAGCAAAAGGCCGCCGCGGCGCAGGAAGGCGGCCGCTTCAAGGACGAGATCGTGCCGTTCTCGATCGCGCAGAAGAAGGGCGATCCGGTCGTCTTCGCCGCCGACGAGTTCATCAACCGCAAGACCAGCGCCGACGCGCTCGCCGGGCTGAAGCCGGCGTTCGACAAGGCCGGCACCGTGACCGCGGGCAATGCATCGGGGCTCAACGACGGCGCTGCCGCGGTCGTCGTCATGACCGCGCAACGTGCGCAGCAACTCGGCCTGACACCGCTGGCGCGGATCGCAAGCTACGCGACCGTCGCGCTCGACCCCGCGATCATGGGCATGGGCCCGGTGCCGGCGTCGAAGAAGGCGCTCGAGCGCGCCGGCTGGAAGCCGCAGGACCTCGACCTGCTCGAAATCAACGAGGCTTTCGCGGCACAGGCGTGCGCGGTCAACAACGAGATGGGCTGGGACACAAGCAAGGTCAACGTCAACGGCGGCGCGATCGCGATCGGCCATCCGATCGGTGCCTCCGGCTGCCGCATCCTCGTCACCCTGCTGCACGAGATGGGCAAGCGCAACGCGAAGAAGGGCATTGCGAGCCTGTGCATCGGCGGCGGCATGGGCGTCGCGATGTGCGTCGAGCGCTGAGGCGCGCTGATCGAGGCCGAGATCGGGCTGAGCGGCGGCTCGGAAGAGCCGCGGAAGCTCCTGAGCGAGCGCAGCCGGCGCAATCCCGCGAACCCGGGACAAGGGGTGAGCGGTGCTTGCGAATCGCGACGAGCGGTTGCGAGGTCGTTCGTGCCCCGCGCCGTTCGTGACGTGCGTTACGGCCGGTCGCGTTTCCCCCCGGCTCCGGGGATGTCCGGCTGGTCATGCAACCTTGAGGATGCGTTCATCCCATCCGGAGAGACCATGCTCAAACGATTCGCTCGATTCACCTGCTTGGCGCCCGCCCTGGCCGCTTCGCTTTTCTCCGGTTCGGTGTTCGCTGCTCCGTGCACGGGGGTCAACGTCGGCACCTCACAGACGTCGGACGTCACCTTCGCGGGCCTCGCATCCGATGCCTGCGTCATTGCCAACAACAATGCGCAATCGGGGCCGGGCGGCGACACAAGCGGGTTCGATCCATCGCCGTTCGGCACCGGCTGGTCGCTGCTTGGCAAGCTTCCTCCCTCCAGCGGCAGCACCTTGCTCAACGGCGTCAACTTCACGTGGGGCTTTACGGGGACCGGCGCGGGACCGGGTACGTGGACCCTTTCGGCCGATCAGAGCGTGACGCTGGATCTCGTGTTCGCAATGCATGCCGGCAGCTACACAGGTGCCTTCCTGTTCGACGACCAGGCTCTGAGCGCCGGGACGCCGGGGACTTGGCAGATCGATTGGATCAACAACGGAGACCAGACCCCCGACTACTCCAATCTCACCTTGTTCGCGCGTGACATCACGACGGCGGTCCCGGAACCCGAGACCTACGCGCTCGTGCTCGCCGGCCTCGGCATGATGGGCTTCATGGCCAAGCGCCGCCGCGTCGCCTGAACGAGTGAGCACCCCCCGCGATCGCGGGGGTCGCGAGTCTGCGGTCGGCCGTCTCGGGGCCTGCCGGTCCCGGGCGCGGCGACAAACCCCGCGAACGCGGGGTTATTCGCGGCTGAGGTGAGGCCGACACTTCCTTCATTGTCGATGGAGGAAGCGATGGCGCTGCGTCTATTCAAGTCTGTTCTTTGCGTCGCGGGTTTCGCCGCGTCGCTCTCTTCCGGCTCGGTCCTCGCGGCTGCGTGCAGTGGAGTCAGCGTCGGCACCTCACAAACCAGCGACGTCACCTTCGCCGGCGCCGCGTCGGATGCTTGCGTCATCTCCACCGTCAATCCGCAGTCCGGCCCGAACGGCGACACGAGCGGATTCAGCGGCACGTTCGGCAGCGGCTGGTCGCTCCTTGGCAAGGTCACCAGCGGCAGCGGCAGCAGTACGCTCGACGGCGTCGACTTCACCTGGGGCTTCACCCAGATCACCGGCACGACCGGCACCTGGTCGCTGATGGCCGACCGGAACGTGACGCTCGATCTCGTCTTTGCGCTGCACGCTTCGGACCATAGCGGTGCGTTCCTGTTCGATAGCCAACCCCTGGTCGCGAATGCGGTCACGCCGGGCACATGGACGATCCACTGGCTAAACAACGGCGGCCAGGTCCCCGATTTCTCCAACCTGACGCTGTTCGCGCGCGACGTCGTCATGACGCCGGTCCCGGAACCCGAGACCTATGCGATGCTGCTCGCCGGCTTCGCTGCGATGGGCTTCATTGCCCGGCGCCGCAGGACGAGCTGAGCGACTCTTTCCGACACGACGGCCCCGGAGCGATCCGGGGCCGTTTGTTTTTGGTGATCAGCTCGTCGTCTTCAGCGCTGCTGCCTCCGCTGCAAGCGCGACCAGGGCAGCGGCGCTGCCGTCCCACTGCAGCGTGAGCAGCGGCGCGCCGATGCTGCCGAAGTTGCGCTGCATCGATTGGCGGTAGATCGGGTCGTAGTGAGCGTCGAGCAGGTCGCGGACGACGGCGGCGGTCCGGCCGCTGCGCGCGTTCTCCTGCCAGGCGTCGACGACGGCGTTGCCGCGCAGCGCACGCAGCGCGTCGAGGCGGCCGCAGAACGCGTCGACATCGGCGACGAAGAAGTCGTACTCGTCGATCAGGAGCGCGACGCGCGCCTCGATCGGCAGTTCGAGCCAGAGGCAAGGCGCCGCGCGCATGCGCGCGACGAGCGCTTCCGGCACCCGCAGCTCGCCGATCTTCTTGCTCTCGCTCTCGACGAACACCGGTCGCGCCGGATCGAGGCTGCGCAGCGCCCGCCAGACGCGGGTGTCGAATGCCTTCTGCGTCGGCTGCGCGCTGCCAGGCACGAGGCCGAGCACCGAGCCGCGATGGTTGGCGAGCGCTTCGAGGTCGAGCACCTGTGCGCCTTGCGCGGCCAGCTCGCCGAGCAGGCGGCTCTTGCCGGAGCCGGTCGGACCACAGACGACGCGCAGGTCGAGGCGCGACGGCAGCTCGTCGAGCTCGGCGACGATCGCGCGGCGGAACGCACGATAGCCGCCCTCGACGACGTGGACGCGAAAGCCGATCTGGTCGAGCACCGTCGCCAGTGCGCCGCTGCGCTTGCCGCCGCGCCAGCAGTAGACGAGCGGCTTCCAGTCGTGCGGCTTGGCGGCGACGTGGCGCTCGACGTGCGCGGCGACATTGCGCGCAACGATCGCGGCACCGCGCTTCCTTGCCGCAAACGGCGAGACCTGCTTGTACTCGCTGCCGACGAGCGCCCGCTCGTCGTCGTCGAGCGACGGCCAGTTGACCGCGTCGGGCAAATGGTCCTCGGCGAACTCACTCGGCGAGCGCGCATCGACGATCGTGTCGAAGCGGCCGAGGTCCAAGATCGCATCTGCCGCGGCAATCGGGATGATCACGGGTTCATGCAATCGCGTCGAGCATCTCGCTCTCGATCTGCAGCTGGATCTTGTTCTGCTGCAAGGCGCTGCCGTCGATGAGGAACGTGTCCTCGACGCGCTCACCTAGGGTGGTGACCTTCGCCAGCTGCAGGTTGATGCCGTGGCGAGCGAGGACGCGCGAGATCGCGTAGAGCAGCCCCGAGCGGTCGCTCGCCGAGACGCCGAGCAGCCACCGCTGGGCGCGCTCGTCCGGGCGCAGCGTCACGCGCGGCGTGACCGGGAACGAGCGCACCCGTCGCGACAGGCGGCCGCGGCTAGGTTCCGGCAGCGGTCCCGTCGCCTCGAGCGCAATCGTGAGCTGCGTCTCGACGTACGAGATCAGGTCGCGCGCATGCGGCTCCAGGTAGGGGCTGACGACGAGGAAGGTGTCGAGTGCGTATCCGGTCGCGGTCGTGTGCACCTTGGCGTCGAGGATGTTGAAGTTCGCGCTATCGAAGTAGCCGCAGGTGCGTGCAAACAGGTCCTGCCTGTCGGGCGCGTAGACGAGCACCTGCAGGCCGACGCCGACCGGGCTGACGCGGGCGCGAACGACCGGCGTCGCCGAGTCCACCCTGTCGATCAACGAGCGCGTGTGCCAGGCGATCTCGCTGGCATCGTGGCGCGCGAAGTAGCTGAGCTCAAGGGTGCGCCAGAGCGGCAGCTCGATGGTGCCGGGCAGCATCGCCAGGTTGAGGAGGAGGCGCGCCTCGAGCTTGGTCGCCTCGATCTCGGCGTCGAGGTTGGGCCGCGCGCCGCCGAGCGCGCGCAGCGTGAGCCGATAGAGATCCTCGAGAAGCTTGCCCTTCCACGCGTTCCAGACTTTCGGGCTGGTGCCGCGGATGTCGGCGACGGTGAGCAGGTAGAGCGCGGTCAACCGCCGCTCGCTGCCGACGAAGGCGGCGAAATCGGCGATCACGTCGGGGTCCGAGAGATCCTCCTTCTGCGCGATGCGCGACATCGTGAGGTGCTGGGCGACGAGCCACTCGACGAGCGCGGCGTCTTCGCCGGTGACGCCATGGTCGCGGCAGAAGCGCCGCGCGTCGCGCATGCCGAGCTCCGAGTGGTCGCCGCCGCGGCCCTTGGCGATGTCGTGGAAGAGGGCGGCGATGTAGAGCACCCAGATGCGGTCGAACGTCGACGCCAGCTGCGAGCAGAACGGGTACTCGTGCGCGTGCTCGGGGATCAGGAACCGGCGGACGTTGCGCAGCACCATCAGGATGTGCTGGTCGACCGTGTAGACGTGGAACAGATCGTGCTGCATCTGGCCGACGATGCGCCGGAACACCCACAGGTAGCGGCCGAGCACGCTCGTCTCGTTCATCAGGCGAAAGGCGTGCGTCTGGCCGCCGTCGCTCGCCATCAGGATCTTCATGAAGATCGCGTGGTTGTGCTTGTCGCGCCGGAATTTCGCGTCCATCAGGTGGCGCGCGTTGTAGAGCGCGCGCAGCGTCCGCGCCGACAGCCCCTTCGGCCCGATCGTCTGCTGGTAGACGAGGAAGGTCTCAAGGATGGCGTGCGGGTCGCGCTCGTAAAGATCGTCGCTCGCGACCTCGAGCATGCCGCCGCGCTCGAGGAACTTGTCGCTGATCGGCCGCATCGGCGCGTCCTGGAGGCCGGTGACGCGCTCCTCGATGTTGAGCATCAGGATCCGGTTGAGCTGCGTCACTGCCTTGGCCGCCCAGTAGTAGCGGCGCATCAGACGCTCGGATGCGCTCTGCGCAGCGAGCTGGCGATAGCCGAAGCTCTCGGCGACGGCGGTCTGCAGGTCGAACACGAGGCGGTCCTCGCGGCGGCCGGCGATCGTGTGCAGGCGGGCGCGGATCAGCTTCAGCATGCCTTCGTTGCGCTGCAGCTGGCGCATCTCGAACGGCGTGATCAGTTTCTGTGCAGCGAGGTCGCGCCAGGTCCGTCCGTACCCAGCGGCGCGCGCGACCCAGATCACGGTCTGCAGGTCGCGCAGACCGCCCGGGCTCTCCTTGCAGTTCGGCTCGAGCGCGTAGGCCGTATTCTCGTATTTCTGGTGGCGTTGCTGCATCTCGAGCGTCTTCGCGCGCAGGAACGCCTTCGCATCCATCGCCGTCGCGGTCGCGCGCGCGAACGCC
>DATAYY010000007.1:0-6588 GCA_036272325.1 Caldimonas sp. | reverse complement strand
AGGTAGTCGATCATCGTCGCTAGGTAGGCGTTCGGTGCGAGCAGGCCGGCCGGCGTCACGATGCCGTGCCGGTCGTGGTCGGTGTCGCAGGCGAACGCGACGTCGAAGCGGTCCTTGATTGCGAGCAGCCGCTGCATCGCGTAGCGGGACGACGGGTCCATCCGGATCTGGCCGTCCCAGTCGAGCGTCATGAAACGGAACGTCTCATCGACTTCGTCGCTCACCACCGTCAGGTCGATCCGGTACTGCTCGGCGATGCGCGCCCAGTAGTGGACGCCCGCGCCGCCGAGCGGATCGACCCCCATGCGGACGCCGGCGTTGCGGACGATGTCGAAGTCGATCACGTCGCCGAGATCGGCGACGTAGTTCGCGAGATAGTCGTGGCGGTGCGTCGTCGCGGCGGCGAGCGCCTTCGCGTACGGCACGCGCCTGACGCCATCGAGCTTGTCCGTGAGCAGCGCGTTGGCTGCCTTCTCGATCGCGTCGGTGACCTCCGTCCCCGCCGGGCCGCCGTGCGGCGGGTTGTACTTGAAGCCGCCGTTGTCGGGCGGGTTGTGCGACGGCGTCACCACGATGCCGTCGGCAAGGCCGGTCTTGCGGCCGCGGTTGTGGCTGAGGATCGCGTGCGAGATCGCCGGCGTCGGCGTGTACTCGTCGCCCGCGGCGAGCATCGTCTCGACGCCGTTGGCCGCCAGCACCTCGAGCGCGCTCGCGCATGCGGGCGCGGAGAGCGCATGGGTGTCGATGCCGAGAAAGAGCGGCCCGTCGACGCCCTGGCCGCGCCGGTAGGCGCAGATCGCCTGCGTGATCGCCAGCACGTGCGCTTCGTTGAACGAGAGCTCGAGCGACGAGCCGCGATGCCCCGAGGTGCCGAAGGCGACGCGTTGTGCGGCCACGCCCGGATCGGGCGTGCCGGTGTAGTACGCACTGACGAGCCGCGCGATGTCGACCAGCGATGAGGGCGGGGCCGGCTTGCCGGCGAGGGGGCTGATGCGAGCGGCCATGGCGGGGCCTTTCAGGTCGTCGAGGAATCGGCCGCGCCCGGCTTGCCGCGGTGCTTTCGATAGCGCTGGATGAGCGCGTTGGTCGAGCTGTCGTGGCCGAGCTGCGGTTCGGTCGAGCTCTCGAGCTCGGGAGCGACGCGCTGGGCGAGCGCCTTGCCGAGCTCGACGCCCCACTGGTCGAACGAATCGATGTTCCAGAGCACGCCCTGGACGAACACGCTGTGCTCGTAGAGCGCGACGAGCGAGCCGAGCGCGCGCGGCGTCAGGCGTTCGAGCAGCATCGTGTTGCTCGGCCGGTTGCCTGCGAAGACACGATGGGCAACGAGCGCCGCCGGCGTGCCTTCGGCGGCGACCTCGGCCGCGGTCTTGCCGAACGCGAGCGCCTCGGCCTGCGCAAACAGGTTCGACATCAGCAGGTCGTGCTGGCGGCCGAGCGGATTCAGCGCCTGGCAGAAGCCGATGAAGTCGCACGGCACGATGCGCGTGCCCTGGTGGATCAGCTGGTAGAACGAATGCTGGCCGTTGGTGCCGGGCTCGCCCCAGAGGATCGGCGCGGTATCGACGTCGACCGGCTCGCCGTCGAGAGTGACGTGCTTGCCGTTGCTCTCCATCGTCAGCTGCTGCAGGTACGCGGGCAGGCGCTTCAGGTACTGGTCGTAGGGCAGCACGGCAAGCGTCGCGGCGCCGAGGAAGTTGTTGTTCCAGATCGCCAGCAGGCCGAGCAGCGCCGGCAGGCTGCGCTCCACGGGCGCATCGCGGAAATGCTCGTCCATGGCGCGAAAGCCGGCGAGCATCTCGGCGAAGCCGTCGCGACCGATCGCGATCATGGTCGACAGGCCGATCGCCGAGTCCATCGAATAGCGGCCGCCGACCCAGTCCCAGAAGCCGAACATGTTCTCGGCCGCGATGCCGAACGCGGTGACGCCATCGACGTTGGTCGAGACGGCGACGAAGTGCTTCGCCACCGCCTGCTCGCTGCCGAGACGATCGACGACCCACCGGCGCGCCGCGTGCGCATTGGTCAGCGTCTCGAGCGTCGTGAACGTCTTTGACGAGACGATGAAGAGAGTCTCGGCGGCATCGAGGTCGCGCGTCGCCTCGACGAGGTCGGTGCCGTCGACGTTGGAGACGAAGCGCAGCGTCAGCGAGCGGTCGCTGTAATGGCGCAGCGCTTCGTAGGCCATCACCGGGCCGAGGTCGGAGCCGCCGATGCCGATGTTGACGACGTTCCTGATCCGCTTGCCGCCGTGGCCCAGCCAACGCCCGCTGCGAACGGCGTCGGCGAGCGCGCCCATGCGATCGAGCACCGCGTGGACGTCGCTGACGACGTCGACGCCGTCGACGACGAGCCTGGTGCCGGCCGGCGCGCGCAGCGCGACATGCAGCACCGAGCGATGCTCGGTCGGGTTGAGAATGTCGCCGCGGAACATCGCCGCGGTGCGCTCGCGCACGCCGCAGTCGTTCGCCAGCGCGACGAGAAGGCGAATCGTCTCGTCGGTGACGCGGTTCTTCGAGTAGTCGAGATAGATCCCGGCGGCCTCAAGGACGAGGTGCTCGCCGCGCGTGCCGTCGGCCGCGAAGAGATCGCGCAGGTGCGTTTCGCCGATCTTCGCGTGGTGCTCGACGAGCGCGCGCCAGGCCGGCCGCGCGGCAAGGTGGTCGCGGCTCATCGGCTCTCCGCGCCTGCCAGCTGGTCGCTCTTCGCGCGAATGCCGTCGAGGAGGCTTTGCCACGACTTGGCGAACGACGCGGCGCCTTCCTTCTGCAGGCGCAGCGCCAGCGCGTCGACGTCGATGCCGAGCTTCGCGAACCCGGCGATGGTTGCCTCCGCGTCGCCGCCGTCCTCCGGGAGGAGCGCGCCGAGCCGGCCGTGGTCGGCGAAGGCGAGCAGCGTCTTGTCGGGAATGGTGTCGATCGTGTCCGGCGCCGCCAGCGTCTCGACGTACATCGTGTCGCGCCCGGCCGGGTCCTTCATGCCGGTGCTCGCCCAGAGCAGGCGCTGCGGTTGCGCGCCAGCTGCTCGCAGCCGGGCCCAACGCGGCGATGCGAGCAGCTCGCGATACGCCTTGTAGGTCCGTTTTGCGACGGCAATGCCGAGGCGGTTGCGTTGCTCGGCCGGGACCTGGTCCTGGACGGCGACGTCCCAGCGGCTGATGAAGAGCGACGCCACCGACCGGACCTTCGGATCGCGGCCGGCTTCGAGACGCCGCTCGATTGCCCGCAGGTAGGCCTCGGCGGCAGCGACGTACTGCTCGCGCGAAAAGAGCAGGGTGACGTTGATCGGAATGCCGGCGAAGACGGAATCCTCGATCGACCGCACGCCGGCCGGCGTGCCGGGGATCTTGATGAAGACGTTGGGTCGCGCCGCCGCCGCATGCAGGCGCGCGACCGACTCGGTCGTTCGTGCGGCGTCGTCGACGAGCAGCGGCGAGACCTCGAGCGAGACCCAGCCGTCGACGCCGCCGCTGGCGTCGTGCGCCGGCCGGAACAGGTCGGCGGCGCGCGCGAGGTCCTGCGTGGCGAGGGCGAAGAACAGCTCCTCGCCCGAACGGCCGGCGTGCGCGAGCTCGCCGATCTGGGCGTCGTAGGCGCTGCCGTGGCCGATCGCGTGCTCGAAGATGGTCGGGTTCGAGGTCAGGCCGGTGATCGACAGCTCGGCGATGTAGCGGGCGAGGGTGCCGTCGTCGAGCATGTCGCGCGTGATGTTGTCGAGCCAGAGGCTCTGGCCGATGGCGTGCAGCGCGCTGGTATTGGCGTTGATCATGACGTCTCCAGGGAGGGCGCACCGAGGAGCGCGCCGAAGTCGAGGGTGAGCAGTTCGGCGATCGAACCGACGCTGCAGTCTGCGGCCGGATAGCGCGCGACAGCGGCGGCGTCGAGGGCGTAATGGCCCTGGCGCGGAAAGACCGTGACGAGCCGATCGCCGAGCACTGCCTTCATCGCGGTCAGCAAGCGCAGCTTGTCGTCGACCATCACGTAGCGCGTCGCCGGGTAGAGGCGCTGCACGTCGTCGAGCCGCGCTTCCTTGTGCACGTAGATCAGAACGCGCCCCTCGACGGCCGCCCAGAGCCCCGAGCGCAGGACCTTGCGCGGCTGGAAGACGACGTCGCCGTCGGACAGGATGACCGTCGTGCCGAGCGTCGCGAGCCTTGCGACGACGTCGAGCGCGCGCGGATAGAGACGCGCGGCGAACGGATAGTCGATCAGGAAGCTCGAGATCTGCAGCAGCCGGTGGTCGCCGTCGCCGCGCTGGTCGATCGCGTCACGGTAGCGTTGCAGGGCGCCGAGGTAGTCGACGTAGCCGAGCTCGTCGCGTAATCGCTCGAAGATGGTCCAGTATTGCGCCGCGCTGGCGGCACCGAACTCATCTTCGAGGTGGCGGCGCAGGTCGGCGATGATGGTGTCGTTGTCGAGCAGCGTGTTGTCGACGTCGAGCAGGAAGACGACGTCCTCGCGCTCGGGAACGGGCCGGGTCGCGAGGTTCACGGCGGGCACCCTTCGGTCGCCGTGACCGCATGCCAGCCGCCGTCGGCAGCGACCAAGGCGTCGGCGGCGCGTGGGCCCCAGGAACCGCGCGCGTACGGCTGCACGGGGTGGTGATCGACGAGAACGTCGTCGACGACGGCCCACGCCGCCTCGATCGCGTCCTGGCTCGTGAACAGCGAACCGTCGCCCGCCATCGCATCGCTCAGCAGGCGCTCGTAGGGCGGCTCCTCGCCGGCTTCGTGCTCGCACAGCAAGAGCTCCTCCTGATCGCCGACGAAGCCCTTGCCCGGGCGCTTGATGCGGGCTGCGATCGCGATCGCAGCCGCCGGTTGCAGCTTGAAGCGGACGTAGTTCGGCCGCTCGCCCGGCAACGCGACGTCGTCGAACAGGCGTTGCGGCGGCGCCTTCAGCTGCACCAGCACCTCGGCGGCGGTGGTCGGCAGGAACTTGCCCGAGCGCAGGGTCCAGGGCACGCCGGCCCAGCGCCACGAGTCGATGAACAGGCGCACGGCGCAGAAGGTCTCGACGTCGGAGTCGGCAGCGACTCCCTTCTCGGCGCGGTAGCCCTCGTACTGGCCGCGGACGACGTCGTCGGCGCGGAGCTTGCGCATCGCCTGGAAGACGCCGGCCTTCTCGGCCTGCACGGCGGCAAAGCCGGGCGACGCCGGCGGCTCCATCGCGAGCAGCGCGACGATCTGGAACAGGTGGTTCTCGATCACGTCGCGCAGCGCGCCGGCGCTTTCGTAGAAGCCGCCGCGCTCGCCGATGCCGAAATCCTCCGCCATCGTGATATGGACACTGGCGACGTGGTGCCGGTTCCAGATCGGCTCGAGAAAAGAGTTGGCGAAGCGGAAGTAGAGGATGTTCATGATCGCCTCCTTGCCGAGGTAGTGGTCGATCCGGAAGATCGACGTCTCGGGGAAGACGGCGTGGGCGGCGGTGTCGAGTTGGATCGCCGACGCGAGGTCGCGACCGAACGGCTTCTCGACGATCACGCGCGCGTTCGTCGCGAGCCCGGCGTCGCCGAGGCCCCTGATCACGGTCTCGAACAGCGCCGGCGGGATCGCGAGGTAGTGCGCCGGCCGCGCGGCACCGGCGAGCGCGGACTTCAGCGCCGCGAACGTCGACGGCTGCTGGTAATCGCCGGCCACGTACCCGATCCGCGAGAGCAGCTTGTCGAGGGCGGCGCCATCGTCGATGCCGCCTTCGTGCGCGATGCTGTCGCGAACGCGCTGGCGCGCCTGCTCGGGCGTCAGGGTGGTCGAGGCGACGCCGATCACGGGAACGTTCAGCTCGCCTCTCTTGGTCATCGCGTAGAGGGCGGGGAAGATCTTCTTGTTGGCGAGATCGCCGGTGAAGCCGAATACGACGAGCGCGTCGGAGCGCGGCCGCGCAGCTGCCGCGCCGCTGGTCACGAGTGCTCTCCCGCGGGCTTTTCGGCGTGGCCGCCGAACGCGTGCCGCATCGCCGAGAGCACCTGGTTCGCGAAGTCGGCCTGGCCGCGTGAGCCGAAGCGGTCGAACAGGGCGGCGCTCAGCACGTGCGTCGGCACGCCCTCCTCGATCGCGGCCTGGATCGTCCAGCGCCCTTCGCCCGAATCGGAGACCCGGCCGCTGTAGGCGGCGAGGTCGGGGTCCTGCAGCAACGCGCCTGCGGTCAGGTCGAGCAGCCACGAGGCGATCACGCTGCCGCGCCGCCAGACCTCGGTGATGTCGGGAAGGTTCATGTCGAACTGATAGAACTCGGGATCGCGCAGCGGCGTCGTCTCGGCATCCGCCGCCTGGCTGCGCTTGCCGACGCCGGCGTGGCGCAGGATGTTGAGCCCTTCGGCGTAGGCGGCCATCACGCCGTACTCGATGCCGTTATGGACCATCTTGACAAAATGTCCCGCCCCCGTCGGGCCGCAGTGAAGGTAGCCCATCTCCGCCGTGCCGCCCGTGCTGTCGGTGCGGCCCGGCGTGCGATCGATCGTGCCGATTCCCGGCGCGAGGGTCGCAAAGATCGGGTCCAAATGCTTCACAACATCGGCGTCGCCGCCGATCATCATGCAGTAGCCGCGTTGCAGGCCCCAGACACCGCCGGAGGTGCCAACATCGAT
>DATAYY010000006.1:0-43837 GCA_036272325.1 Caldimonas sp. | reverse complement strand
TCTCGCGCACGCGCGCCGCGAGCTCGGCGCCGCGCGGCGAGCTCGTTGCCGGCGGCACGCGCAATCCCGGCGGGACGACCGGGTCGCCGCCTTGCGCGAGCGCGCTTCGGTCGACCGCTGACGTCGCCGCTGGCAACGCCGGAGCTGTACTTGCCCGCGGCGCGGCCGCAGCGCCGGACTGCGGCCGCAGCGCAGGCGCTCGGCCCGGATGGGGCGTCGTCGCGCTGGCCTGCGCCGGCACCGGCGTTCCTCGCAGGAACGCCCGCATCGCGTCGCGCAGCCGGCCGCGCGATAGGTCGTCGAGATAGATCATGTGACCGCCGGAGTAGGTGCGCGTGACGACGCTCGGCTGCGGGCCGAGCCGCTCGAGGTCGAGCTCGGTCTGCAGGAACGGCGTCGCGAGGTCGTGGTAGCCGGCAAGCGAGAGCACGGGCAGCGCGGGCGCGCGCACGAGCGCCGCGGCGAGATCGGGAATCGTGTCGGGCAGCGGCTGGCCGTCGTGGCTGAAGTCCCAGCTCGAGATCGCGTCGGAGAGCATCGTGTAGTCCGCGCTCGCCGAGTAGAGGAGCTCCTGCTGAAAGAGCTCTTGCGCGGCGGCTGCAAAGGGTGCCGCGACAAGCGCCGCCGACGGGTCGCCCGACGCCGCGAGCGCGCTGCCGTTCGCGGCGACGATGCGCGCGTCGTAGCGCCCCATCAGCTGGCCGGGCAGAGCGAGGCTGCGGTAGGCGTCGGGATCGAGATCGAGGTTCGCATTCCAGAGCGCGGCCGACGCGCCGGTGAGCGCGACGAGCTCGGCGACGAGCCCCGCGGGAGCCGCCTGGCCGGAGGCGATGAACGCAGCTGCGGCCGGGCCGTAGCTGCCGGTCGCAAAGCTGCGCAGCGTGCCGGCAAACACGTCGGCGTCGGTCGGCAGCGGTGAGCTGAGGTCGTGCCAGGCGCCGACCTCGCCGTAGCTCGGCACGAACCCTTCGCAGCTCACCTGGCCGGGCGCGAAGATGGCGCAGTTGCTGTTGTAGTCGAGGATCGACGACTGCACGACGACGCCGTCGAGACGCATCCCGGCTGCGAGCATCAGCTCGGCGAGCACGGTCGATCGCGTCGTGCCGTACGACTCGCCGTAGATGAACGTCGGCGACGCGCCGCGCTGGTTGACCGCGACGTAGCGGGCGATGAAGTCGCGCATCAGCGCGGCATCGGCGTCGACGCTCCAGAAGCTGCTGTTCCGGTACGGCGCGACCGCCTCCGAGTAGCCGGTGCCGACCGCGTCGACGAAGACAAGATCGGCGACATCGATCAGGCTCTCGGCGTTGTCGACCAGCTGGAACGGCAGCGGCACCGCGAGCGATGGCGCGTGGGTGACGATCCGTCGTGGCGCATACGAGCCGAGGTGCAGCCACACCGACGCCGAGCCGGGGCCGCCGTTGTAGAAGAAGACGAGCGGACGCGTCGCCGCCGCGCCGGCGACCGTGTAGCCGACGTAGAACAGCGACGCCTCGGTGGCGCCGCTCTGCGAGTTGCGGGCGTCGAGATGACCGGCGGTCGCGCTGTAGCTGATCGTGCTCGCGCCGAGGACGAGGGTGTGCGAGGTGACCGAGGCGGTCTCGCTCGACGTCGCGAGCGACGCGCCGGCCGCGCTCGAGTACGCGGTCGCATCCTGGAGCGTCCCGGTCGGCGCCGTGGGCGGCGTCGCGCCTGCGCCCGTGCCACCGCCATCGCCGCCGCCGCCGCAGCCGGCAAGCACGATCGCGAGCAACGCGGAGAGACCGACCCGGCGCATGGGCCGATTCTCGGCGATCGAATGCGCGGCCGCGTCGGATGCGCTACAAGGGTCGGCCCCGCACCGCCGGCCAGGAGCCGCCATGAAAAAAGCCCTTTTGCTTTCGCTCACGCTGTTCAGCGCCGCTGCAGTCGCCCAATCGACGGCGCCGACGATGCGCCTGCGCGGCACGATCGAGAAGATCGATGCGACATCGATCGTCCTCAAGGAACGCAGCGGCGAGACGATGACGCTCGCGCTCGCCGACAACTTCGCCGTCAGCGAGGTGCTGCCGGTCGATCCGGCGATGATCCAGTCGGGCACCTTCGTCGGCACGGCGGCGCTGCCCGGCGCCGACGGCTCGCTCTCGGCGCTCGAGGTGCTCGTCTTTCCCGAGGCGATGCGCGGCACCGGCGAAGGCCACTCGCAGTGGGATCTGCAGCCCGGCTCGACCATGACCAACGCGACCGTCACGAGCGTCGCGCCCGCCGCGAAGGGCCGGACGATGACGCTGCACTACAAGGACGGCACCAAGACGATCGTCGTTCCCGAAGGCATCCCGGTCGTCACGCTCAAGCCTGCCGACCGCTCGCTGCTGGTACCGGGAGCGAAGGTGCTGGTCACGGCGCAGATGCGCGACGGCAAGCCGACGGCGCTGCGCGCGACCGCCGGCCGCAACGGCTTCACGCCGCCGATGTAGGTTGACCGGGCGCTAGCGCGACCAGGTGTCGCGCAGCGTCGCAGTGCGGTTGAAGACCGGCCGCTCGCTGCGATGGTCGACGAGATCGGCGACGAAGTAGCCGTGGCGCTCGAACTGGAGGCGCTCGCCCGGTTGCGCGCCGCGGAGCGACGTTTCGACGAAGCCTCGGACGATCTTGCGGCTGTCGGGATTGAGGGCCGCCTTGAAGTCCTTGCCGCCGGCATCGGGCTGCGGGTCGACGAAGAGCCTGTCGTACAGCCGGACTTCCGCGGCAGACGCGTCGTCGACCGCGAGCCAGGTCAGCGTTCCCTTCACCTTCACCGCATCGGCTCCCGGCGTTCCGCTCTTGGTGTCGGCGACGATCGTCGCCAGCACTTTCGTGATCGCGCCGCTCGCATCCTTCTCGGCGCCGCTGCACTCGATGACGTAGCCGTACTTGAGACGCACGCGGTTGCCGGGGAACAGGCGGAAGAACCCTTTTGCCGGCACCTCGGCGTAGTCGTCGCGCTCGATCCAGAGGGCAGGGCCCATCAGGATCTCGCGGGTGCCCAGCTCGGAGCGTTGCGGATGGACCGGTGCATGGCAGCGCTCGCGGTGTGCGCCGTCGCCGCCGAAGAGCTCGGCCCAGTTGGTGAGCTCCAGACGCACCGGGTCGAGCACCGCCATCACACGCGGCGCCTGCGGGTCGAGGTCGTCGCGCAACGCGATCTCGAGGCTCGAATAGTCGGTCCAGCCGCCGGCCTTGCTCGTTCCCGCGCGCTCGCACAGGAGCCGGATCGATTCCGGCGTGTAGCCGCGCCGGCGCAGGCCGGCGATGGTCGGCATCCGCGGGTCGTCCCAGCCGTCGACGACCCGCTCGTCGACGAGCTGCTTGAGCTTTCGCTTGCTCGTGATCACGTAGCTGAGGTTGAAGCGCGCGAACTCGTACTGGTGCGGACGCGGGCGGGCGAGCAGGCCGAGATCGCACAAGGAGTCGAGCAGCCAGTCGTAGAACGGCCGCTGGTCCTCGAACTCGAGGGTGCAGATCGAGTGGGTGATGTTCTCGAGCGCGTCCTCGATCGGATGCGCGTAGGTGTACATCGGGTAGATGCACCAGCGGTCGCCCGTGTTGTGGTGCGTCGCGCGCTTGATCCGGTACAGCGCCGGATCGCGCAGGTTGATGTTCGGGCTCGTCATGTCGATCTTCGCCCGCAGCGTCGCTGCGCCGTCGCCGAGCTCGCCCGCCTTCATCGCCCGCAGCCGGGCCAGGTTCTCGGCCGGCGTCCGGTCGCGAAACGGACTGTCCTTGCCCGGCGTCGCGAAGTCGCCGCGGCTGGCGCGCATCTCGTCGACGCTCTGCTCGTCGACGTAGGCCTTACCGGCTTCGACCAGCGCCTCGGCGGCGCGATACATGAAGTCGAAATAGTCGCTCGCGAAATAGAGGTGGCTCGTCGTCGCTTCGCCGCGGCAGCCGGGCTCGGGCGCGTGCCAGTCGAAGCCGAGCCAGTGCACGGCGTCGACGATCGCATCGACGTACTCCTGCTCTTCCTTCTCCGGGTTGGTGTCGTCGAAGCGCAGGTGGCAGATGCCGCCGTACTCCTCGGCGAGGCCGAAGTTGAGGCAAATGCTCTTCGCGTGGCCGATGTGCAGGTAGCCGTTCGGCTCGGGCGGAAAGCGGGTCCGGATGCGCGCCGGATCGGGCGGCGCGGCCGCGTGGTGCGCGGCGTCACCGGGCGTGCCGGCGAAGCGCCTGGCGGCGTACGTGCCCTCGGCGAGATCGCGCTCGACGATGTGGCGCAGGAAGTTGCTGGCGGGCGCGGCGGCGTCCCTGGAGTGGCTCATGCGTCGAAGCGGGGCGGGAGGCGCGATTCTAGGCGGCGCTCGCGTGCGCTTCGCGGCACCAGGGCGTGACCGCGCGGCGGCCGTCGAGCAGCAAAGCTTTACCTTTCGCAATCCGCGAGCGTCAACGCACAGCCCGGTGACGGCCGTTGTCTGTTCATGCACGCACCGTCGCGTGCGCCGCCGGAAAGACAGCCATGAAACGCTTCCTCGTTCTCGCCTCTGCGGCCGCGGTGACGCTGTTCGCCGCCTCTGCCGCCGAAGCGGCCAACGTCAACTGGTCGATCGGCATCAACGTCCCGCCGGTCGCGAGCTACATCTCGGGCGGCCCGGCCTGGGCTCCGGCGCCGATCGCGTATGCGCCCGCGCCGGTCTACGCGCCGGCGCCGTACGTCTACGACCAGCCGTACGTCGATCCGACCTTCGTGCCGCGGGTCGGCTTCTATCCGCCGGTCGTCGTCGGCGCGCGCTATCGCGCGTGGGCGCCGCCGGTGCGCTGGGCGCCGGCGCAGCGCGACTGGGATCGGCGCGACTGGGATCGGCGCGGCTGGGACCGCGACGACCGCGTCCACCACGAAGTCGACCACCGTCGCTGAATCGGCGGCCTACATCGACTTGAAGAGTGGTGCGTAGAAGCGGCTCACCGTCAGCCGTTCGCTGCGGCCGCGCAGGGCCAGCGTGACCCGCCCGGTTTCGCTGCGCTCGGCGGTCGCGATCGCATCGACGCGGACGACCGCGCCGCGATGGACCTGCCAGAAGCGCGCCGGATCGAGCCGCGGCATCAGGTCGCGCAACGAGACGCGCACCAGATGCTCGCGCTCGGCGGTGACGACGCGGACGTACTTGTCGGCGGCCTCGAAGTAGATGACCTCGTCGACCGGCACCATGTGGATCGTGGTGCCGATTCCCGCCTGGATGACGCGCAGCGGCTCGACCGCGACCTTCGGCGCTCCCGGCGTGCCGGCGAGCAACGCGCGCAACTGCTCGACCGCTCCGGCGACGCTCGCCGCCGCGCCGCTGCGGGCCGCGATCGCGTCGCGCAGGCGCGCGCAGGTGCGGGCGAGGCGCGCCGCGTCGACCGGCTTCAGCACGTAGTCGAACGCGGCGTGCTCGAACGCCTCGAGCGCGTAGCGGTCGTAGGCGCTGACGAAGACGACGAGCGGGAACGCGCCGGCGTCGTCGCGCCAGTCCTCGGCGAGCGCCTGCGCGACCTCGAGCCCGCTCATCTCGGGCATCCGGATATCGAGGAAGCAGACGTCGGGTCGCAGCGCGAGTGTTCGCTCGAGCGCGCTCTCGCCGTCGCCGGCGACGGCGACGATCTCGAGCTCGGGCCACGCCGCGGCCAGCGCGGCCCGCAGCTCGGCGGCGAGCAGCGGCTCGTCTTCGGCGATCAGCGCCCGCGGCTGCATGTCGTCGCGCTCGGGGCGAGGGCGGTTGCCGTCGGCTCGGTCGCGAGCGGCAGGCGGACCGTCGCGATCATGCCGCCGCCGCCATCGGCTGCCGGCGCCAAAGTGAACGACGATGCGCTGCCGTACAGCGTGGCGAGCCGCTCGCGCACGTGGTCGAGGCCGAAGCCGCCGCCGGGCGCCGGCGCGACGGCGCTGGCGCCGGCGCCGGTGTCGCGCACCGTGACGACGAGCGCTTCGCCGTCGCGCGCCGCCGCAATGTCGATCCGGCCGCCGTGGCGCTGGGGTTCGAGACCGTGGCGGATGCTGTTCTCGACGAGCGGCTGCAGCAGCAGCGGCGGAACCTGCGCCGTCGCCAGATCGCCGGGCAGCGTGAAACTCGTCGCCAGCCGGTCGCCCATGCGCACCTCCATCAGCGCGAGGTAGTCGCGCAGCCGCGCGAATTCGGCCGCGAGCGACTGCGAGTCGCTGCGCGAGCCGGCGAGCGAGGCGCGCAGGAACGCGATCAGGCGGTCGAGCATTGCCTGCGCGCGCGCAGGCTCGACCGCGATCAGCGCCCGCAGGTTGGCGAGCGTGTTGAAGAGCATGTGCGGCTCGAGCTGCGACTCGAGGAGCTTCAGCTGTTGCTCGGCGGCCTGCCGCTCGGCGCGCTCCACCTGCTCGCGCTGGTGGGCGATGATCGAGCGCGACTGGAAGAAGTACGTGATCGTCAGCGCCGGCGCGAGCGACATCACGAGCAGCGCCAGCGTCTGCCGCGGCTGGGCATCGAACGGGCCTGGGGAGTGGTTGCCGGTCAGCGCGTTGGCGATCGCGTTGCCCGCGGCGTAGCCGAGGATGCTGCCGACGGCGACGATGACGAGCATCCAGCTCCAGCCGGGCCAGCCGCCGCGCCGCTCGCCGGGAACGAGCGAGGGCCGATGTGCGGCAGCGGCGGCGCGGCCGGCTTCGATGAACAGCCAGCACATTGTCGAGATGCAGAGTGAATAGAGGACTGTCTCCCAGAACGAGTGCGGAAAGAGCGCCCAGAGGCACGCAGCGAAGACCAGCGCGATGGACTCGACGCGCAGCCCCCGCGAGGCGAAGCGCAGCACGATGTTGCGCCATGCGGGCTGGGGATCGGCCGGTGGCGCTGCCATGGCGCGATTCTGGGCGAATCGCACCCTTGCCCGGGCGCGCTGCGACGGGCTGCAAGCCGTGGTCGCCAACCGCCGCGGCGCCGGCGCGGGTGGAAACGGGCACGGCTATATTGGCCGCAGACGCACCGCCGTGCGGAGGAGATCTGGATGACCCGGTTCGCTCGCTCGCTCGCAGGTTGCTGCCCTGCAGCCATGCTGGCGTGCGCGATGCTCTGCGCGTGCGCGACGTCGCAGCGCTACCTGCCGTCGTCGATGCGTTCGACGCCGCCGCCGACACAAGTCACTGCCAACCGGCCGCCGCCGACGGCGTCGGCGCCGGTCGTGGGTGCGGCGGCAGCGACGGCATCGAGCCCGCCGACCGCGACCGCGCTGGCGGTGCGGCCGGCGCCGCCGGTTGCCATCGCGCCGTTGCCGTCGCCGAGCGTTGCGCCGGCGATCGCCGCGCGCTTCCCCGAGCCGGCGGTGAGCTTCGGGACACCGGCGTTCGAGCCCGGCCGCACGACCTTCACGACCAACGCCGAGCTGCATGCGATCGTGCGCGGCCTCGAGCGCAGCGCGACGCTCGGCGAGAACGCGACCGGGGTCACCGTGCTCTCGCTCGGCGCCTCGCAGGGCGGCGAGCCGATCGAAGCGCTGGCGTTCAGCAGGCCGGCCGCGCTCGCCGCGCCGGCGCTCGCGGCGTCGACGCCCGCCGTCGCCGGGTCGACGCCGGCGCGGCGGCCGACCGTCGTTCTCCTCGCCGGCCAGCACGGCGACGAGCCCGCCGGCACCGAGGCGCTGATCGCCGTCGCACAGGACCTCGCCGCCGGGCGATTCGCCGCCATCCTCGACCACGTCGACGTCGTCGTCCTGCCACGCGCGAATCCCGACGGCGCGGCAGCGTTCACGCGCGGCGCCGCCGACGGCACCGACGTCAATCGCGACCACCTCCTGCTGCAGACACCCGAGGCGCGCGCGATCGCGCAGCTGCTCGTGCAGGTCTCGCCGATCGTCATCCTCGACCTGCACGAATACCCGGTCAGCCCCGCCTTCACTGCCAAGTTCGGCGGCGTCCAGCGTTTCGACGCGCTGCTGCAGTACGCGACGGTCGCCAATCTGCCGCCGTTCATCACCAAGGCGGCGGAGGAATGGTTCCGCCTGCCGCTCGTCGCGGGCCTCCGCAGCGCCGGCTTCAGCAACGACTGGTACTCGACCGTCTCGATCGACCCTGCCGACAGGACGCTGACGATGGGCAGCGTCGCCCCGCAGGTCGGCCGCAACGCCGGCGGCCTGCGCAATACGGTGAGTCTGCTGGTCGAGACGCGCGGCGGCGGCATGGGCCGCGTCGACCTCAAGCGGCGCGTGCAGACGCACGTCGTCGCCGTTGCCAACGTGCTGACGAGCGCCGCCAGGCACGCCGACGATCTCGTCAAGCTGCGCCAGTTCGTCGAGCGCGAGACGGCGTCGCTCGCCTGCCGCGGCGAGGTCGTCCTCGAGGCGGCGCCGACGCCGAGCGAGTACGCAACGTCGATGCTCGACGCAACGACCGGCGACGTCCGGGGGCTCACCGTCGCCTGGCAGTCGGCGCTGCAGCTGCGGCCGCTGAAGACGCGGCCGCGGCCGTGTGGCTACTGGCTGTCGCAGAGCGAGGGCGACGCGGTGCAGCGGTTGCGCCTGCTCGGCATCGAGGTGCAGCAGCTCGCCGAGGACGGCGAGCTGCGCGGCGAAAGCTATCGCGAGACCGGCCGCGAGCCGGCAGGCGCAGCCGAAGGCGCGGCGGCGAACGCGGGCACGGCGATGCGGCTCAAGGTGCAGACGCTGCCGACGCTGCTCGACGTCGGCGCCGGCAGCTACTACGTCTCGCTCGAGCAGCCGCTCGCCAATCTCGCCGTCTTCGCCCTCGAGCCCGAGGTGCCGGCGAGCTTCGCCGCCAACGGCATCGTCGGCGCGGTCGAGCACGAGGCGCGTATCCTGACCCGCCCGGTGGCGCGCATGACCGCCGTCCCGTAACCGCGGCGAGGCGCGCTGTAAGGGTCGGCCGTGCCGAGCCGACTGCAACGACAGGACACCAGGAGAGCTTGCGCATGGATATCGAAGCGACCGCGCCTGCCGACGTCGTCGTCGTGGCCGCCCAGCCGGCGCGCCGCGTCTACCGGCATCGATTGCCGGTGCGGGTGATGCACTGGATCAACGTCATCTGCCTGACGGTGTTGCTGATGAGCGGCCTCAACATCTTCAATGCCCATCCGGCGCTCTACTGGGGCCACGACTCGACGTTCGCGACGCCGTGGATCTCGTTCGGCGCCCGCAACACGCCGAACGGGCCGGTCGGCTTCACGCGGATCGGCGGCACCGAGTTCACGACCACCGGCGTGCTCGGCCTCTCCTCGTCGGCCGGCGGCCAGCCGATGGCGCGCGCCTTTCCGGCGTGGGCGACGATTCCGGGCCCGCAGTGGCTCGCGATGGCGCGTCACTGGCACCTCTTCTTCGCCTGGCTGTTCGTCGTCAACGGCGTCGCCTACGTGCTCTACACGATCCTCAGCCGCCACCTGAAGCGCGACCTGGTGCCGACGCGCGAGGAGCTGAGGAACATCGGCCGCTCGATCGTCGACCATGCCAGGTTCAAGCACCCGACCGGCGATGCGGCGACGCGCTACAACGTGCTGCAGAGCCTCACCTACCTGATCGTCATCTTCGGCCTGCTGCCGCTTGTCGTCCTTTGCGGCCTGGCGATGTCGCCGCGGCTCGACACCGTCTTCACCGGCTGGGTCGAGCTGCTCGGCGGCCGCCAGTCGGCGCGCACCTTGCATTTCCTCGCCGCGTTCGGGCTTGTCCTCTTCGTCGTCGTCCATGTCGCCGAGGTCTTCATCGCCGGCGTCTGGAACGAGATGCGATCGATGATCACCGGCTGGTTCGTCGTTCCCGAGGAGCACGCGAAGAAGGAGGTGCAGCCATGAGAAAGACGTTCACGCTGATGCGCGCGCGTGCCCGCGACCGCCGCCAGCTGCTGCGCGGCGCCGTCGCCGCGGCAGGGTCGGCGTTTCTCGCCGGCTGCGACCGGCTGTCGCAGAACGAGTCGTTCGTCGAGACGCTGAAGAGCGCGCAGCACCTCAACCACTCGCTCGCCAGGGTCGTCGCGCCGCGGCCGGCGATGGCGCAGGAATTCGGCGAGGACCGGGTCGCGCAGACCTTCCGCAGCAACGGCTCGCTCAATCCGGGCGATGCCGACTACGTGGCGCTGCGCGACGCAGGCTTTGCCGACTACAAGCTGACCGTCGGCGGCCTGGTCGCAAAGCCGGCCGTATTCACGCTCGAGCAGCTGCGCGCGATGCCGTCGAGGACGCAGATCACGCGCCACGATTGCGTCGAGGGCTGGAGCTGCATCGGCAAATGGAAAGGCGTCCAGCTGGCGGGAATCCTCGACATGGTCGAGCCGAAGCCGGAAGCGAAGTTCGTGCTCTTCCGCTGTTACGACTCGATGGACGGCCCCTCGCTCGACGGCCGCGACTCGCGCTACTACGAAAGCATCGACCTCGACGACGCCCACCACGTGCAGACGATCCTCGCCTACGAGCTGAACGGCAAGCCCCTGCCGATCAGCAACGGCGCGCCGCTGCGCTGCCGGGTCGAGCGCCAGCTCGGCTACAAGCAGGCCAAGTACATCCGCTCGATCGAGCTGATCGAGAGCTTCGCCGCCATCCGTGGCGGCAAGGGCGGCTACTGGGAAGACGAAGGCTACGAGTGGTACGGCGGCATCTGAGCGGGTCTTGCGCCACGGCGGCTTTGCCGTGCACCGACAACGGCGACGGAGCTTGCGTGCCGGACTCAATCCTCGATATCGACGAATGACGTCATCTGCGCGAAGTCGCAAGCGGTCTGCAATCCTGAGACCGAACTCGTCGGCCGTTCGCAAGTTGAGCGTTCAGGTACAGCGCGCCGGCTGCTCAACACGGAGCTCGGCAGGATTTGCACCTCGCCGAACTCTGTCCGCCCAAGACCCAGCGCATCGGGAGAGCTGGAGACGGTCGACCTCGATCGACAGCGCCGGCGCGGCGGTTTGGTAGACGGCAGCGTCGGACTTGTGGGCGTCGGTGTCGGAATGCAGGAAGCAGTTTAGGCGCGGCAGCGCGTTCTCCTCCCGCGACTGCGGGGAGCGGACCGGCGCGAGTCGAACGCCGCCTAGAATCCCGAGCGCTTCCCAGGACACACACGCGCAGAGCGCATCGCCGACATGGCCGGTCATTCCAAGTGGGCCAACATCCAGCACCGCAAGGGCCGTCAGGATGAGAAGCGCGGCAAGATCTGGACGCGCCTGATCCGCGAGATCGTCGTCGCTGCGCGCCACGGTGGCGGCGACCTGGCGATGAACCCGCGCCTGCGCCTCGCGGTCGAAAAGGCGAAGGCGGCGAACATGCCGGCCGACACGATCAAGAAGAACGTCGACAAGGCGACCGGCAACCTCGAGGGCACGCACTACGAGGAGGTGCGCTACGAGGGCTACGGCATCGGCGGTGCGGCCGTCATCGTCGACTGCATGACCGACAACCGCGTCCGCACCGTCGCCGAGGTGCGCCATGCGTTCAGCAAGTACGGCGGCAATCTCGGCAGCGAAAACTCGGTCTCGTTCCAGTTCCGCCACTGCGGACAGTTCGTGTTCGCGCCCGGCGCGAGCGAGGACGCCGTCATGGCGGCAGCGCTCGACGCCGGCGCCGACGACGTCGTCAGCGGCGACGACGGCTCGATCGAGGTGCTCTCGGCGCCCGCCGATTTCGAGGCCGTGAAGGCGGCACTCGAAGGCGCACGGCTCGTCCCCGAAATCGCCGAGGTGACGATGCGGCCCGAAAACACCGTCGAACTGCACGGCGACGACGCCGAGCGGATGCAGAAGCTGCTCGACATCCTCGAAGACCTCGACGACGTCCAGGCCGTGTACCACAACGCCGAGCTGCCCGATTGAAGGCGCTCGTCATCGGTGGCGGCGGGCGCGAGCATGCGCTGGCGTGGCGGCTGGCGCAGTGCGAACGGGTGCAGAGCGTCTTCGTCGCCCCCGGCAACGCGGGAACAGCGGTCGAGCCGCGGCTGCGGAACGTCGCCATCACCGATCTCGACGCCCTGTCCGAGTTCGCGCTCGACGAGCGGATCGACCTCACCGTCGTCGGTCCGGAATCGGCGCTCGCCGCCGGCGCGGTCGACATCTTCCGCGCTCGGGGTCTCGCCATCTTCGGCCCGACCCGCGCTGCGGCCGAGCTCGAGAGCTCGAAGTCGTTCGCCAAGGCGTTCATGCAGCGGCATGCGATTCCGACCGCGGCGTATGTCGTTTTCGATGACGCGGCGGCGGCGCACCGCCATGTCCACGACGCAGCAGTGCCGATCGTCGTCAAGGCCGACGGCCTCGCCGCCGGCAAGGGCGTCGTCGTCGCGGCGACGGGTGATGAAGCGCACGCCGCCGTCGAGGCGATGCTCGGCGCCGGCGCGCCGGCGGGCGGCCGCGTCGTCATCGAGGAATTCCTCGCCGGCGAGGAGGCGAGCTTCATCGTCGTCTGCGACGGCCGTCGCGTCGTGCCGCTCGCGAGCAGCCAGGACCACAAGCGGATCGGCGACGGCGACCAGGGCGCCAACACCGGCGGCATGGGCGCGTACTCGCCGGCGCCCGTGGTGACGCCGAACGTGCACGCCCGCGTCATGCACGAGATCATCCTGCCGACGATTGCCGGCATGGCCGCCGAGGGCAGGCCGTTCACCGGCTTTCTCTATGCCGGGCTGATGATCGACGCGAACGGCAATCCGCGCACGGTCGAATTCAACTGCCGGCTCGGTGACCCTGAGGCGCAGCCGATCTTGATGCGCCTGAAGAGCGACCTCTTCGAGCTGCTCCTGCGCGCGGCGACGGCGAACGACGCGCCATCGCTCGACGAGGTCGAGCTGCAGTGGGATCGGCGGGTCGCGCTCGGCGTCGTCATGGCCGCGGGTGGCTATCCGGCGGCACCGCGCAGCGGCGATCTGATCACCGGCCTCGCCGACGTCGCCCACGACGACGCCGACGGCGACGAGGTCAAGGTCTTCCACGCCGGCACGGTGCTGCGCGACGGCAGCGTCGTCACCTCGGGCGGCCGCATCCTCTGCGTCACCGCGCTCGGCGATTCGACTCGCCAGGCGCAGCAGCGTGCCTACGACACGGTGCGCCGGATCTCGTTCGCCGGGGCACAGTGGCGCAGCGACATCGGCCAGCGCGCGATCAGGCCCTGACAACGGCATGGACACGCGCGACGTTCGCGACTGGCTGCTCGCCCTGCAGGCGGGCATCGTCGCGGCGCTCGAGCAGGAGGGCGGCGACGCCTTCATCACCGATGCCTGGCAGCGCACGCCGGGCGGCAAGCTCGACGGCGACGGCATCTCGCGCCTGGTCGAAGGCGGCCAGCTGCTCGAGCGCGGCGGCGTCGGCTTCTCGCACGTTCGCGGCGCTGCGTTGCCGGCGGCGGCGACGCAACACCGCGCCGACCTCGCCGGCGCGCCGTTCGAGGCGCTCGGCGTCTCGCTCGTCTTTCATCCGCGCAACCCGTACGTGCCGACGGTGCACATGAACGTGCGGCTGCTTGCCGCGCTGCCGGCGGGGCGGGATCCAGTGGTCTGGTTCGGCGGCGGCTTCGATCTGACGCCGTACTACGGGTTCGAGGAAGACGCCACCCACTTCCACCGCACCGCGCGCGACGCGCTGGCGCCGTTCGGCACCGACAAGTACCCGCGCTTCAAGACGTGGTGCGACGAATACTTCTTCCTCCGCCACCGCAACGAGCCGCGCGGCATCGGTGGCATCTTCTTCGACGACTTCGCCGAAGGCGGGTTCGCGAACGGCTTCGCGCTCATGCGCGCGGTCGGCGACGCGCTCCTTCCCGCCTACCTGCCGATCGTGCAGCGCCGCCGCACACTGCCCTACGGCGAGCGCGAGCGCGACTTCCAGTGCTATCGGCGCGGCCGCTATGTCGAGTTCAACCTGGTGTTCGACCGCGGCACGCTGTTCGGGCTGCAGTCGGGCGGCCGCGTCGAGAGCATCCTGATGTCGATGCCTCCAGTCGTCACCTGGCGCTACGACTGGCAGCCCGCGGCGGGGACGCCGGAGGCGCACCTCTACAGCGACTTCCTCCGTCCGCGCGACTGGGCCGGCGACGCGCCGCCGACGAGCCCAGGCGCGGCGGCGCAACGATGAAACGCGTCGGCCTCTTCGGCGGCAGCTTCGATCCGGTGCACAACGCACACGTCGCGCTCGCCACGCTCGCCCTCGCCGAGCTGCGGCTCGACGAGGTTCGCTGGATCCCGGTCGGCCAGCCGTCGCAGAAGGCGAGACAGCTCAGCGCCGCAGCCGACCGCGAAGCGATGGTCCGGCTCGCAATCGAAGGCGAGCCGCGCTTCGTCCTCGACCGCACCGAGCTGCGCCGGCGCGGCCTCAGCTACACGCTCGATACCGTGCGCGAGCTCGCCGCTGCCGAGCCCGGCAACGAATGGGTGCTGATCCTCGGCCAGGACCAGTACGCGACGCTGCACACCTGGCGCGACTGGCGCGAGCTCGTCGCGCGGGTGACGCTGGCGATCGCCAACCGGCCCGACGCCGCCAATCCGGACAACCCGCAGATCGCCGCGGTGCCGCACCAGATGGTGAGTCTGCCGATGATGGACATCTCGTCGACCGAAGTGCGCCGCCGGGTCGCCGCGGGCGAGTCGATTGCCAATCTCGTTCCGCCGGCGGTCGCGAGCTATATTGAGCGCCGCCAGCTCTACCGCTGATCGCCCTGTCCCGGGCACCTTCAAGGAGATCGATGGACATTCGCAAGCTGCAGCGCGTCATCGTCGATGGTCTGGAAGACGTCAAGGCCCAGAACATCGTGGTCTTCAACACCGAGCATCTGTCTCCGCTCTTCGAACGCGTGATCGTCGCGTCCGGAACGAGCAACCGGCAGACGAGGTCGCTGGCAGCGAGTGTTCGCGATGCGGTGAAATCGGCCGGTGCGCCGTCACCGCGCACCGAAGGCGAGGACAACGGCGAATGGATCATCGTCGACTGCGGCGCCGCCGTCGTCCACGTCATGCAGCCGGCGATCCGCGAGTACTACCACCTCGAGGAGCTCTGGGGTGACAAGCCCGTGCGCGTCAAGCTCGGCGCTTCGCCGCCGCGGCTGGTGAAGGCATCGGCTCCGGCCGCAGACGACCATCGCGCGCCGGCACGGCGCGCCAAGGCGGCACCGGTGCGTCGCGTCGTTCGCACGACCGGCGTCAAGTCGGCGGCGAAGACGGCAACGAAGGGCGCGCCGGCGAAGAAGGCCGGCGCGAAGAAGGCGGCCAAGGCCGCGCGTCCCGCGGGCCGCCGCCCGGGCGCCGGGACAGCGGGCGCGCGACGCTGAGCGCGGCTCGCGCGTCGCCATTGACCGGTGCGGCGCGGCCGGTGCGGCGCGTCGCATGAGGATCGTCCTCATCGCCGTCGGCCTGCGCATGCCGGCGTGGGCCGACGATGCGTTTGCCGACTACGCGAAGCGGATGCCGCCCGAGTTGCGCCTCGAGCTGAAGGCGGTCAAGGCCGAGCCGCGCGGCAGCAGGACCGCCGCGCAACTGATGGCGGCCGAAGCGGTGCGAATCGAGGCGGCAGTCCCGCGTGGCGCCCGCCGCATCGGTCTCGACGAGCGCGGCGGCCGCGTCACCTCGGCCGAGCTCGCCGCACGGATCGCAGCATGGCAGGGCGAAGGTCGCGACGCCGCGCTTCTCGTCGGCGGCCCCGACGGGCTCGACGCGGCGCTGAAGTCGCGCTGTGACGAGACGCTGCGCCTCTCGGACCTGACGTTGCCGCACGCGCTCGTTCGCGTCGTCGTCGCCGAGGCGCTCTATCGCGCGTGGTCGATCCACGCCGGCCATCCCTACCATCGCGAGTAGAGATGAGGCCCGTTGGCGCCTCCCTTCGGTCGCTGCCCCCCGAGGGGCCGGCGACGGCCGTGGGGCGCCCTGGCGGGCGTCGCGCTCGCTTCGACCCGAGCTTCGTCTATCTGGCGTCGCAGAGCCCGCGCCGGCGCCAGCTGCTGGCGCAGATCGGCGTCCGCCACGAGTTGCTCGTCGCCGGCGCCGACGAGGACGCAGAGGCGCTCGAGGCGACTCGTTCGGGCGAGCTGCCGGCGCGCTACGTCGAGCGGGTCACGCGCGCCAAGCTGCGTGCCGCCATCGCACGGCGCGAGGCACGCGATCTCGCGCCGGCGCCGATCCTCTGCGCCGACACCGCGGTCGCGCTCGGCGCGCGAATTCTCGGCAAGCCCGCGGACGCCGACGACGCCGCGCGCACGCTGGCGCTGCTCGCCGGCCGCACGCACCGCGTCCTGACCGCAGTCGCGGTCGCCGCCCGCGGCCGCACGCGCCTGGCGGTCAGCGTTTCGCACGTGCGCTTCGTCGATGTCGCCGCCGAACGCATCGCGCGCTATGTCGCGAGCGGCGAGCCGTTCGGCAAGGCCGGCGCGTACGCGATCCAGAGCGCGGCGGCGAGCTGGATCGCGCGGATCGACGGCAGCTACACCGGTATCATGGGATTGCCGCTGCACGAGACGGCCGTCCTTCTCGACTGGGCGGGCGTCGCGGTCGCGCCCTGACCGATTTCCGGCGTGCCGGACGCGATGCAAGACATCCTCATCAACTGGTCGCCGCAGGAAACGCGCGTTGCCGTCATCGAGAACGGCGCGGTGCAGGAGCTTCATCTCGAGCGCGAGCTCGAGCGCGGCCGGGTCGGCAACATCTACATCGGCAAGGTCGCGCGCGTCCTGCCAGGAATGCAGTCGGCGTTCGTCGAGATCGGCCTCGAGCGCGCCGCGTTCCTCCACATCGCCGACGTCTTCGTCAACGGCGGCACGCCGCGCGGCGACCATTCGCCGGGCGCCGTGCCGCCGCCGCCGATCGAGCGCATCGTCTTCGAGGGCCAGACGCTGACGGCGCAGGTGATCAAGGATCCGATCGGCACCAAGGGGGCGCGCCTCTCGACCCAGATCTCGATCGCCGGGCGGCTGCTCGTCTTCCTGCCGCAGGACGACCACATCGGCATTTCGCAGAAGATCGGCTCGCCCGAGCTGCGCGAGCAGCTGCGCGCCCGCGTCACCGAGCTCGTGCAGGCCGACCTCGCCGGGCGCATCGCCGCCGGCGAGCCGCTCGGCGACAAGGGCGGCTTCATCCTGCGCACCAACGCCGCCGAAGCGAGTGACGGCGAGCTCGGCGACGACATTGCCTACCTGCGAACGACGTGGGCGCGCGTCAAGGAGCGCGCCTTCAAGTCGCCGCCGGGAACGCTGCTGCACCAGGACCTGGGCCTCGCCGAGCGGGTCCTGCGCGATCTCGCCGACGAACGCACGCAGACGATCCGGATCGACTCGCGGATGCAGTTCGAGCGGCTGACCGCGTTCGGTCGCGAATACACCCCGGGCGCAGTCGACAAGCTCCAGCACTACGTCGGTGAGCGGCCGATCTTCGACCTCTTCAACGTCGACGACGAGATCGAGAAAGCGCTTCGCAAGCGTGTCGAGCTGAAGTCCGGCGGCTATCTCATCATCGACCAGACCGAGGCGCTGACGACGGTCGACGTCAACACCGGCGGCTTCGTCGGCGCGCGCAACTTCGACGACACCGTCTTCAAGACCAACCTCGAGGCGGCGCAGGCGATCGCGCGGCAGCTGCGGCTCAGGAACCTCGGCGGCATCATCATCATCGACTTCATCGACATGGCGCGCGAGGAGCACCAGGCGGCGGTGCTCGCCGAGCTGAAGAAGCAGCTCGCGCGCGACCGCACGCGGATCACCGTCAGCGGCTTCACCCAGCTCGGCCTGGTCGAGATGACGAGGAAGCGCACCCGCGAGTCGCTCGCCCACCTGCTGTGCGAGCCGTGCCCGACCTGCCAGGGCCGCGGCGAAGTGAAGACCCCCCGCAGCGTCTGCCACGACATCCTGCGGGAGATCCTGCGCGAGGCGCGCCAGTTCAACCCGAAGGAGTTCCGCGTCATCGCCTCGGCCGCGGTCGTCGAGATGCTGCTCGACGAGGAGAGCCAGAACCTGGCCGGCCTCTCCGACTTCATCGGCAAGCCGATCTCGCTCCGCGCCGAGCCGTTCCCGTCGCCCGAGCAGTACGACATCGTCCTGCTGTGAGCACCGGCGGCCAGGGACTCCGCGCCGACGACCGGTTCGGCCGCATCCTCGTCGTCTGCACGCGCCAGCTCGGCGACGTGCTGTTGACGACGCCGCTGATCCGCGCCGCCAGGACGCGCTGGCCGGAGGCGACGATCGATGTCCTCGGCTTCGGCGGCACGCTCGGCATGCTGCGCGGCAACCCCGACGTCGGCACGCTGATCGAAGTCCCCGCCGGCAGCGGCTGGCTGGCGTCGCTGCCGCTCATCCGCCGCCTCTGGCGGCGCTACGACCTGGCACTGATCGCCCAGTATTCCGACCGCGCCCACCTGTACGGTTTCGCTGCCGCGAAGCGCCGCGCGGGGCAGGTCACCGACGAGGCGAAGTCGTGGTGGAAGCGGGCGCTGCTCGAGCACCGCGTGCGAATGAACGACAGCCAGTCGCACTCGGTGATCGAGAAGCTTCGCCTGCTCGCGCCTTGGATCGAGCCGCGCGGCGCGGCGCTGGTCGCGCCGCCGCCGCACGCGCTGCCGGCCGAGCTCGCCGCGCGCCTCAGGCCGCCGTACGCCGTGCTGCAGGCACCGGCCGCGGTCGCGTACAAGCAGTGGCCGATCGCCCACTGGCGCGAGCTCATCGAGGCCTTGCTCGCGCGCGAGCTGCAGGTCGTGCTGACCGGTGCGACCTCGGCGCTCGACCGCTCCGTCGTCGATGCGGTGCGGATCGGGCTCGCCGCCGACCGGGTGGTCGACGCCGCCGGCACGCTCGACCTGCCGCAGATGGCGGCGCTGATCGAGGGCGCCGCCGTCTACATCGGCGGCGACACGTCGATCACCCACCTCGCGGCGGCGTGCGACGTTCCGGTCATCGCGCTCTACGGGCCGATCGATCCGCGCTACTTCGGCCCGTGGCCGGCGAACGAGACGCTCGACGTGCCGTACGTCTCGCACGCGCTCGTGCAGCGTGTCGGCAAGGTGGTCGTCCTGCAGGGAACGCCGCCGTGCGTGCCTTGCAACCGCGCCGGTTGCCACGACCGCAACGACAGCGTCAGCGTCTGCCTGCTGACGATGGGCTCGGCGCGCGTCGTCGCCGAGGTCGACCGCATCCTCGGCCGCGGCGGCGTCGCTGGACGACAATGAGACGATGAGCAGGACAGACCCCAACGGCCAGGGAGCGGCACGGCGCCGGCCGGTCAAGGCCGTCATCCTCGCCGGCGGCTACGGCAGCCGGCTCGCCGAGGAGACCAACCTCAAGCCGAAGCCGATGATCGAGATCGGCGGCCGGCCGATCCTCTGGCACATCCTCAAGATCTACTCGGCCGGCGGCGTCAACGACTTCGTGATCTGCTGCGGCTACAAGGGCTACGTGATCAAGGAGTACTTCGCCAACTACTTTCTGCACATGTCCGACGTCACCTTCGACATGGCGAACAACCGGATGGAGGTGCACCAGAAGAACGCCGAGCCGTGGCGTGTCACGCTGGTCGACACCGGTGAGGACTCGATGACCGGCGGCCGCCTGCGGCGCGTCCGCGATTACGTCGCCGACGAGGAGTGCTTCTGCTTCACCTACGGCGACGGCGTTGCCGACATCGACGTCGCCGCGGCGCTGGCGTTTCACCGCGGGCACGGCAAGCAGGCGACCGTGACGGCGGTGCAGCCGCCCGGGCGCTACGGCGCGCTCAAGCTCGACGGCGACCGTGTCGCCGGCTTCATCGAGAAGCCGCGCGGCGACGGCGGCCTCATCAACGGGGGCTTTTTCGTCTTGTCGCCGCAGGTGATCGACCGCATCGCCGGCGATGCGACGAGCTGGGAATCGGAGCCGCTCGCCGGCCTGGCGAAGGACGGCGAGCTGATGGCCTACGTCCACACCGGCTTCTGGCAGCCGATGGACACGCTGCGCGAGCGCAACCTTCTCGAAGAGCTCTGGCAGTCGGGCCGCGCGCCGTGGAAGCGCTGGTGAGCGAGCAGCCGTCCGCGACCTCGACGATGGCGGCGGCGACCGACCGCCCCGACCCGGCGTTCTGGCGCGGCAAGCGCGTTCTTCTCACCGGCCACACCGGCTTCAAGGGGGCGTGGCTCGCGCTCTGGCTGCAGCGGCTCGGCGCCGACGTCACCGGCCTCGCGCTCGATCCGGTGCGGCCGAGCCTGTACGAGCTCGCCGGCCTCGACAACGCGATGGCGAGCCAGATCGCGGATCTCCGCGACGCCGCCGCCGTTGCGCGCGTGGTTCGCGAGGCGCGGCCGGAGATCGTCTTTCATCTCGCCGCGCAGGCGCTGGTGCGGGCGAGCTATCGCGAGCCGCTCGCGACCTTCGCGACCAACACGATGGGGACCGCGCATCTGCTCGAAGCGCTGCGCACCAGCGCCGACGTGCGCGTCGCGGTCGTCGTCACCACGGACAAGGTGTACCGCAATCGCGAGTGGGTCTATCCGTATCGCGAGGACGACCCACTCGGCGGCCACGATCCATACAGCGCGAGCAAGGCGGCGGCCGAGCTCGTCGCGGCGAGCTATCGAAGCGCGTTCCTCCGCGAGCGCGGCGTGGCGCTCGCGACCGCGCGCGCCGGCAACGTCATCGGCGGCGGCGACTGGTCCGAGGACCGGCTGATCCCCGATGCGGTTCGCGCCTGGTCGAGCGGTGCCGTGCTGCGCGTGCGCCGCGCCGACGCGGTGCGGCCGTGGCAGCACGTGCTCGACCCTCTCGCCGGCTACCTCCGCCTCGCGGCGGCGCTATGGCACGCGCCCGCACTCGCCGACTCCTACAACTTCGGGCCTCGCACCGACGAGGCGGCGAGCGTCGGCGACGTGATCCGGCTCGCGCGCGCCGCGTACGGCAGCGGCGACTGGCGCGACGAGACCGAAGCCGGCGCGCCGCACGAAGCCGGCCGGCTCGCGCTCGAGGTCGCCCGGGCGCGCGACGTCCTCGGCGCGACGTCGCGCTGGCCGCTCGCCGAGGCCATCGGGCGAACGATGCGCTGGTACCGCCGGCTCGGCGACGGCGCGTCGGCGGGGTCGCTCTGCGGCGAGGACATCGATGCCCGTAGTCAGGTGGCCGCGGCGATCGCAGCCCCGGCCACAGCAGGCGAAAGCACGGCGTGAGCAGACTGCTGGTCGAGGCGACGCCGATCGCCGGCCTCAGGCGCGTTCGCCGGCTGCCGCTCGGCGACGAGCGCGGCTTTCTGGTCCGCCTGTTCTGCGCCGACGAGCTGCGCGACGCCGGCTGGAGCGCGCCGGTCGCGCAGGTCAACCACACCCGCACCGCGCAGCGCGGCAGCGTGCGCGGCCTGCACTACCAGCGGCCGCCGCACGCCGAAATCAAGCTCGTTCATTGCCTGCGCGGCGAAGTGTTCGACGTCGCCGTCGACCTGCGGCGCGGCTCGCCGACGTTCCTGCGCTGGCATGCCGAGCGGCTGAGCGCCGACAACGGCATTGCGCTTCTCATCCCCGAGGGCTTCGCGCACGGCCTGCAGACGCTCAGCGATGACGTCGACATGCTGTACTGCCACTCCAGCGGGTACGCCGCCGACTTCGAGGGCGGCCTGCATCCGCGCGAGCCTCGCCTGGCGATCGACTGGCCGCTGCCGATCGGCGTGCTGTCGCCGCGCGACGACGCGCGGCCGTTCCTCGGCGCGGCGTTCGACGGGATCGCGGTGTGAAGTGCCGCCACTGTGCCGCCGAGCTCGAGCGCGTCTGCCTCGACCTCGGCAGTGCGCCGCCGTCGAACGCCTACCTGACCGAGGCGGCGTTGCGCGCGCCCGAGGCCTGGTATCCGCTGCGTCTGCTCGTCTGCGAGCGTTGCTGGCTGGTGCAGACCGAGGACCACGCCGGCCGGGACGAGCTGTTCAGCGCCGACTACGCGTACTTCAGCTCGTTCTCGTCGTCGTGGCTGGCGCACGCCAAGGCGTACGTCGAGGCGATGCGCGAGCGCTTCGGCCTGACGAAGGCGAGCCTGGTCTGCGAGGTCGCCGCCAACGACGGCTACCTGCTCCGCTTCGTCCAAGAGGCCGGCATCCCGTGCTTCGGTGTCGAGCCGACCACGAGCACGGCGAACGCCGCGCGTTCGCTCGGGATCGACATCGTCGAGCGCTTCTTCGGCGTCGATCTTGCGCAGGAGCTCGCCGCTGCAGGCCGCCAGGTCGATCTGGTCGCGGCCAACAACGTACTCGCCCACGTTCCCGACATCAACGACTTCGTGCGCGGCTTCGCGCTCCTGCTCAAGACCGACGGCGTGGCGACGTTCGAGTTCCCGCACCTGCTGCGTCTCCTCGCCGAGAACCAGTTCGACACCGTCTACCACGAGCACTACTCGTACCTCTCGCTCGGCACCGTGATGCACGTGTTCGACGCCGGCGGCCTCGCGGTGTTCGACGTCGAGGAGCTGCCGACGCATGGCGGGAGCCTGCGCGTCTTCGCGCAGCGGCGCGGTACCGGCCCGCGCGCGCGCACCGGAGCGGTCGATCGCATCCTGGCCGACGAAGCCGGCGCGCAGCTCGCGAGCGTGGCCGGCTACACCGGCCTGCAGCCGCGCGTCGACAAGCTGAAGGACGACTTCGTCGCTTTTCTGATCGAGGCGCGCCGCGCCGGCCGCAAGGTCGCCGCATACGGCGCTGCGGCAAAGGGCAACACGCTGATGAACTATGCCGGCGTCCGGCCCGACCACATCGCTTTCGTCGTCGACCGCAATCCGGCCAAGCAGGGTCGCTACATGCCCGGCAGCCGGATTCCGATCGTCGGCGAGGAGCGGCTGCGCGAGGCGCGGCCCGACGACATCGTCCTCTTGCCGTGGAACCTGCGCGACGAGCTCATGACGCAGCTCGACTACGTGCGTTCCTGGGGCGGCCGCTTCGTCACCGCGGTGCCGTCGCTGAGGTGCACGCCGTGAAGGTCGCGGTCAGCGGCGCGACCGGCTTCGTCGGCCGCCACGTCGTCGCTGCGCTCGAGAGCGCGGACGTCGAGACGACGCTGTGGGCGCGACCCGGAGCGCCGCTTCCCGAGACCTGGCAGCGGCACCGCGTCGCCCGCATCGACGTCCATGCCCCTCCGGCACACGCCTTCGAGATGCTCGGCGCACCCGACGTCCTGATCCATCTCGCCTGGGGCGGCCTGCCGAACTACCGGTCGCTGCATCACTTCGAGCACGAGATGCCGGCGCATTACGCGCTGCTGAAGTCGCTCGTCGAGCACGGGCTCGGCGCCATGGTCGTTGCCGGCACGTGCTTCGAATACGGAATGCAGTCCGGTCCGCTCGACGAGGCCAAGGCCGCGCAACCCGACAACGCGTACGCGCTCGCCAAGGACGCGTTGCGTCACCAGCTCGAGGCGCTCCAGGAGCAACGGCCGTTCGCGCTGACGTGGGCGCGGCTGTTCTATCTGCATGGCGAAGGCCAGGCCGAGACGGCTCTCTGGCCGCAGTTGCGGCGCGCCGCCGAGGCGAGGGCGTCGACCTTTCCGATGTCGGGCGGCGAGCAGCTGCGCGACTATCTGCCGGTTGCCCAGGCGGCGGGCTATCTCGTCGCGCTCGCGCTGAAGCGGCACGGCTACGGCGTCGTCAATGTCTGCTCCGGCGAGCCGGTCTCGGTGCGCAGCCTCGTCGAGGGCTGGATCGCGGCCAACGGCTGGTCGATCCGGCCCGACCTCGGCCGCTTCCCGTACCCGGCGCACGAGCCGATGGCGTTCTGGGGCGACGCGACCAAGCTCCGGCGCTCGCTGCAGATCCGATGAGCGCCGCCACCGACACCTTGCGCGAGATCTACCGCGCCGAGCAGCTGCCGGTGCTGCAGAACAGGATGTTCGACAGCGTGGCGGCGGCGCGCGCCTGCCCGCGCGGCGACGTCGTCCTGGTCCAGTCGGAGCAGACGGGGCTCGTCTTCAACCGGGCGTTTCGCCCCGAGCTCGTCGCCTACGACGCCGATTACCAGAACGAGCAGGGCCTGAGCAGCGCCTTCTCGCGCCATCTCGACGCCGTGCTCGGCGTCATGCGGCGGCACTTCGAAGGCGCGAGCCTGATCGAGGTCGGTTGCGGCAAGGGGCTCTTTCTCGAACGGCTGCTCGCGAGCGGCTTCGACGTCACCGGGCTCGACCCGACCTACGAAGGGTCGAACCCGCGCGTGCTGCGGCGCTTTTTCACGCCCGAGCTCGCGCTTCGCGCCGACGGCCTCGTGCTTCGCCACGTCCTCGAGCACGTTGCCGATCCGCTCGCCTTCCTGGCGGGCTTGCGCGAGGCGAACGGCGGCGCCGGCAGGATCTACATCGAGGTGCCGTGCCTCGACTGGATCGCGGCGCACCACGCCTGGTTCGACATCTTCTACGAGCACGTCAACTACTTTCGCCTGGTCGACTTCGAGCGCATGTTCGGCACCGTCCACGAGGCCGGCCGCTCGTTCGCCGGCCAGTACCTCTTCGTCGTCGCCGACCTCGCGACGCTGCGAGCGCCCGAGCGCCCGGCGAGCGACGCATTCGAGCTGCCGCCGCAGTTCCTGTCGGCGATCGACGACAGCCGCGCACTGCTGGCGGCCAAGGGCGAGGGCGCGGCGCGCGCGATCTGGGGCGGGGCTTCGAAGGGCGTCATCTTCGCGCTCTTCATGGAGCGTGCCGGCACGCCGATCGATACCGTGATCGACATCAACCCGGCCAAGCAGGGCCGACATCTCGCCGCAACGGGGCTGCGTGTGCAGTCGCCCGAAGAGGCGCTGGCGCAGTTGGCGAGCGGCGCCGACGTGTTCGTCATGAACAGCAACTACCTGGCCGAGATCGAGGCGCTCACCGCGCACCGGTTCCGGTACCGGACGATCGAACGAGGAGATGCGACATGAAGACCCCCTTCGAGCGCGAAGTCGCCGAGCGGATCGAGAGCAACGCCAAGGACGCCTCGCTGCAGGAGGCCGCAAGCGAGTTCATGCGCGCGTCGATCGCGCCCCAGTACTCGTACAACTTCTCCTGGCTCGGCCGGCCGATCATCCAGTACCCGCAGGACATCGTCGCCATGCAGGAGCTGATCTGGACGCTGCAGCCGGAGCTGATCGTCGAGACCGGCATCGCCCATGGCGGCTCGCTGATCTTCTCGGCGTCGATGCTCGAGCTCAACGCGGCGTGCGGCGGCCCGAAAGACGCGCGCGTCGTCGGCATCGACATCGACATCCGCGCCCACAACCGGAGCGCGATCGAGGCGCATCCGATGGTTCGCCGGATCACGATGCTCGAGGGCTCGAGCGTCGCGCCGGAGATCGTCGCTGCGGTGCGCAAGATGGCCGGCGGCAAGAAGAGCGTCCTCGTCTGCCTCGACAGCAACCATACCCACGACCACGTCCTCGCCGAGCTCGAGGCGTACGCGCCGCTGACGACGGTCGGCAGCTATTGCGTCGTCTTTGACACCATCGTCGAGGACCTGCCGAAGTCGCTCAGCGGCGAGCGTCCGTGGGGCCCCGGCGACAACCCGAAGACCGCGGTCCGCGAGTACTTGGCGTCGCACGCCGAGTTCGAGATCGACCGCGCGATCGACCACAAGCTCCTGATCGGCGTTGCTCCCGAAGGCTATCTGCGCCGAGTGCGCTGAAGGATGAACGGGCCGCCCGACGACGGGCTCGTCTACGCCTGCCTGACGCACGTCCCGCTCGCGCTCGACCTGCCGTCCTGGGTGACGCCGATCTACCTCGGCGCCGGCCAGCATCCGGGCGCCCTCAACCTGCGTGAGCTCGCTCCCGAGTGGGACGCGCACCACCCGCAGCTCGGTTCGACCGCAGGAGCGTTCGCACTCAAGAACCTGATTCGCGAGCGCCATCCTGAAGCATCGCGCGTCGGCATCTGCCAGTACCGCAAGTTCGTCTCGCCACGGCGCATCAGCGCTGTCCGCGATCCGCGCTACCGGGTCATGGACGTCGTGCCGAAGTCGATGCTCGCGGGCGAGCGATTCGCAACCGCGCTCTGGCCGGGCGATGCGCGCTTTCTCGTCAGCGCGCCGCGCCGCTTCACGCGTGTCTTCTGGCACCGGCGTGGCTACCTGCGGGAATACGCGCGCGACCACTGCGCCCAGGATCTGCTTCGCTTCGCCGCCGCAGCGGTCGAGCTGGGCGTTCTCGGCGGCCGCGAAGTCGAAGCGTTCTTCGGCGAGGACGTGATCATTCCCGGCGGCGCCGAGCTCGGCGTCTACCCGGCGCCGTTCTGGCTCGAGACGACGGAGCAGATCGAGCGCGTCGTGCGCGCATGCATCACAGGGCAAACAACAGTCCGCGACGGCTATCAGGCGCGCCTGTGGTCGTTCTGCGCCGAGCGGCTCGGCAGCTGGCTCGTCCTGAAGCGCATGCGCAGCGAGGTCTCGGGCCGGCCGGAGGGCGGACCCTTCGAGTGGCTCGACCGCCGCCGCTGGCGCGCCCGCTTCGCCGGCCAGCTCAATCTCGTCACCGAGACCGAGGCGCACGCCGGATACAGCGCCGGCGCCTGAACCGAGCTCAGAGATAGGGCGCGTCGCGCCAGCTGCCGTGCTCGCGCAGCATGTGCATCGCGTAGCCGTGGCCGGCGCGCTCGGCGGCGATCCATTCGCGCGCGCGGCGAACGCGATCGGCCTTGAAGCGCTTCCTCGCCAGCCAGCCCATGCCGACCCGGGCGTAGAAATACTCGCGGTCGCCGAGGTCCTTCTGCCCGGTCTCGAGCTTGATCGCCTTCTGCGTGATCGAGCCGAAGTGATGCAGCAGCGCATCGCCGACGGCGCCGACCGGGATGCCGTTGCGCAGGCAGCGGACGAGAAACTCGACGTCCTCGCGGCCGCCGAGGCGACGGTCGGTGTCGGGAAAGCCGATCGCTTCGAACACGCTGCGCCGGACCGCGAAGCAGACACCATGGAACCAGCCGCGGCGAAGCGTTCCCGCCATCGCCTGCACGAACGCTGCGGCGTGGGCGTCGAAGTCGTAGTCGAGCGGGCCTTCGGCGAGCGCCGGGCTGACGACGTCGAGGCCGTGCCGCTCGGCGGCGTCGAGCATCGCGTCGATCGCCCGCGCGCTGACGAGGACGTCGTTGTTGAGGAGCACGGTCCAGTCGGCGCGAGCGAGCAGCGCGCCCTGCGTCCACGCGCCGCCGCAGCCGAGGTTGACCGCGTTGCGCAGCGACGGAATCGAAGGATGCTCTGCCAGCCAGCGCGGCGTCTCGTCGCTGCTGCCGTTGTCGATGACGAGGATCGCCTCGGCCGGCGTGCCGTTCGCGAGCAGGCTCTCGACGCACTGCTCGGTGTAGCGAAGCTGGTCGAGGACCGGGATGACGACCTGATAGCGCATCGCGCTGCCGGTCACGCTTTCGGCTTCGGAACGCGGCCCATCAGGTAGAACTCGTCGTTCGGCCGCATCGAGGTCGCGTTGGCCATCCGGTTCGAGAGCCCGAACAGCGCCGTGATCGCGGCGATGTCCCAGCCGTCCTCGTCGCTGAAGCCGTGCTCGCGGAGCGCCGCATAGTCGGCGTCCGAGATCGCGCGCGAGTCGAGGCAGACCTTCATCGCGAAGTCGAGCATGGCCTTTTGCCGCGGCGAGATGTCGGCCTTGCGGTAGTTGACCGCGACCTGGTCGGCGACGAGCGGATTCTTCTCGTAGATCCGAAGCAGCGCGCCGTGGGCGACGACGCAATACAGGCAATCGTTGGCGCCGCTGGTGGCGACGACGATCATCTCCTTGTCGCCCTTGCTCAATCCCGACGGCTTCAGCATCAGCGCATCGTGATAGGCGAAGAAGGCGCGGAACTCGTCGGGCCGGTGGGCGAGCGAAAGAAAGACGTTCGGCACGAAGCCCGACTTCTCCTGCACCTCGAGGATGCGGGCGCGGAGGTCGTCCGGCAGCCTATCGATCGGGGGCACCGGGAAGCGGCTGATCGGCCGCGCGGGCGCGGCGGCGGCGGGTGACAACGATCCGGCCATGGTCAGCTCCTGAATTGCAGCGAGTGCAGACGCGCATACAGCCCGCCGGCGGCGAGCAGCTCGGCGTGGCTGCCCGACTCGACGACGCGACCGGCGTCGACGACGACGATCCGGTCGGCGCGCTCGATCGTCGACAGCCGGTGCGCGACGACCAGGCTCGTGCGCCCCTTCATCAGGCGGTCGAGCGCCTGCTGGACGAGGCGCTCCGATTCCGAGTCGAGCGCCGACGTCGCCTCGTCGAGGATGAGGATGGGCGCGTCCTTGTAGATCGCGCGTGCGATCGCGAGGCGCTGGCGCTGGCCGCCGGAGAACTCGCCGGCGTTGTGGCCGACGACGGTGTCGAGCCCGTTCGGCAGCGACTCGGCGAACTCGAGCAGGTTCGCGCTCGCGAGCGCGGCTCGGATTCGCTCGCGATCGTCGGTGCCTGCGCCGGTCGCTGCGCCAGCGCCGAGCGAGACGTTCGCAGCGACCGTGTCGTTGAAGAGGACGACGTCCTGGCTGACCAGCGCGAACTGGCGCCGCAGCGCCCGCACGCTCCACGCGCCGAGCGGCTGGCCGTCGAGCAGCACGGTGCCGCCGCTCGGCTGGATGAAGCGCGGCAGCAGGTTGACCAGCGTCGTCTTGCCTGCACCCGACGGCCCGACGAGCGCCACCGTCTCGCCGGCGCGCAGCTCGAGGTCGATCTCGTCGAGCGCCGGCGGCTGGCCGGCGCGGTAGCGCAGCGTCACGCCGCGCAGCTCGACGTGGCCCTTGCTGCGGCCGGGATCGAAGCTGCCGCCGCGCTCCGGAAGGCTGGTGTCGATCAGCGCCACGCCGCGGTCGAGCGCGGCGAGGCCGCGCGTGATCGGCCCGGCGAGCTCGGACAGGTGCTTGAGCGGCGGCACGAGCTGCAGCATCGCGACGATGAAGGCGACGAAGCTGCCGACCGAGTTGCCGCCGTGGCTGCTCTGCCAGAGCGCAGCGACGATCACCATCGCCAGCGCGCACGACGCCAGCACCTGCGTGATCGGCGAGCCGGCGGCCGCGGCGACGGCCGACTTCATCGTCACCCGGCGCAGGTCGTTGCTGGCGCGCTCGAAGCGCGACGCCTGCGAAGGCTCGGCCGCGTGCAGGCGGACGCTGCGCCAGGCGAGCACGTTCTCCTCGACGACGTAGGCGAGGTCGTCGACCGACTGCTGGCCCTGGACGGCGAGGCGGTGCAGGCGCCGGCTGAACTTGCGCATCACGTAGGCGACCGCGGGCAGGAGGATGGCGACGAAGACGGTCAGCGGCCAGTTGAGCCAGACGAGGTAGCCGATCAGGGCCGCGAACCGAAGCGAGTCGCCGACCAGGCTCTGCAGCGAATAGACGAGCTGGTTGGCGCCGTTCTGGACCTCGAACGTCAACGTGTTGACGAGATTGCTCGCGGTGTTCCTGGTGAAGAGCGCGGGCTCGGCGTCGAGGACGCGCTGAAACATCGACCGCCGCATCGTCTGCGTGCCGCGGTTGGCGGCCCAGGCGAGGCCGTACTGCGAGACGAAGCCGGCCAGGCCGCGAATGACCGTCAGCCCGACGACCGCGATCGGCACCGTCCAGAGCGGGATCGCGCTCTTCCCGACGCCGTTGTCGAGCAGGATCTTGAGCAGCGCCGGAATCGCCGGCTCGGTCGCCGCGGCGACGATCGCGCCGACGAAGGCAAGGACGAAGCCGCGCCGGCAATCGGCGAAATACGGTGCGATCCGGCGCAGCCGCTCGCCGAGCGGGCGCCTCGCCACCTGGCTCGCCAGGCTCTCGGCGCTCTCGGCCGGCGTCGCCTCGGCGGGAGCGCCACTTGCTTGCGAATGGCCGTCGGTCGGCGGCACCGTGCCGTCGTGCGTTACGTCTGCAGCGGCACGCGGCGGCAGCTCGACGCTCGCGGGCGTCGTCATGCGGGGAACTCCGGCCGCTTCTGCGGACTCTGCATGAACATCAGCTTCACATATTTGTAATAGGCATACTCGGCGTTGTAGATCGCCAACATCAATCCGTGCCGACCATCGAGGAACCCGAGCTTCAGCAGGTACGTGCGCACGAACGCAAACAGCCCGTGCGCGATCGCCTTCGGCAGGCTGGCCGTCCGGCTGCGCGCGAGCATGTCGCGGGCGCTCCCGCTCGAGTAGCGGTCGAGCTTCTCGAGGACGTCGTGGACGTCGGGGTAGCTGTGGTGAACGAGGCTCTCGCGCAACTCGCCGATGCTGCCCTCGACCGTCATGTGGGCATGGAGGAAGTCGCTCGTGAAGCCGGAGCGGGCGCGCCGGCCGAGGCGAAGCGTGCGGTCCGGACGCCAGCCGCCGTGGTGCATGACGCGGCCGCAGAACTCCGACCAGCGCGGGATGCGAAAGCCGTCGTGGTCGCCCTTGGCGATCGCGGCGCGCACCTCCGCCTGCAGCGCCGGCGGGATGCGCTCGTCGGCGTCGAGCGAGAGCACCCAGTCGGTGGTCGCCAGCGAAAATCCACGCGCGACCTGCGGGCCGTAGCCGGGCCAGTCGGTGACGACCACGCGTGCGCCGGCCGCTGCCGCGATCGCGGCCGTGCGGTCGGTGCTGCCCGAATCGAGCACGACCACCTCATCGGCGAACTTCGCGCTGGCGATGCAGTCGCCGATGCGCGCCGCCTCGTTCTTGGCAACGATGACCACGGCAAGCGAATCGTTCTGGCGCATGTCGTCGTCGGTGGTGGTGCGGGGCCGGCGATGCTGGCGGCGGTGTGACGCGGATGGCGACCCGGTCGAACTCATTGTCCCAGATTCGTTTCTCGCGCCGCCTCGTGTGCGCCTCGCTGCTGGCGCTCGCCGCGCTGCCGGCAGCGGCACAGTTTCGGGTCGAGATCTCGGGCGTCGGCGCGACGCAGTTGCCGATCGCGGTCGTCCGCTTCCGCGACGAGGACAAGAGCAACCAGTCGCCGTCGGCGATCATTCGCGCCGATCTCGAGCGGAGCGGCGCCTTTCGCATCGTCGACGCCGGCCCGGCGAGCTTCGACGAGTCGAGCCGGCCGGAGATGGCGCAGTGGCGTTCGCGCGCCGCCGACGCGCTCGTCGCCGGTTCGGTGACGCGCCTCGCCGACGGCCGCTACGACGTCCGCTTCAAGCTCTGGGACGTCGTCAAGGGCAACGAGATCGGCGGCCAGAGCAATGCCGTCGAGGCGAGCGAGCTGCGTCTGGCCGCGCACCGCATTGCCGACTTCATCTATGAGAAGCTGACCGGCGAGAAGGGCGTCTTCTCGACCCGCATCGCCTATGTCACGCGGACCGGCCAGCGCTACACGCTGCGCGTCGCCGACGCCGACGGCGAGAACGGCCAGGTCGCGCTCAACAGCGGCCAGCCGATCATTTCGCCGGCGTGGTCGCCGAACGGCAAGGAGCTCGCGTACGTCTCGTTCGAGCGGCAGAAGGCGGTCGTCTTCGTCCATACCGTCGCGACCGGCGAGCGGCGCGCGATCGCCGACTTCCGCGGCTCGAACAGTGCCCCGGCGTGGGCGCCCGACGGCGAGCGGCTCGCGGTGACGCTCTCGCGCGAGGGCGGCTCGCAGCTGTTTTCGATCGGCAAGGCGGGCGGCGAGCCGCGCCGGCTCGCCAGCAGCCCGGCGATCGACACCGAGGCCGAGTACACCGTCGACGGCAAGTTCCTTTACTTCACGAGCGACCGCGGCGGCGCGCCGCAGATCTATCGCATGGCGGCCGGCGGCGGCAACGCCGAGCGCGTCACGTTCAGCGGCGGCTACAACATCAGCCCGACCGTGAGCCCGGACGGCAAGACGCTCGCCTACGTCACGCGCGCGGGCAATGCGTTTCGCCTGGTCGTCCTCGACCTGGCGACGCCGGGCGCGCAACCGCAGCCGATCACCGACACCAGCGATGACGAGCACCCGAGCTTCGCGCCGAACGGGCGCCTGCTCATCTACGCAACCCGCATCGGCGGGCGCACCGTGTTGATGACGACCACCCTCGATGGGAAAATCAAGGCTCGCCTGCCGTCCCAGACGGCCGATCTGCGCGAGCCGGTGTGGGGCCCCTTCGGGCGTTGAGCCCGGGGCCCGGAACAAGGCGAATTGCCAGCAAAGGAGAAATCCACCATGAAGACCCTCCATCGTCACCTTCTCACCGCCATCGCGGCGGCCTCGCTTGCCGCGTGCTCGAGCGTCCCGCTCGACAGCCAGGCACCGGTCGAATCGCGAACCGGCGCTTCGTCGACCGCCGGCGCCGGCGGCGCCGACGCCGCGGGCTCGCAGACGCGCGTCGCACCGGTCGATGTCACCGCGACCAGCAACGTCAACTTCTCGAACCTGCCGCGCGTCGTCTACTTCGACTTCGACAGCTACGTCGTCAAGGACGACTACCGGCCGGTGATCGAGGCGAACGCCAAGGCGCTGACCGGCCATCCGAAGATGCACGTCACCGTCGAAGGCCACACCGATGACCGCGGCAGCAGCGAATACAACCTGGCGCTCGGCCAGCGCCGCGCCGAGGCAGTCGTCAAGTCGCTGACCCTGCTCGGCACCAGCCCGACCCAGCTCGAGGCGGTGAGCTTCGGCAAGGAGCGGCCGGCAGTGCAGGGCGAGAACGAAGAGGCCTGGGCGAAGAACCGCCGCGCTGAGCTGGCGAGTCGTTGAAGATGACCGGCACTTCACGCCGCCGCGCCGCCGCCGCGGCTCTCATCGCGGCGGCTCTCGTCGCCGGCCTTGCGGCCACGCCGGCGCGCGCCGGCTTGTTCGACGACGACGAAGCGCGGCGCGCCATCCTCGACCTTCGCAAGCAGCTCGAGCAGAGCAACGAGCAGGCGCGCGCGCACCAGAACGAGCAGATGGCAGCGATGTCGGCGCAGATCGAGCAGCTCAAGCGCAGCATCCTCGACCTCAACGGCAGCATCGACGCGCAGCGGTCCGACAACGCCAAGGTGCGCGGCCAGATGGAGGAGCTCGCGCGCACCGTCGCCGAGATGCAGAGGAAGCAGACCGACCTGCAGCAGGGCGTCGACGAGCGCATCCGCAAGGTCGAGCCGCAGAAGGTGACCATCGACGACAAGGAGTTCACCGTCGACCCCGAAGAAAAGCGCAGCTACGACGATGCGCTCGCGGGCTTTCGGCGCGGCGAGTTCGACCGCGCCGCGAGCGGCTTCACCGGTCTGCTGAAGCGTTTCCCGACGTCGGGCTACAAGCAGTCGGCACTGTTCTGGCTCGGCAACGCGCAGTACGCGCAGCGCAACTACAAGGAAGCGATCGCGAGTTTCCGCAGCCTCGTCACGAGCGCGCCCGACAGCCCGCGTGCACCCGAGGCGCTGCTCGCGATCGCGAATTGCCAGGCCGAGCTGAAGGACAGCAAGTCGGCGCGGCGGACGATCGACGAGCTGCTCAAGGCCTATCCGAAGTCCGAGGCCGCGCAGGCCGGGCGCGAGCGGCTGGCGTCGCTGAAGTGAGCGCGTTGCCGGCAGGCGCTGCCGAGCCGGCGGACGCGGTCACTGACGACGCCGACCTCGAGCGCCGCTTCGGCGGTCTGCGTCGTCTCTACGGCGACGTCGCGTACCGGCGCATCCGGGCCGCGCATGTCGCCGTCGTCGGCCTCGGCGGCGTTGGCTCGTGGACAGCCGAGGCGCTCGCCCGCAGCGGCGTCGCCGCGCTGACGCTGGTCGACCTCGACCACGTCGCGGAGTCGAACGTCAACCGCCAGGTGCAGGCGCTCGGCAGCACGCTCGGAATGGCCAAGGTCGAGGCACTGCGAATGCGCATCGCCGACATCCATCCCGGCTGCGCGGTCGTCGGCATCGAGGAGTTCGTCGACGAGACGAACTGGCCGGCGCTGTTGGCGCGGCGGCCCGACGTCGTCGTCGACGCCTGCGACGATGTCCGCGCCAAGGCAGCGCTCGCGGCGTGGGCGCTCGGGACGGAGTCGCCGCTCGTCTGCGTCGGCGCCGCGGGCGGCAAGCGCGCCGCCGAGCGCGTCGAGGCGGGCGATCTCGCCGCCGTCACCCACGACCCGATGCTCGCCGCCTTGCGGCAGCGGTTGCGCAAGGTCCACGGCGCGTCGCGCGGCGGTCCGCTCGGCATCGGCTGCGTGTTCTCGCGCGAGCCGGTCGTGGCGCCGGACGCGGCCGATGCGGCGTGCGATGTCGACGGCAGCCTCAACTGCCACGGCTACGGATCGAGCGTCGCCGTCACCGCGACCTTCGGCATGGTGGCTGCCGCCCGCGCGCTCGAGCTGGTCGCGAACCCGGCTGTCCGGCCGGTGGTGCGCGCCACCATATAATTGCGGGCTCGGAGGGTTGTTAGCTCAGTTGGTAGAGCAGCGGACTTTTAATCCGTAGGTCGTGGGTTCGAGCCCCGCACAACCCACACGCGGCAACCTTCCGAAGCGGCACAGTTTTTCGGGCTCTTAGCTCAGTTGGTAGAGCAGCGGACTCTTAATCCGTAGGTCGAGTGTTCGAGTCACTCAGGGCCCACCAGAAACGGCAACGGCTAGCGGGTTAGCGCCTGCTAGCCGTTTGCTCTAAACGTAGCCAATCGAGCTACGTTTGGCCAGATCTGTCGCTCGCTGTCGCCTGTCTCAAGCCCTATCAACGCCGGTCGACCTACGGATTGTCGGATTCGTGTCTTGCCGGATCGCCTACCTACGTCAATCACAGAAATCTGTATCGTGCGGAGATGAAGACCACCCTCGATATCGATGACCAGGTCCTTGCCGAAGCCAAGGCCTTGGCAACGCACCAGCGCACCAGCCTGACGCGACTGATAGAAGAGGGCCTGCATTTGCGCCTTCGCGCGCGGGGCGCGACTGGACGACGCACGAAGCTAATGCTGCCGTTGCTAGTCGACCTCAAGCGGCGCGTAGACGCACGTCGTCGCCGTGGCCAACGTGGGAGCGAGCGAGTGCCGGACTAACTACGCTTTCGCCACCCCTTAGCGATCATGCAGGATTCGTATTTCGGCCGGTCCGCAGGGCCCTTAGGCGACGAAACAGCTTGCGCTTGGCACAGGTCGTCGTCCCTGTAGAACTCTTGCTTGCTCGCGTCCGGCTTGTCCCAATTGCTCACGGCGGCACAGCCGGCCAACAGAAGCACGAGAACCAATCGCATCAACCTCCCCCGTTCGCGGCAGCGTATTAGACGCCCTCGAAGGCGGCACACCAACCCCGATTTCTACGAATCGCCTCTTCACAGAGGCGGGTGAAGCGCCCGAAAGCGGACTCCAACGGCGGTCCGTTGTTGGCCGAATGTAGTCCCTGCTTCGGCGCCGGCTCATCTGGTCCCGGCATGGCCAGAGGGCGTCGCGAACGTTGAGGTCTAATGTTCGACGAAGCAGAAGCAGGCGCGAAGCGGCGGTTGAGACTTCCTCCCAGGGAAAGGCGAGACGGAATTGCCAGACCCCCGCTGCTTCAATCGACCTTGAAGGTCACCTTCACTGGAAAGCCCATCGCGCAAGGTTGTCCTTGGCAAAGCGCCGGCTTGAACTTGGTAAGTAGCAGGATGTTTGCCATGAAGTTAGTCACGTGCGCGTCGGGTGATTGCCGCACCGCGACGGCGACAACGTTGCCCTCCTGGTCGATTTCGGCATCTGCTCGGAATTCGCCCGAGACGGAAAGCTTCTGCTGAGCTTGAGCCACCGGGCGATATATCGCAGCGAGCCCTTGGAGCGGAAATGGCGGTTCGTCACGGTCACCCAACGCGACATAGAAGAGCTTGAGGCGATTCTGCTGGGCAGCGGTGAGTTCTCCGTACGATTTGTCGAAAGGTATGTCGCCGATCGCAGCAGCTCCGAAGCGAGGAAAGCTGCTGAAGTCGACATCTTTCTTCAACGTATAGCGCTCACCCTCGCTACTTTCTTGCGCCAATGCCACCGTCGCGGCGAAGGCAACCGCAACTGCCAGCGTGTGCGACTTGACCATGCGGCCTCCTATGCGAATTTAGTCAGGTGTAGCGTTCGGAGGAGCGGCGGCCTAGACGTCGGCCGCGTCGTAGCGACGCACCCACCGCGCATAGACCGCGATGCCGAAGGACGAGACGATGCCAATCGTCGCGAACGGAATCCACAGCCGCCACGGATGGTACGTACTCCACAAGAGGCGGGTCGCAGCATCCGCGTCGAGGTGCAGGGCGCGCTGCAGCGCCTCCATCGCAGCGGTCCGATCGACGCCGACATCCAGGGCGCCGTGCTCCTTCAGATAGCGGAGCGCGAGGTTCGCCTTGTCCCCCATCGAGTCGTAGATCTGCCCGCCCAGGAACGAGCCGTACGCCCAGCCGATCGCCTGGGGCATGTTGGCGTAGCCCATGTAGAGGGCCTTTTCCCCTTCGGGCGCGATCACGCCGAGGTAGTCGTTCATTTTGGGGCTCGCGAGCATCTCACCCACCGAGAAGAAGAGGATCCCGGCGATGCAAGCCAGGCCCGACATGGTGAAGCCGGCCAGCATCAGGCCCAGCGAGGCGACCACGATGCCTGCCATGATCGAGTGCACCCGCCGCATGCGCGCGACCACGTGTGAGATCCACACCACGCACAGGATGATCAGGAAGGAGTTGGCGTTGATCATCCACTCCTGCGCGACCATCGTGCCGCGTGGCGTCTCGTTCGTGAACATCGCAGGCAGGTGAAGGGCGCTCACGATCGGGCTCGAGTCCACCCAGTCGACGATGAAGTTGGGCAGCATGTCGAACAGCTGCATGAACATGAGCCAGAAGCCCGACATGATCAGGATGAAGAGGGCGAGGCGAGGCCGCGCGAGATTGCGGAAGGTCGTCTTCGCCACCCGGAGCACGCCACCGCTTTGCACGCCGCCGGCGGCGATGTCCGGGTAGGTGAACAACATCAGGAAGTTGAGCGACACGACCACGGCGCAGCCGTAGAACACCGCCGGCCAGGACACGCCGTAGAGGAAGTGCGCCAGCGGCGGCCCGAGGAATCCGCCGATGTTGACCAGCATGTAGAACGTGCCCCAGCCGATCGATGAATTGCGCTTGTCGAACTGCTGCAGCATCGAGCCCTGGAGCCCGGGCTTGAAGATCGCGGTGCCGAGAGCGAGGACGAGGCAGCCGATCGTGAACGGCCAGAACTGGCGCTGCGTCGCCATCACCAGGTAGCCCGCCACCTTGATGGCGATCGAAACGGCGATCGTTCTCTTGTAGCCGTACCGGTCGGCGAAGCCGCCCGAGAAGATCGGGACACCGGTCTGCACCAGTGCCCACAACATGAAGATGAAGCCCTTCTGGCTCTGGGAGAAGTGGAGGCCGTGGATCTCGTCGGCCTGGGCGATGTAGATGGGGATGACGACGCGAACGCCGTAGTAGGCGAGACGCTCGAACATCTCCATGACGTTGAGCATCCAGAACGCGCGCGGCAACTGCCGCAGCTGGTCGCGCATCGTCTCGCGGGAGACTGCCGCTGGTACCGTCATCGTCGACATCGAACCTCCTCGGCCAATGCCGCGGGCGGGCATGGTCGCGTCGCCACGCGGGTTCGAAGACGGCAGCCAGCATGCGGCGGCCGGAGTCTACGCCGCCTCGGCGGTCGGCTCGAATCGAATTGCGCCGTCGAACTCGCGAAGGTTCCGTTGCGGCCAGAACCGGTCCAATTACGAACGTCGGCTTCCGGCGCATCCCTGCTTAGCTCCTTAGAAGCACCACCCATCCTCAGCACATTGCTGACTCACCGTGGAGGTCGTCTAGGTAGCCTCGACTACTCGCAAAGCCATCCGATCGGACTACTCGGGTTTCAAAGGCGTCCCAAGCAGACCGGTGAGCCCAAGTCCCCATCCAAGAAGCCGACGATCACTTCTGAACCGGCCTGCGGCAATAAAGCGGCGCCGGTTTCGGCAAAGCTTAGGCACATTCGCGCCCACATCGTTGCCGGTGACACAGCCGGAACCGTTACCAACACTCGTCCCAAGTCTTGAGGGTCGACTGTGCTTTGCACGATTGCTCGATGAAGCTGCGCGGAGGTGGCGCTGGCGAGGGTACTTGTAGTGGCTGTGGGAATGCCGTCGATTGGCTTGGCTCCCGAACGAACTTCTTCGACCAGAACGCCTGGAACACGGTATTCAGGCATCGGTACTCCTATGAGATGCGAGGTTCATAGCCTGACCTCTAAGGCAGCGAGTCTGGGTAAGCCGAGAAACCGTAGCACAGCAGGCGTATCTAGCCAAGCCGTCGCGCGAAAGTGCTTGCGCGCCGTTGGCGAGTGACGTCTCCGCAGGCGGCCAGAAGCTGCTGTTCGCGAAGGGCTGCTTTGGCGAGCCGCTCGCGCCAGAACAAGCGCATCCAACAGCAAAGAGGCCCGATCAGGATGGGACCGCGGCGGGCGCGTCGGCCCGATCATCCCGTCTTTGGCGGTGCTTTGCGCGCGAGCGACTCCTCACCGATACGTTGCGCAAGGATAAGGATCGCCGCTAGCACCGGCGTGGACAGAAAGACCCCGGCGATCCCGGCCAGTTCCTGTCCCGCAAGCAGTCCGAATAGCACGAGGAGCGCCGGTACCGCGACGCCATTGCTCATCAGGTAAGGATTTAGAACGTAGTCTTGGAAGACTCTGTAGACGACGATGAAGCCGGCGATCCACAGCAGGTGGTCGTAGCCGCTCGCCCCAGCGACCCCAAGGCACAGCAACGCGGCGGCGAGCGGCCCGAGCACCGGGATGAACTCGAGCAGGCCGGCCAGCAGCGCCAGCAACAACGCGTATGGCACACCGCCAATGCTGAAGGCGATCGAGTAGCTCGCAATCGTGGCGAAAGCAAGAATCAGCAGTGCGCGTATGTAGCCGCCGAGGAGCGTGTCGAGGTCGCCGACGATGCGCTTCCACATCGCCTCGTGTGGATGGTGCTCGAGCCATGCGAAGAGTCGCTCGCGAATGACGGGCGTGTTCACGATCATCATGAAGGCGAGAATCGGGATCAGGACGAAGAAGAGCGAGCTCTCGCCGAAGACCAACACGAGCTTGCCGGCGCGCTTGGCGAGATCGGCGCTGTTCGCGGTCGCATCGCCGGCGTGCGCGTGCAGGAACTGCGTCAGCCTTGAGCGGTAGGGCGCGAGCCAGTCCGGAAGTGGGATCCGGTCGAGAAGGTGGCCGTCCCCCACGAGGCTCGGCAGTTGCTCGGCGAATCGGCTCCCCTCTTCCGTCACGCGCGGCCCGGCGATCGAGAGCAGTCCGGCGAGCAGTAGGCCGAGAAACGCGAAGACGATGCCGGTCGCAAGGGTGCGCCTCGACTTCAGAGGGACCACGTGCTTGAGAAGCAGGTGAACGAGCGGAACGATCATGTACGCGAGGAACACCGCCAGCACGAACAGGAAGATTGTCCGGCGCACGGCGTAGGCCAGATAGAAGCCGAGCAGCACGAGCCCGACGGTCCAGGTGATGGCGGCGGCGCGCCGGTCGAATGCGAGCATGGGTCGGCCTGAGGCGGGCGATTGAAGTGTGATCGAGATGAGTCTACGGGTGCTCGACCCTATCGACGGGACGACCTCCCGCCGACGTCCCGGCGACCGTCTGGTTCCCGGCCGCCCAAAGTGCGACCGCTAGATCCGCTTCGGGTCCGGAAGCGGACCTAGCGTCGACTGGCTCCGAGGACTGCAACGCTGCGAATCGGTCCTCGCGCGGAGGTTAAAAAGGCCGAACGGTCCGGGAGTAGCCCGCCGGAAGGCAAGGCAAGGAGCGCCTCTTCGTCCGTAGGTCGAGTGTTCGAGTCACTCAGGGCCCACCAGTCAGGACAAGGCCTCGCGCGTCAGTGCGGGGCCTTTGTCCTTTCTAGCCGAGACGGAAACGTGCCATTTCGGGCACTTTCGCGTCACGCCCTGTCTCGGTGCAGGCGATCGACTTACGGGCTCTTTAGGAATCGTACGTAGAACGCCGCGAACACCAGGACGATACCGACGTTGACCATCAGTCGCGCCCAGACTCGATCCCTGAAGAACAGCAAATCCACGCCAACGATCACGGCGATCAACGCGGCAACATAAAGTACGCCTGACACGGTTCTCGTCATCTCAACCACCGACTCAAATGCTGCAGCGACCGTCTATGGGAGTACGCGCCCAGGGGCCTGAGAACTTCCGTCACCAGGGGCGATGATGTTAGCTCGTCCGATGCCAGCTTCGATGACCTCCATCATTTCCGTCCGCGATGTCGCCAAGACCTACGCCACGGGCTTTCGCGCACTCGACCGCGTGAGTCTCGACATCCGACAGGGCGAGATCTTCGCGCTGCTCGGCCCGAACGGCGCGGGCAAGACGACCCTGATCGGCATGATCTGCGGCATCGTCAAGCTCGGCGAAGGAAGCGTCACCGTCGCCGGCCACGACATCGTCGCCGACTACCGGTCGGTGCGCGCCATGATCGGCCTCGTCCCGCAGGAGCTCACGACCGATGCCTTCGAGTCGGTGTGGGCGACGGTGTCGTTCAGCCGCGGTCTGTTCGGCAAGGCGGCGAACCCGGCGCACATCGAGAAGACGCTCCGGGATCTTTCGCTCTGGGACAAGAAGGACAGCAAGATCATGACGCTCTCCGGCGGCATGAAGCGGCGGGTGATGATCGCCAAGGCGCTCTCTCATGAACCGAGCGTTCTCTTCCTCGACGAGCCGACGGCCGGCGTCGACGTCGCGTTGCGCAAGGACATGTGGCAGCTCGTGCGCCGTCTGCGCGAGCAGGGCGTGACGATCGTGCTGACCACGCACTACATCGACGAGGCCGAGGACATGGCCGACCGCGTCGGCGTGATCCGCCAGGGGCGGATCATCCTGGTCGAGGACAAGGTGACGCTCATGAAAAAGCTCGGCAAGAAGCGTCTGACGCTGCACATCGAGCCGACGCTCGCCCGGCTGCCGCCGGCGCTCACGGCCTGGGGCCTGACGCTCGGCACAGACGGCAACGAGATCACCTACGTCTACGGCCCGGGCGCCGCGCACGACGACGTTCCGGCCCTGCTCGAAGCGCTGCGCGACGCGGGCCTGCGGGTCAAGGACCTCGAGACGACGCAAAGCTCGCTCGAGGACATCTTCGTCGACCTCGTCCAGGAGGAGACATGAACAGCCACGCGATCAGCGCCATCTATCGCTTCGAAATGGCGCGGACCTGGCGCACCGTCACGCAAAGCATCATCTCGCCCGTCCTCTCGACGGCACTCTACTTCGTCGTCTTCGGCGCGGCGATCGGGTCACGCATCGAGCGCATCGGCGATGTCACCTACGGCGCATTCATCGTCCCCGGCCTCATCATGCTGTCGGTGCTGACACAAAGCATCGCCAACGCGTCGTTCGGGATCTACTTTCCGAAGTTCACGGGCACGATCTACGAGCTGCTCTCGGCACCGATCTCGCACCTCGAGATTGTCGTCAGCTACGTCGGCGCGGCAGCGACCAAGTCCGTGCTGGTCGGACTCATCATCCTCGCCACGGCCAGTTTCTTCGTGCCGCTGCACATCGCGCATCCCCTGTCGATGCTGCTGTTTCTCGTGCTCACGGCGGTCACCTTCAGCCTGTTCGGCTTCATCATCGGCATCTGGGCCGACGGTTTCGAGAAGCTGCAGCTGATCCCGATGCTGATCGTGATGCCGCTCACCTTTCTCGGCGGGCCGTTTTACTCGATCAGCATGTTGCCGCCGGTCTGGCAGAAGCTCTCGCTGCTCAATCCTTCCGTCTACCTCATCAGCGGGTTCCGCTGGAGCTTCTTCGACAGGTCCGAGGTGTCAGTGGGCGTCAGCTTCGCGATGACATCGGCATTCTTCGTCATCGCCCTCGCAATCTCGACCTGGATCGTGCGGACGGGCTGGCGTCTCAAGGCCTGACCAGGACCGTCTCGCCCGACCTGCGGCTCCTGGGCGGGAACCGTCGCTCAGAAAACAGCGAGCTGCCGGGAAGAGCCGACGTCGTGGGCTAGACGCGCAGGAGATCGCCGAGAAACGACCTCGCTCGCGCGTGACGAGGCTCATCGAAGAACTCCGACGGCGACGCCATCTCGAGCACTTGGCCCTCGTCCAGGAACACGACGCGATCGGCAACCTGCCGGGCGAAGCCCATCTCGTGCGTCACGCAGACCATCGTCATGCCGTCTTCGGCGAGAGCGACCATTGCCTCTAGCACCTCCTTCACCATCTCCGGGTCGAGCGCCGAGGTCGGCTCGTCGAAGAGCATCAGCCTGGGCCTCATGCAGAGCGCCCGCGCGATCGCCACGCGCTGCTGCTGTCCGCCAGAGAGCTCGGCCGGATGCTTGCGCGCCTGATCGGCCAGGCGCACGCGCGCGAGCATCTCGGCAGCCGCGACTTCGGCCTCGGCCGGCTTCAGGAGCCCGGTCGAGACCGGCGCGAGCGTGCAGTTCTGCAGCACCGTGAGGTGGGGGAAGAGGTTGAATTGCTGGAACACCATGCCGACGCGGCGCCGCACGGCGGTGAGCTCGGCGCGCGAAGCCTGCGACCCGAGCGCGGTACCGCAGACCTCGATCTCGCCGACGTCGAAGGCCTCGATGCCGTTGATGCAGCGGATCAGCGATGACTTGCCTGATCCGGATCGTCCGCAGACGACGATGCGCTCGCCGGGCGCCACCGCGAGGTCGACATCGCGCAGCGCGTGGAAGGCGCCGTACCACTTGTTGAGCCGCGCGATCCGCAGGATCGGCACGTCTTGCGGATTCGCGGCGTGGCTCACCGGCGTCGCCCCGGGTCGCGCCTGGCCTGCAACCGCGCGCTGTACCACGACATCGCCGAGCAGAACGCGAAGTAGATGAGCGCCACGAAGAGGTAGATCTCGGTGCCGAAGCCTTCCCACTGCGCGTCGGCGGTGGCGCGCTTGGCCGCCGTCATGAGGTCGAAGATGCCGACGACGACAACGATCGACGTCGCCTTGAAGAAACCGATGAAGACGTTGACGAGCGCCGGCAGGACGTGCGTCAGCGCCTGCGGCAGCACGATGCGCGTCGTCGTGACGAAGCTGCTGAGCCCTAGCGCGGCCGCCGCTTCGCGCTGGCCGCGCGGCACGGCCATCAAGCCGCCGCGAACCACTTCGGCAAGGTAGGCCGCGGTGCAGAGCGCGAAGGCGACGATCACGCGCAGCAGCTTCGAGACGTTGATGCCTTGCGGCAGGAACAGCGGGATCATCACGCTCGCCAGAAACAGCACCGCGAGCAGCGGCACCGCGCGCACCAGCTCGACATAGGCGACGACCAGGGCCTTGACCACGCCGCCGCCAGGCGAGTGCCGCACCAGGGCCATCGGAAGGGCGAGCACGAAGCCGATGACGAGACCGAGCGTGGCGAGGATCAGCGTCACCGGCAGGCCGCCCCATTGATCGTCGGGGACCGGCGGCAGGCCGGGCACGCCGCCGAACATGAGCAGCGCGAAGGCGGCGAGCGCGAGCGGCCAGGCCAGGGCGAGGCGCCAGTTCCACATTGGCGGCTGCACCGAGAGCGCGTACATCGCGACGAGCAGCAGCACCGCGAGGGCCGGCCGCCACTGCTGCGCGTACGGATAGGTGCCGAAGAGGATGAGGCGAAGCTTCTCGCCGATGACCGCCCAGCAGGCGCCGGCCTGCGCCGCCCGGCATGTCAGCGGCGCACCGGCGGCGCTGAACACCGCGTCGCGAACTCCCCAGGCGTAGAGCGCCCAGGCGAGACGGCCGCACAGGAGCACGAGCACCACAGTTGTCAGCGCCGAGCCGATCGAGCCGAAGAAAAGCGCGCGCGCCGAGCTTGCCCAGCCTCCGGCCGATCGCGGCGGAGGCGCGGCTTCGATGCGGGTGGCGGCGACGTAGCGCATCACAGGCTCCAGCGCGTCTGCCGCTGCCCGAAGAGGTGCATCGCCGCGCTCACGAGCAGACTCACCGTCGCGTAGAAGGCCATCACGATCGCCATCACCTCGACGGCCTGACCGGTGTCGGTGAGCATCGTCGTGCCGATGGCCATGAAGTCCTGGTAGCCGATCGCGACGGCCAGGGTGCTGTTCTTGAAGATGCCGACATACTCGCTCGTGAGCGGCGGCATCGCGACGCGAAGCGCCTGCGGGAAGACGACGCGCCAGAGCGTCGTCGCCCTAGACAGGCCGA
>DATAYY010000005.1:0-15606 GCA_036272325.1 Caldimonas sp. | reverse complement strand
AGCGAAGGTATTCGCCCATCCGCTGGGCATGCGCCATCAGCTCGGGGCTGCGCAGCAACGGCACGAACGGCGCCAGCAATGCGCCGCGCGGTCCGTCGACGATCTGCCAGGCCTGGCGGCGTTGCTCGTCGGACCACAGGGCCGCCGGGATCGGCGGCAGCCGGTCGTTGCTCACGCCGCGTGGGGCTGCGTGGTGCCGGCGAGCGCAGTATCGATCGCGGCGGCGAGCCTGGCGACGACTTCGTCGAGTTGGCCTTCGCTGATGATGAACGGCGGCGCGACCAGGACATGGTCGCCGCGCTGCCCGTCGATCGCGCCGCCCATCGGATAGACGAGCAGGCCGTTCGCCATCGCGCTCGCCTTGACCTTGGCGTGCAGCTTCAGCGCCGGGTCGAATGGCGCCTTGGTGGAGCGATCGGCGACCAGCTCGACGCCGAGGAAGAGGCCACGTCCGCGAATGTCGCCGACGTGCGCATGCTCGCCCAGGCGATCCACGAGGGCGCGGCGCAGGTACGCGCCGCGCTCTCGGACCTGCCGGACCAGGCCGTCGCGCTCGATGACGCGTTGCACCGCGAGCGCCGCCGCGGCCGCCGTCGGGTGCCCGAGATAGGTGTGACCGTGCTGGAACAAGCCGCTGCCGTGGCGCAGCGGGTCGACCACGTCGGCCGACGCGAGCACGGCGCCGATCGGCTGGTAGCCGCCGCCGAGCCCCTTGGCGATCGTCATCAGGTCGGGCACGACGCCTTCCTGCTCGAGCGCGTGCAGCGTGCCGGTGCGCCCCATGCCGCACATCACTTCGTCCGCGATGAGCAGGATGCCGTAGCGGTCGCAGAGTTCGCGCACGCCGGCGAAGTAGCCCGGCGTCGGCGGCACCGCGCCGAGCGTGGCGCCGACGATGGGCTCGGCGACGAAGGCGATCACGCGCTCCGGGCCGATGCGCTCGAACTCGAGCCGCAACTCGGCGAGTAGGCGCGCCGTGTACGCGTCGCGGCTCTCGCCGCTCGTCCGGTCGCGGTATTCGTAGCATGGCGAGACACGGCCGACGTCGATCAAGAGCGGCGCGAACTGCCGCCTGCGCCATTCGTTGCCGCCCACCGCCAATGCGCCGAGCGTGTTGCCGTGGTAGCTCTGGCGTCGGGCAACGAACATCTCGCGCTCGGGCTGGCCGATCTCGACGAAATGCTGGCGCGCCAGCTTCAGAGCCGCCTCGATCGCCTCGGAGCCGCCCGAGACGATGTACACCTGGTCGAGCCCGGCCGGTGCCGTTCGTGCCAGCTGATCGGCGAGCGCTTCGGTGACTTCGGTCGTGAAGAAGCCTGTGTGCGCATAGGCGAGCCGGTCGATCTGGGCGTGCATCGCCGCGAGCACGTCGGGGTGCGCGTGGCCGAGGCACGAGACCGCGGCGCCGCCGGAGGCGTCGAGGTAGCGCTTGCCGCCGCTGTCGACGATGTGAACGCCGGCAGCGCTTGCGGCGACGGGCGGCGTCGCGCGCAGCGATCGGTGGATGACGTGGCTCATGGCGCAGGTTCGACGGTGAGGGCTCGGCGGCGGCGCCGCCACCTCACTTGTAATCGGCAGGATCGGCGGAGTCGGTCGGGTGGGCGATCGCCTTCTTCAGCGCCGCGCCCATCGGGAAGTTGAGGGCGATGTTCTTCGGCGGAATCGGCTGCACGAACCACTTGTCGTAGATCTTGTTGATCTCGCCGCTGTGATAGAGGCCGGCGAGCGTCGCGTCGACGAGCTTCTTGAAGTCGGGGTCGTCCTTGGCGAACATCAGCGCATACGGATCGACACTGTAGCCCTCGGTGCTCAAGGCATAGGCCTGCGGATCGCTCGACGACGCGGCCATGCCGACCAGCAGGATGTCGTCTTCGAAAAACGCCTCGGCGCGGCCGCTCGTCATGAGCAGCATCGACTCGGCGTGGTCCTTGCCGGCGATGATGTTCAGGTTCAGGTTGCGCGCGGTGCTCAGCTCGCGGACGCGCTTGGTCGTGTTCGTTCCGGTGGTGCAGGCGACGGTCTTGCCCTTGAGGTCCTCGACCGTCTTGTAATTCGCCGCCTTCTTGGCGATGAAGCGGGTGGCGACGACGAAGGTCGTGCTGCTGAAGGCGACCTGTGCCTGACGCTCGGCGTTGTTGACCGTAGAGCCGCACTCGAGGGTCACCGTGCCGTTGACGACCAGCGGGATCCGGTTCTGCGACGTCACCGCCTGCATGTTGACCTTCAGGCCGGGGAGGTTGAGCTGCTTCTTGATCGCGTCGACGACCCGGCCGCAGAGCTCGAGCGAGTAGCCGATCGGCTGCGCGTCGCCGCCGAGATAGGAGAACGGGATCGAGCTGTCGCGGTAGCCGAGCGTGATCTCGCCGCTCTCCTTGATCTTCTTCAGCGCGCCCGTCAGCGGCTGCGCTTGGACGCTGAGGGCGCACGCGACGAGGGCGCCGGTCAGGAAGGCGGGCAGTAGCGAGCGGGGCAGCTGGCGCATGGACGGGCTCCGGTGGAGACGTGCGCAACCGGAGCAGCCCGGCAGCGCAACGCCCGTTGCAATGGAGCCCAGTATATGTAACGAATGCGCCGGGTCAAGCGTTCGGCAGGTAGGCGCCGGAGTCGAACAGGTGCTGCTCGGCGCGGTCGATGCGCCGCGCCGCCGCGGCGCCGGCATCGGCGACCAGGATCTCGAGCAATGCTTCCGCAACCGCCACGCCAGCGGCGACCGATGGGAAGAACGACGGGCTCCGGCACGAGAACACGAGCACCACGTGCGCCGCCAGCGCCAGCGGCGAGGCGCTGCTGTCGCTGATCGCGATCACCCGGGCGCCCGCTGCGCGCGCCGCGTCGACCGCCTGCATGGCCTCGCGCGAGTAGGGCGCGAAGCTGACGGCGACGAGCGCATCGCCGCGCGCGATCGGGCGCAGCTGCATCTCGAGCCCGCCCGCATGCCCGTCGACCAATGAGACGCTGCTGCGGAACAGCCGGTAGCCGTAGGCGAGCGAATAGGCGATCGGGTAGCTCGCGCGGAAGCCCGCAATGTGCACGGCCGCAGCGTTCTTGAGCAGCCTCGCGGCGGTGTGGAGCGTCCTGGTCGCATTGCTCGCGGTGGCGTCGAGGTTCGCGCGCTGCGCATTGAACATCTCGCCGACCAGGCTGGCATCGCCGGCGCGCCCGGCGAGCGACTGGGCGCGCGCGCCGTAGCGGTCGCTGCCCAGGCCGAGATCGGCGACGTACCCCGCCTTGAGCTCGGGCCAGCCGGCAAAGCCCAACTGCTGCGCCAGCCGCACGAGAGTCGCCGGCTGGGTCTGGGCGCGCGCGGCGAGGGCGCGCATCGACATCGTGACGACGTCGTTGGGATGATCGACGACAAAGCGGGCCGCGCTCTTCAGCTTGGGACTGAGCGACGGGAAGCGTTCCAGCAGCAGGGCTTCGGTGGTCACGGGCTCGCGAATGAAACGCCGACGTCGGCGACGAATCGAATGTTACGTCGGCGCTTGCGGGTCGCCTGCGCCATCCTTCGAGGGTCCGGACGCGGACTGTCGACGGGTCGCGGTCGAGCCAGCGCCATCGGCTGCTGCTGGCACAGCGTCGTTGCCGACCGGCGGTCGGCAGGATGCCCTCGATGGTGGCGCTGATGGCTTCGGATCGGAGGCAACTCCTCGCATCGCCCGCTGCCGCTCCTTCAACCGGAGGATGGCCCCGGCGCGAGAGCGCCGAAAGCAACTTGCGCCCTGGCGTGCCTTTCTGGCATTCTCGACCGCCTACCAACGGGAGGTTGCACATGACGCTGCATCGTTGGCGCGAGCTTGCGCTCATGCTCGTGTCCTGCCTGGTGCTCGCGAGCTGCACGAAGGGACCGCAGCCCGGCGCGGTCCTCGACGAGGCCAAGCAGGTCGGTCGTGACGGGGCCTCGTTCAAGCACTCGGCCGACGACTACTTCCACGACATGGACGGCGCGCTCGCGCTGACCCCGCAGGAGATCGCCGGCCGCAACATGTGGCTCGTCTGGAGCGGCGGCAACGACCGCTTCTGGACCAGCATGACCGACTACACCTTCGGCGCGTTCGACCTGCTGAAAGTGATCAGCTCGCACCCGAGCCTGGGCTATACGCGCGACACGCGCTGGAGCTATTTCGGCCTCGTCAACGAGCCGTGCTTCGAAAAGAGTGCCGGCGGCGATCCGAATCGGCGCGGCCTCTGGCTCGACGTCCGATCCAAGGGCTGCGCTCCCGACCCGTTCGAAGACGAGACGAAGTATCCGGGCGTCGCCATCGGCGCGCGCGGCAAGCCGCTCGGCGACGGCACGACGCTGCCGGTCGGCTCGTTCTACGGCTACGCGAGCGGCATCGTCGGCCTGCGCCTGTTCCCGAACCCGGCGTTCGACGAGAAGGCGGCGAAGGCCTGGGACCCGGTCCGCTACTACACCGACCCGAGCTACTACAACCGCAAGGACCTCGTCCGGCCGTACCGGGTCGGCATGTCGTGCGGCTTCTGCCACGTCGGGCCGAGCCCGGTGAAGCCGCCCGCCGACCCCGCGCACCCCGAGTACGCCAACCTGAGCTCGTCGGTCGGCGCCCAGTACATGTGGGTCGACCGGCTCTTCATCTTCAACTCCAACCAGCCCGAGGGACGCACCAACTACATGTTCCAGCTCGCCCACACCTATCGGCCGGGCACCATGGACACGTCGCTCGTCTCGACCGACGGCATCAACAACCCGCGCACGATGAACGCGGTCTATTCGTTCGTCGCTCGACTGGGCATGGCCAAGCGGCTCGGCACCGAGAAGCTGGCCGGCAGCGAGCTCGACAACAAGCAGTTCAACGACTTCGTGACGAGCGGGCCGCTGCTCGATTTCTTCGACAAGGCCGACGGCACGGTGCGCACGCCCCACGTGCTGAAGGACGGCGCCGACTCGGTCGGCCTGCTCGGCGCGCTCAACCGCGTCTATCTCAACATCGGCCTATTCAGCGAAGAGTGGCTGCTCCACTTCAACCCGGTGGTCGGCGGCAAGGACATCTCGCCGATCAAGATCGCGGACGCGCAGAAGAACTCGGGCTACTGGCAGGCAACCGAAGCGGGGACGCCGAACACCGCGCTCTTCTTCCTGAAGGCGGCGCAACCCGACCGGTTGAAGGACGCGCCGGGCGGCGCGCAGTACCAGACCGCGGATGCGGCGACGCTCGAGCGAGGCAAGGTCGTCTTCGCCGACACCTGCGCGCGCTGTCATTCGAGCAAGGGCCCGCCGGGCGGCGACTACGACCCAATGGCGTGCCAGGGCGCTGGCTACCTCGAATGCTTCAAGCGCTACTGGTCGCGCACGCAGACCGACGACTACAAGGCGCAGATGAGGAAGATCGTCCAGGCTCCCGACTTCCTCGACGACAACTACCTCTCCAGCGATGCGCGCATTCCGGTGACGCTGCTGCGCACCAATGCGTGCAGCCCGCTCGCGACCAACGCCCTCGCCGGCAACATCTGGGACAACTTCTCTTCGCAGTCATACAAGCATCTGCCTTCGGTCGGCACGGTCACGCTGTACGACCCCTTCACCGGCGAGCCGATGCCCTACCAAATGCCCGCCGGAGGGCGCGGCTACACGCGCGTGCCGTCGCTGATCGCTCTCTGGTCGAGCGCGCCGTTCCTCCTCAACAACTCCGTCGGCCCTTTCAACGGCGACCCCTCGGTCGCGGGCCGCATGAAGGCCTTCGACGCGTCGATCGAGCAGATGTTGTGGCCCGAGAAGCGCGAGCGAGATTCGGTGCTCGGCGCCAAGGTGCCCGGCACGATAGACCGCACCACCGAGCGCAGCCACGTCACGGTGCCGGTCGGCTTCGTTCCTGAGGCGATGCAGCCGCTGCAAGGGTCGCTGCACCGCTGGCTGCCGTGGCTCGTCGGCGAAGGCGGCGACATCGTCCTCGGGCCGATCCCGAAGGGCGTGCCGGTCAACCTGCTGGCCAACCTCAAGCTTCGTGCCGAAAGCGACGACCTCGGCGACAAGGCGGAGCACGTGAAGAAGGTCGGCGAGTTCCTGCTCAAGCTCAAGGTCGACCTTGCGACCGCACCTGCCGGCGCGAGCGACGACGAGCTGCGCCAGCGCTTCGCCAATCTCAAGGGACCGATGATGGAACTGAGCAAGTGCAAGGACTTCGTCGTCAACCGCGGCCACTACTTCGGGACTGCCGAGTTCAATCGCCAGGAGAACCTCAGCGCCGACGAGAAGGCGTTCGGCACCGTGCCCGAGCTGAGCGATCAAGACAAGCGTGCCCTGATCGCTTTCCTGAAGACGTTCTGAGGCGCGCGCACGCGCACATGGCAGCGGCGCCCGAAGGACTCGAGTGGGACTACGTCATCGTCGGATCGGGCGCCGGTGGCGGCACCCTGGCGGCGCGCCTGGCCGAGGCTGGAGCGCGCGTCTTTCTCCTCGAGGCAGGCGGTGACCCTCGAGCGAGCGACACCGATCGAATGCCCGACGACTACGACGTGCCGGCATTTCACCCCTTCGCCTGCGAGAACCCGGCGATGAGCTGGGACTTCCACGTGCGCCACTACGAAGACGAGGCGCGCCAGGCGCGCGACCCGAAGTACAGCGCGGGCAGTGGCGTCCTCTACCCGCGTGCGGCGACGCTCGGCGGTTGCACCGCGCACAACGCGATGATCTACATGCCGCCGCACGACTCCGACTGGGACCACATCGCGAAGGCGACCGGCGACGTGTCGTGGCGGGCTGCGCACATGCGGCGCTACGCACGCCGTCTCGAGAACTGCCGGCACGCGCCGCTCTGGCGCGCCCTGAGGAGGCTCGGCATCGATTGGACCGGGCACGGCTGGGACGGGTGGCTGCGAACGGAGAAGTCGATTCCGCTCGACGCGCTCGGCGACGACGAGCTGGTGCAGTTCGTCCGCACCAGCGCGCGCACCTTCGTGCGTGGCCTGCCGACGCCACTCGCGAGCACGCTGCGCTGGCTGCGCGGCGGTGCCGACCCGAACGCCCGAACGTGGCGCGGCGCCAGCTTCGAGGGCCTCTGCTACACGCCGCTGACGACACGCGGCCACCGGCGCGCCGGCACGCGCGAGCGCCTGCTCGAGGCCGCGGCTCGGCACGGCGACCGCCTGCACGTCGAGCTCGATGCGCTGGCGACCCGCGTCATCGTCGACGCTCAAGGCGTCGCCCGCGGCGTCGCCTTCAGGAAGGGCCGGCGCCTCTATCGGGCCCACGCCACACCGAGCGCGAGCGCGGGCGAGGCGCGCGAGGTCGGCGCGCGCCGCGAGGTGATCCTGAGCGGCGGCACCTTCAACTCGCCGCAGCTGCTGATGCTCTCGGGCATCGGCCCTGCCGCGCACCTGCGCGCGATGGGGATTCCCGTCCGCGTCGACCTGCCTGGCGTCGGCGCGAACCTGCAGGACCGCTACGAAGTCGCGCTGACGCACCGCATGCGTCGTCCCTGGCGTGTCCTCGACGGCGCGACCTTCGCGAGCGGCGATCCGCTCTGGCGCCGCTGGAGCGACGCGCGCGCCGGAATGTACGGATCGAACGGCGCAGCAATGGCGGTGATCGGGCGCTCGGCACCCGCCCGACCCGAGCCCGACCTGTTCTGCATGGCGCTGCTCGCGCGCTTCGAAGGCTATCGCCCGGGTTTCTCGAAGCTGATCGGCGGCCCCGGCGAGTTCCTCACCTGGGCGCTGCTCAAGGCACACACCGAGAACCGCGCCGGCACGGTGCGGCTGCGCTCGGCCGACCCGCTCGACCCGCCGCTGGTCAACTTTCGCTACTTCGACGAAGGCAGCGACCGGGCGGGCGTCGATCTCGCTGCGGTCGTCGAGGGCGTGCGCTTCGTCCGCCGCCTGACGGCGCCGCTGATCGCGAGCGGCGTCATCGCCGAAGAGCTCGCGCCGGGCGCCGGCGTCACCAGCGACGAGCAGATCGCCGACTACGTCCGCGCCACCGCCTGGGGACACCACGCCGCAGGCTCGTGCGCGATCGGCAGCGACAACGACCGCGACGCCGTCCTCGACAGCACGTTTCGCGTCCGTGGCACGCGCGGCCTGCGCGTCGTCGACGCGTCGGTGTTTCCGCGCATCCCGGGCTTCTTCATCGCCGCCGCGGTGTACATGGCGGCCGAGAAGGCCGCCGACTCGATCCTCCACGACGCACGCGCGTCGGCGCCAGAGCAAGCGCCGGCGACGCCTTCTTGACCGCGGGAGACCGCAAGGAGACCTCCATGGCCTACACCGCCGAAAAGCTTCTGGAAATGTCGCAACAGCAGCTCGACGATCTGTTTCGCGCCAGTCCCGCCGGCGACATTCCGAACGGCTCCGCCAAAGGCACGGCGATCATCGCGCCGGGAACGAAATTCAGCCTGCCGATCGCCGAGGTCATCAACCATTTCGGCTGGCAGGGCAAGGTGTTCGACGCCGAGAAGGGCGTGCTGAAGAACCGCATCCTGGCCTTCGGCCTCGAAGCAATCATCGCCAAGGTCTACAAGTCGCCGAGCTGGCTCGACAACAAGGAGTGCATCGTCCTCGACTACTCCGAGACGTCGATGGTCGCGCACTACATCCGTGATGAGATCCGTCTCATCGGACCGGGCTTCTATCTCGGCAAGGTCTATTGGGCCAAGGACCGTCTGATCGATTTCTGCCTGCAGTTCTGAGGATGACGCCGCAGGACCGCTTCATGGTGGTCGCGCCCGTCGCGGCCAGCAGGGAAGCGGCCCTGCGCGCGCTGCTCGCCGCGATGAACGCCGAGCCCGGGGTGGCCGACCCCGACAACGCGGTCGTACCGTTTCGCGCCTTCGAGCGGCTGCATTTCGCCCGGCTCGTCATCCTCGACGACGCCTTGCAGGTCGACCTCGAAGCGCACGGCGTCCGGCCGCCGCGGCTACCGACCTATCTCGCCTTCGTGGGCGACTGCGACGGGCCGGCCGACGACGTGCTCGCCGACCTCGCGCGGCGCGCGGCGCCCGGCCTGCGACGCATCTTCGCGCACTGCGAGGCATTCGATGCCAACGATGACCTGCTCGCCTGGCTGCGCGCGCACCAGCGTCCGTCGGCCGCGAGCTTCGTCAACTGGGTCGGCCGCAGCGTCCGCCAGATCCGCCAGGAAAGCGCGCTGCAGCGCGCCCTCGCTGCGCGCGTGCCGCGCCGGCCGATCGACTCGCCCGCCGACGCTGAGCGCATCCGCAAGGACCTCGCCGCCTACGTCGCCGGCGAAGTCGCGGCCGATCGACTCGCGCTGACGCCGCCAGAAGCGACGCCGTTGCGCTGGCAGCTCGCCAAGCTCGCCAACCTCGCCGCCGTGCCGCTCGTCGGCCTCGTCGCGCTGCCGTTCCTGATCGTGCTCGCGCCATTCCTGATCGTGATGCTGCGCACCCGCGAGACCCGCGACCCCGAAATCTGCCCGCGCCCCGTGGCGGCCGACCTCGCGACGCTGCAGGAGCTCGAGGACCGCGAGATCTCCAACCAGTACACCGCGCTCGGCGCCATCAAGCCGGGGCTCTTTCGCCGCTGGTTGCTGACGGTGCTGCTGGTGCTCGTCGACTACGCATGCCGGCACGTCTTCACGCGCGGCTTCCTGGCGCGCGTGCAGACGATCCACTTCGCGCACTGGTTCTTCTTCGACGACAAGACGCGCGTCGTCTTCCTGAGCAACTACGACGGCAGTCACCAGGGCTACATGGACGACTTCATCAACAAGGTCGGCTGGGGGCTGAACCTGGTCTTCAGCAACGGCGTCGGCTGGCCGCGCACGCGCTGGCTGATCCTCGGCGGATCGCGCATCGAGCAGAAGTTCAAGCACTACCAGCGCCGTCACCAGGTGCCGACGCAGGTCTGGTACAAGGCCTACCCCGGGCTCGCGCTCGTCGAGCTCAAGCGCAACCAGCGCATCCGCCAAGGGCTCGAGCAGGCGGCGATGAGCGACGCGCAGGCGCTCGCCTGGCTGAGGTTGCTATGAGCGCAGCGCCTGCGGTCGACCTCGACGACATCCAGGGGCTGGTGCGCTTTGGCTACAAGCATCACACCGAGGCGGCATTCCTGCTCTTGCGCGTCCGTGAAGGCGGCGCCGACGCCGCACGTCGCTGGCTCGCGACGGTTCCGGTCAGCACTGCGGCCACCGTCGAGCCCTTGCCGGAGACCGCGCTGCAGGTCGCCTTCACCAGCGACGGCCTGCGCGCGCTCGGTGTCGCCGACACCGTCGTCGAAGGCTTCGCCAACGAGTTCGTGACCGGCATGGGCCGCGACGCGAACCAGGCCCGCCGCCTCGGCGACGTCGGCGCGAACGATCCCGGGCGCTGGCAGTGGGGCACCGGGCCGCGCCTGCCGCACGTGCTGGTGCTGCTCTACGCCATGCCGGGGCGGCTGGCCTCGTGGCAGGCCGCGATTGCGGCGCAATGCGCAGCGGGCTTCGATCTGCTGACCTGTCTCGCAACGTCCGACCTCGACGGAATCGAGCCGTTCGGCTTCACCGACGGCATCTCGCAGCCGCTCCTCGACTGGGAGCGCCGCCGTCCGGCACGCGACGCCGAGCAGGCCGCCTACACGAACCTCGTCTGCCTGGGCGAATACCTGCTCGGCTATCCGAACGAGTACGGCGGCTACACCGACCGGCCGCTGCTCGACCTCGCGCCCGCGACGGCGTCCTTGCCGCGCGCCGAGGACGATCCGACGCGCGCCGACGTGGGCAGGAACGGCAGCTATCTCGTCCTGCGCCAGCTGCGCCAGGACGTGCACGGCTTCTGGCAGTTCGTCGACCGCCAGGCGGGCGGCGATGCGACGCGCCGGGAGCGGATCGCGGGCGCGATGGTCGGGCGCGCGCGAGACGGCACGCCGCTCGTCGGCAAGACCGGCGAGACGATCGAAGGCGGCGGCGACGCGAGCGACCTCAACGCGTTTACCTACCGCTTGGATCCGCACGGCGTCTGCTGCCCGCTCGGCGCCCACATCCGGCGCAGCAATCCGCGCAACGCTGATCTGCCTGATGGACCGCCGGGGCTCATCTCCTGGGCGAAGCGCACGCTTGGCTTCGACGCCGAGGCGCTCGACCTGGACTTGGTCGCCTCGACGCGCTTTCATCGGCTGCTCAGGCGCGGTCGCGAGTACGGCGCCGGCGTGCCGGTCAACCAGGCGATCGCCGAGCCGAGCGGCGGCGCCGAGCCGGGGCTGCATTTCATCTGCCTGGGCGCCAACCTCGCGCGCCAGTTCGAGTTCGTGCAGAACGCGTGGGCGATGGGAATCCATTTCGACGGCCTGCCGAGCGAGAGCGATCCGCTTCTCGGCACCCGACTGCCCGCCGCCGACGGCGCAGGCAGCGACGGCTTCTCGATCCAGCGCGCTGACGGCGCCGCCGAACGCGTCGCCGGGCTGCCGCAATTCGTGACCGTGCTCGGCGGCGCGTACTTCTTCCTGCCCGGCATCCGCGCCCTGCGCTATCTCGCCACCAGCTGAAGGGGCGGCCATGAATTCGAACGAGAGTCGTCCGGTCCCGCGCGCGAATACGGGCTCCAAGCTGCTCGACGTGGTGGCCGACACGACGCTCGCGCTGCTTCACTTCGAGCGTCGCTTCGACCCCATCTTCCGGCCCGCCTTCGACGCCGTGCTGCGCGATCCGGTCGCCCGCTTCGTCACCTACCTGATCAACGCCCAGCGCGTCGACGAGAAGCTAGAGATCGCCGAGGAGAAGCCGCTGCCCGGTGAAGAGGAGTTCGTCGACTCGATCGTCGCCAGCTTCCAGCAGCAGATGCGCGGGCTTTGGAAGCCCGGCGGCTTCGAGCGCGGCGGCAACACCAAGACGCAGGGCGTCGTGCGGGCCGAGTTCATCGTCCATGACGGGCTGCCGCCTGAGCTGCGCCGCGGCCTCTTCGCCGAGCCGAAGACCTACCGCGCCTGGGTGCGCTTCTCGGGGCCTGGCCCCTATGTCACGCCGGACATCGACGATGTCGGCTTCATGAGCATCAGCATCAAGCTGATGGGCGTTGCCGGCCCGAAGCTGATGGACGAGGAGAAGCTCACCCAGGACCTGTTCGGCGTGTCGCCGCCGACATTCGTGACCCCCGACGTGCGCGCCAACGCGCAGCTGCAGATCGAAAGCCTGAAGAACGCGTCGATCTTCTACTTCGTCAACCTGCACCGGCCGCACCTGCTCGACGGCATCATGCAGGCGCTCTGGATCAAGACGCAGACGAGCCCGTTCGAGTCGCCCTACTTCAGCTGCGTGCCGTACCTGCTCGGCGAAGGCCAGGCGATGCAGTACTCGGTCTGGCCGAAAACGAACAAGCGGACGCCGATTCCGCGCCTGCCGCTCAGGCCGCCCGACGACTATCTGCGCGCAGCGATGGTGAGCGCGCTCGACGCCGGCGACGTCGAGCTCGACTTTCGCATCCAGCGGCAGACCGATCCGCACCTCATGCCGATCGAGAACGCCTCCGTCCTCTGGCCTGAGCGGCTGTCGCCGCGCGTCTCGGTCGCGACGCTCAGGATGCCGCGGCAGAGCTTCGCCTCGCAGGCGCAGATCGAGTTCGCCAGACGCCTCTCCTACAACCCCTGGCACTGCATCGCCGAGCATCGGCCGCTCGGCAACCAGAGCCGCGCCCGCAAGCGCATGTACCTCGCGTTGTCCACTCTTCGCCACGAGATGAACGCCGTCCCGCACTACGAGCCGACGGGCGACGAGGTGTTCGACAACGCCTAGCGCAATTCGACCGCGACCCCGTTCCGCCATGACAGCTTCGCCAGACGACGATCGCCGAAGTCGAAGCGCTCACCGGGTTGATCTTCATGGGCGGCAAGGGGTCGAAGCGCGTCTCGCTGTCCGAGTTCGACCCGTTGGCCAAGCGTCCCAAGCCGCGAGCCGCCGCGGGCGCAGGCCTCTACGTCCCCCTCCACTCCGTCCAGAGCATCGTGGTTGGCTGAGCTGATGGCGAGCGAACCGCATGGCGGTGTTCCTGGTAGCCCGCCGGCCCCGTGCCTCAGGACTGATTTGCACCACCCGGAGGCGTAGCCCGGACCTCGAGCACAGACTCCAGACGAGTCCCGTCGGGACTGAAAGCGCTACTCGGATTTCGTGTCGATCGCCGCGTCCAGCACGGCAAGCGTGCGCAACGGTGGAAAGCGCGCCTGGAGCTCCGGACCCATGACCTGGACGATCGCGAGGGCCTCGCGCAAGCCATGGAGGCGGTGCGACCCGAGCCCGCGCAAGCGCAATCCGGGCGGCCGCGACCGGCCCAGCGCATCGCGCGCAGCGCCCGAGAGGAGGATCTGGCCGCCGTGGCCGGCGGAGCAGATCCTGGCCACGGTGTGCACAGCGAGGCCGACGTAGCCTGCGTCGGTCAGCGTCGGCCGGCCGCTATGGATGCCGGCCCGGACCCTGACGCAGACGTCCTCGGGCCAGGCGCGAGAGCGCAGGCCGCGCTCGATCCCGAGCGCGGCTTCGAGCGCGTCGGCGGCACGGACGAAGACGGCAAAGAACTCGTCGGCACGTGCGTCGACCTCGCGGCCGGCCGCGCGATGCACGCAACCGCGGATCACGGCACGGATGTCGGCCAGGAGCGCGGCATAGCGATCGCCAAGTCGCTGAAGCAGTCCCGTCGACCCTTCGACGTCGGTCAGCAGGAAAGTGACGGTGCCCGTCGGCAGCGTTCGCAACTCGCTGGCCTGGGCCTGGATCTGACCTCGAAGTCGATCGTTCTCGACCGCCAACCGGACTGCAGCGGTCACCGTCTTCAGAAGCGCTGGAGTCTTCAGCACGGCAGTGGAATGCACCAGCGCCGTCATCGGCTGACCGTGGCGCTCGAGAAGGGTCGTCATCGTCCCGGTTTCCGCCATGCCGCCTGTCCCGGCCAGCACCACGAGCTGGCCGTCGCGATCGATGTATCCGCCAGCCGAATCGGACCAGTGGAGAACCGAGAGCGTCGGGTCGCGCAGCGCGCCGCGCAATCGGCGCTCGAATTCGGCCGGCGTGCCGGCCTCCCCGAGCTCGACGAGCAGTCGACCTGCCGTCGCCTCGCCCGTCCGGGATTCGAGCTGCCCGGTCATGAACCCGATCGGAACGATGCCGTACTTGCGGGCGGCGACCAGCAGTCTCTTGCGTGCCCGCTCTCGGGCCGCTTCGTCCTCGAACACGACCTGGGTGAAACGTGCCAGCGCGTTTCGAACGTGCGACTCGTCGTTGATCGGCAGTCGCCTTCGGCCTTTCGAGTCGACGTACGCGAACGCGCTGTCGGGCAGCTTCGCCCGTTTGCTGGTATCAAGCTGGCTCATTGCGAGGCGGAATTGTGACGCGCTCCGGAGCGCGATGCGGATGCTCCGCGGAGTGCAGGCTGGTCGCGCGAGCGCTCAGCCGCCGCGGTTCGATCGGATCAACGCCCGAGCGATCCCGAGTCCCTCGTCGCGCGTGTCATCGCGCCGCGAGGGCTGGCCTGCGCGTCGATACCAGTAGTCGGCGTTGCCGACGTCGCCTTCGATGCGGTGCAGCCAGGCGTGGACCCATGCGCCTTCCGCGTCGTCCTGCGCCTGTGCGAGCTCATGCGCTGCATCCCAATCGCCCCGCAGGCCGTGCCAGACGGCGCGCAGCATCGGCGTCGCGAACGACGGTGGCTCGTCGCGACCGAGGCTGAGGACGAACGAATCGATGCGGTCGGTCGCCATCGTTGCGATCGGATCCCGCGCGACCTCAGAAAGCGAACGACAGCCCCAGCAGGGCCTCGACCTGCAGCATCGTGTCGCCGCGAATCGAAATCACGCATCCGCCGCCGGAGCAGAAGAACCCACCGTTGCTGTGGATCAGCGTCGGGTACGCGCGCACCTCGGTTCGCAGTGCAAGCTGTCTGGACAGCACCCACTGGTAGCCGAGCCCGATGTTCAGCGATGGCCGCACCTCGGACGACAGCCCCGCGAGGCTCGGCGACAAGTACGTGATCCCCAAGCCGCCGACCAGGTAGCTGCCGCTCGTCGCGTAGGTGCCGTCGAAGAACACGCGGCCGCCGATGTGCAGGTAGCTGATGTTGACGGCGATGTCGCTCGTCCGCTTGTCTACCGAGCCCGGCAGGGCGCTGCGCTGGAAGGAGTAGAAGAGCTGCGCCTGCCGCCCATCCTCAAGGAGCCAGTCGACGCTCAACGAGCCGGTGGCGCCGCTGGCGAGCTTGACCACCGCGTCGCCGGCGTTCTGGTCGTTGAACTCGCCGCCGCCCCGGACGCCCCCGTACAGCGTCGCCGCGCTCTGGGCGGCCGTCGGCGAGGACGCAAGTGCCAGCCCGGTCGCGATGGCCGAGCCGACGAGCGCCTTGCAAGCGGTACGTGCAGTCGCGGCGGTGGGGACTGGCTGCGTCATCGAATTCACAACCTCTTAGCGCTCGAGCGTGCTTCAGCATACAGGCAGGCGAAGGCGACTGCTTTCGCGATGACCCAACCGCGCGACGCAATCTATTCACGCTCGCGAATGAGACGAATTGCTGTTGCTCGGGGCAGGCGGACGGGCATCAGGGCCGTGATGCGAATCGACTCGCTGCGAAGCTCGCGGAGCTCTAGATTGAGTCGCTCACATTCAGTTCTTGCCGCGGACTTGCTCTCGTCGATAGCTGGCCGGCCCGGACTTTCGGAACTCGAACCATCATCGAGCCACCG
>DATAYY010000004.1:0-14216 GCA_036272325.1 Caldimonas sp. | reverse complement strand
CATCGCGAAGGACGGCCAGGTCTATGCGGTCGGCGGCTTCGGCCTGTGCGGCATCCCGGAGGCGCTGATCGATGCCATCCGCGACCTCGGCGTGAAGAACCTGACGGCGATCTCGAACAACGCCGGCGTCGACGGCTTCGGCCTCGGCAAGCTGCTCGAGACGCGCCAGATCAAGCGGATGATCTCGAGCTACGTCGGCGAGAACAAGGAGTTCGAGCGCCAGTACCTCGCCGGCGAGCTCGAGCTCGAGTTCACGCCGCAAGGGACGCTCGCCGAGAAGCTGCGCGCCGGCGGTGCCGGCATCCCGGCGTTCTTCACGCGAACCGGCGTCGGCACGATGGTCGCCGAAGGCAAGGAGACGCGCGAGTTCGACGGTCACGTCTACGTCATGGAGCGCTCGCTTGTCCCCGAGGTCTCGCTTGTCAAGGCGCAGCGCGCCGACAAGTCGGGCAACCTCGTCTTTCGCCGCACCGCGCGCAACTTCAACCCCGCGGTCGCGATGGCCGGAAGGACGACGATCGTCGAGGTCGAAGAGATCGTCGAGACCGGTTCGATCGATCCCGACGCCGTCCACCTGCCCGGGATCTACGTCCACCGGATCGTCCTCAATGCGCACCCCGAAAAGCGCATCGAGAAGCGCACCCTGCGCGCCGCGGCAACGGTCGAGGCAGCTCCCGGAACGCCCGCAGCGGACGCCGCCAAGGCAGCAGTCGACGCCATCGCCCGCGCAGCAGCCGCAAAGACAGGAGCCTGACACCATGGCCTGGACCCACGACCAGATGGCGGCGCGCGCCGCCGAAGAGCTGCACGACGGCTTCTACGTCAACCTCGGCATCGGCCTGCCGACGCTCGTCGCCAACCACGTGCCGGCCGCCACGGAGGTCTGGCTGCAGAGCGAGAACGGCATGCTCGGAATCGGCCCGTTCCCGACCGAAGACGAGGTCGACGCCGACTTGATCAACGCCGGCAAGCAGACCGTGACCACGTTGCCCGGCTCGTCGATCTTCGGCTCGCACGAGTCGTTCGCGATGATCCGCGGCGGCAAGATCAACCTCTCGATCCTCGGCGCGATGCAGGTGAGCGAGCGCGGCGACCTCGCCAACTGGATGATTCCGGGCAAGATGGTCAAGGGCATGGGCGGTGCGATGGACCTCGTCGCCGGCGTTGAGCGTGTGCTCGTCATGATGGAGCACGTCGCGCGCAAGAAAGACGGCTCGTTCGACCTCAAGATCCTGCCGAAGTGCACCTTGCCGCTGACCGGCGTCGGCGTCGTCGACCGTATCATCACCGACCTCGCGGTGATGGACGTCACGCCGCGCGGCCTGCAGGTGCTCGCCGTCGCCGAAGGCGTGAGCCGCGACGAGCTGAAGTCGAAGACCGGCGCTCCGCTTCTCTTCTGAGGCGCGGCGCCCGGCGCCTGGCCGCTAGCTCTGTTGCTGGCGGCGCATCTCCTTGCGCTTCATGTCCAGGTACTCGGACTGGTCCATCTCGTGGAGCTGCTCGGCGTAGCGCTCGGTGCTCGCGTACCACTCGCGGATCCGCCGCTCGGGCTGCTCGGCCGCGGGCAGGTCGTATGCCGAGAGATAGGCATCGATCGCGAGGTAATAGCGCATCGTGTTGCGCTCGAGCAGGCCGAGGACGCCGGCCTGGTACACCGGCTTGCCGTCCGGCTTCTTGTCGAGCACGGTGAAGCCGACCTTCGCGCTGCCGAGCGTTGCCAGATAGGTCTGCATCGCGACGCGCGCGGCAAAGCCGTAGCCGTACGCGTACGACATGTGGATGACGCTCTTCTTTGCGTCGACCGGCATTGCTTCGACGACGATGCGGTAGTTCTTGGTGCTGAGCGGCCCCTCCGCTGCGGTCAACTGGACCTGGAGGTACTCGTCGCTCGACGCCGCCATGCGGTAGGCGAAGTCGAGCTTGTAGGCGTCCTCGATCGGCTGGTCGAACTTGCGGCCGACGTTGAGGTTGACCATCTTTGGCGTGCCGCCGCTCGCCTTGCACCCCTTGACGTTGAGGTGAAGGATGAGGATGTCGCACCAATGCTCGGCCTCTTGCAGCGCCTGCCGCACAGTCGCGAACGGGTAGTCGACGACGGCATAGACGTCGCCCTTTAGGTCGCCCGAGGTCTCGGTCGACTCGAGGACGAGCGGCCGGCCGAACTGGTTGCTGACGAACTTGTCGTGCAGCGCCGCGTAGCGGGCGTGCAGCGCCGCGGCGTCCTGCGCCAGCGCGGGCGTGGCCACGACCAGGGCGAGAACGAGCACGGCGCACGCAGGCTGCAGCCGGCGCAGAGTGCGAAGGATGCTCACAGCCAGTACTCCCACATTCGAGCGAACATCTCCTTGACGCGGTCGTCGATCGGCCGCCTCTGCCAGGCCTCGAGCGTGATCTGGTCGGACGAGGCGAGGTCGCGCTCGAACGCCGCCCGCATCCTGGCGCCGAACTCGGTACCGAGGACGACCGCGGTCAGCTCCTGGTTGTGAAGGAAGCTGCGCCAGTCGAGGTTGGTCGAGCCGACCGTCGCCCAGACGCCGTCGATCACCGCCGTCTTGGCGTGCAGCAGCGCGTCGCGCCGCTGGTAGAGCTTGACGCCGCCCGCGAGCAGCGGCTCGTAGTGGGCGCGGCCGGCGTGGAAGACGAGCGACGAGTCGGTCGTGCTCGGCACGATCAGCCTGACGTCGACGCCGCGCGCGACCGCACCGATCAGCGCCTGCATCAACTGCGGGTCGGGAACGAAATAGGCGTTGGTGAGGAGGATCTCGCTCTCTGCACTGTTGATCGCCGAAAGCAGCGTCACGTAGATCTGGCTGAACGGCTCGCCGGGCGTGCTGCCGATCGCGCGGACGACCTCGTGCCCCTTCGGCTCCAGCGGGGGAAAGTACTGGCGCTCGGCCGGCGTCGGCCCCTTCTGGCCGTTCCAGGTCTCGAAGAAGAGCTTCTGCAGCTCGGCGACCACGGGACCTTCGATCAGGAGGTCGGTGTCGCGCCACGGCAGAGCCGTCGTCTTGTCGCCCCCGCTCGAGCCGGAGGTCGAGCTGCCGCCACCCGAGCCGCCGCCGGGGCTGCTCGAATAGACGCTGCTGATGTTGACGCCGCCGAGCACGGCGCTCTTGCCGTCGACGACGAGGAGCTTGCGATGGTCGCGCTGGTTGACGTCCCAGCCGGCCTTGGCGGCGAGCGGATTGACCGGATTGAACGTCAGCACGCTGACGCCGGCGTCGCTCAGCCGCTTGAAGTAGTCCTTCGACGTGCCGAGCGTTCCCACGGCGTCGTGGACGAGGTTCACCTGCACGCCGGCCGCTTGCCTTTCGATCAGCGCGTCGGCGAGTCGCCGGCCGGCGGCGTCGTCGTCGAGGATGTAGGCCTCCATGTTGATGCTGTCGCGCGCCGACGCGATCAGGCCGAACATCGTCGCGTACGTGTTCGGCCCGTCCTCGAGCAGAGTCACCTTGTTGCCGAGGACGAGCGGGTGGTCGGTGACCGCCTGTTCGAGCGCGAGGTGACGGCCGAGGACGTCGCCCGGCGCGCCGCCGGCGAGCGCGGCGATGATCTCCTTGCTGCGCTCGGGCGAAAGAATGTGCCCGTTGGCCGCCTGGAGCTGCACCGCCTGCGGGTCGACCGGAGCCAGGTCCGGCGTCATCACCGGCAAGCTGCTGCAGCCCGCGAGCGCGATCGTAACGATTGCGCTCGCGCGCCATGGCCAGCAAGATGTTGACGACGTTCGGTTCAATCCGTTCTCCATGTCGCAGGCAGGCGAGCGTTCTCAGATCGATCAAGCGGAGGCCAGAGCGCGCGCTGCTTCCGTCACCAGCGCCGGGCCCTTGTAGATGAAGCCGGTGTAGATCTGGACGAAATCGGCGCCGGCGCCGCGCTTGACGCGCGCGTCGTCGCCCGAGAGGACGCCGCCGACGCCAATGATCGGCACCTGCGGTCCGAGCGCTGCCCGCAGTCCGGCGATGATCCGATTCGAACGCTCAGCAAGCGGCGCGCCCGAGAGCCCGCCGCCTTCGTCGGCATGCGGACAGCCGGCGATGCCGTCGCGCGAGACGGTTGTGTTGGTGGCGACGACGCCGTCGACGCGGTGGCGCAGGATCGCGGCGGCGATCGACTCGATCTGCGCCGGCTCGAGGTCGGGCGCAACCTTGACGAACATTGGCACCCGGCGGCCGTGCTCGTCGGCGAGCTCCGCGCGTCGCGCCACGAGCGCCGCCAGCAGCGCGTCGAGCGCGGCGTCGTCCTGCAGCGAGCGCAGGCCCGAAGTGTTCGGGCTCGAGATGTTGACGGTGACGTAGTCGGCGTGCGGATAGACGCCGGCGAGGCACGCGAGGTAATCGTCGGTCGCGCGCTCGATCGGCGTTGCCGCGTTCTTGCCGATGTTGAGGCCGAGAATTCCGCCGCTCTTGCGAAAGCGCGCCCGCCGCACGTTGGCGACGACGACGGCGAGGCCATCGTTGTTGAAGCCGAGGCGGTTGATCAGCGCGCGGCGATCGACGATCCGGAACATGCGCGGCTTCGGATTGCCCGGCTGCGCCAGAGGCGTCACGGTGCCGACCTCGATACTGCCAAAGCCCATCGCCCCGAAGGCGTCGATGCAACTTCCGTTCTTGTCGAGCCCTGCCGCCAAGCCGATCCGGTTCGGAAAGACGAGGCCGGCGACCGTCACCGGATCCCGCACGCGTCGCTGTTCGATCCAGATGGCGAGCGGAGTGCGCTGGATCGTCGCCAGTGCCGCCAGCGTCAGGTCGTGGGCGTGCTCGGGGTCGAGGCCGAACAGGAATGGACGCGCCAGTGGATAGGGAATGCGCAGCATGAAGACGGCCGATTCTGGCATCGCCGTGCATACTGCATGGCAAGGAGTCGCCATGGCAGAGCAGCGCATCGAGAGGGACACCTTCGGCGAGATCGCCGTCGCCGCCGACCGTCTCTGGGGCGCGCAGACCGAGCGGTCGCTGCATCACTTCGACATCTCGATCGAGAAGATGCCGGCCGAGCTGATCCGCGCGTTGGCGTGGGTCAAGCGGAGCAGCGCCGTCGTCAATCGCGCGCTCGACCTCGTGCCGCAGGACAAGGCCGACGCGATTATCGCCGCCGCGGATGAGGTCCTCGCCGGCCGTCACGACGCCGAGTTCCCGCTCTCGATCTGGCAGACCGGCTCGGGAACGCAGAGCAACATGAACATGAACGAGGTGCTCGCCAACCGTGCCTCGCAGCTTCTCGGCGGGCCTGTCGGCGAGGGCCGGCTTGTGCATCCGAACGACGACGTCAATCGCAGCCAGTCGTCGAACGATGTCTTCCCGACGGCGATGAGCGTGGCTGCGGTCGAATCGATCACGACAAGGCTGTTGCCTCCGCTCATGGCGCTGCGCGAGACGCTGGCGCGAAAGGCTGCGGCGTTCGCGGCCATCGTCAAGATCGGTCGCACCCACCTGCAAGATGCGACGCCGCTCACGTTGGGCCAGGAGATTTCGGGCTGGGTCGCGCAGCTCGACCACGGCCTCGCGCACATCCGCGCCGCGCTTCCGCACCTCAGCGAGCTCGCGCTCGGCGGTACCGCGGTCGGCACCGGAATGAATGCGCCGCCGGAGTTCGGTGCCCGCGTCGCCGCCGAGCTCGCCGCGCGCCTCGGCCTGCCGTTCGTCTCGGCGCCGAACAAGTTCGAGGCGCTCGCCGCCCACGACGCGATCGTCCACGCGCACGGCGCGTTGAAGACGCTGGCGGTGTCGCTGACGAAGATCGCCAACGACGTGCGCTGGCTCGCATCGGGGCCACGCTCGGGGCTCGGCGAGCTCTCGATCCCGGAGAACGAGCCGGGCAGCTCGATCATGCCGGGCAAGGTCAACCCGACCCAGTGTGAGGCTTTGACGATGCTCGCCGCGCAGGTGTTCGGCAACGACGTCGCGATCAACGTCGCCGGTGCCGCGGGCAATTTCGAGCTCAACGTCTTCAAGCCGGTGCTGATCCACAACTTCCTGCAAAGCGTGCGTCTGCTCGGCGACGGCGCGCGCAGCTTCGACGAGCACTGCGCGCGCGGCATCGAGCCGAACCGCGAGCGCATCGCCGAGCTTGTGCAGCGCTCGCTGATGCTGGTGACGGCGCTCAATCCGCACATCGGTTACGACAAGGCCGCGAAGATCGCGAAGGAAGCGCACCGCAACGGATCGACTCTGCGCGAAGCGGCGCTGGCGTCGGGCTGGCTGACCGCCGAGCAGTTCGATGCCTGGGTCGTTCCCGAGCAGATGGTCGGCGGCGACGGCGGCAGCAAGAGGGCTGGCAAGACATGACGCAGGACGAGCTCAAGCGTGCGGTCGCCGAGGCCGCGCTCGCATACGTGCCGCGCGGCGCCGTCATCGGCGTCGGCTCCGGCTCGACGGTCAATCTGTTCATCGACGCCCTCGCACGGCTCGAGGGCGGCATCGCCGGCGCGGTGTCGAGCAGCGCGGCGAGCACGGCGCGGCTGACTGCACACGGCATTCGCGTCGTCGACGCTGGCGAGGTCGAATCGCTTCCTGTCTGCGTCGACGGCGCCGACGAGATCGATCCGTACGGCTGCATGATCAAGGGCGGCGGCGCGGCGCTGACGCGCGAGAAGATCGTCGCCGACCTCGCCGACAGCTTCGTCTGCATCGCCGACGAGTCCAAGCGCGTCGCCCGGCTCGGCCGCTTTCCGCTGCCGGTGGAGGTGATCCCGATGGCCGCGGCGCAAATCGCGCGCAAGTTCGCCGCGATCGGCGGCCGCGCCCAGCAGCGCACGGGCGTCGTGACCGACAATGGCGGGCTGATCCTCGACGTCCACGGCCTCTCGATCGACGATCCGCCTGCGCTCGAGTCCGAAATCAACCAGTGGCCGGGGGTGGTGTGCGTCGGCATCTTCGCCCGGCGGCCGGCCACCGTCTGTCTGCTCGGCACGGCCGGTGGCGTGCGCACCTTGACGTTCTGAAACCAGCGTGGCCGAGCGAGCCACGAAAAGCGCGTAATCTCGGCACCCCTGCACGCCCCGTGCAGCTCATAGCAAGGACGGTCCGTGGCCAAACCAAACTATTCGTTCGAAAAGCGGCAACGCGAGCTCGCCAAGAAGAAGAAAAAGGAACAGAAGGAGAAGGACAAGGCCGATCGCAAGCTCGGCATCCCGGGCGAGAGCGAAGCCGTGACGGGCGAAGGTGGTACGGCCGCTCAGGCGCCGGACACCCCGGCGATGGGCCCGAGCGGCGGCTGACCGTCCCTCAGCGCGATCGCGGCCGCCGCCTCGCTGCGGCGAAAGCGCCGGCTGAGGAACCGTGCCGGGTCCACCGCATCGAGCAGGTCGGCCTCGGCGGCGACGGGAGCGCGGGCAATCGTTGCCGCGACGATCTCGGCGCCGAGCGCCGCCGCTGCGATGCCCCGGGAGCCGAGCGCGGCGATCACGAACAGGCCAGGCGCTCGCGCGATGAAGCGAGGCTGGTCGAGGCGGCCCACCTCACCCCCTTCGCACCCGCGCAGCGTCCCGGCGGCGATCGCCGCAGGCACCGCGCCGACGATCGGCAGCCGATCATCGCTGACCCAGCGGAACGCGACGCGGCCAGGAATGGAGTCGACCCGCGGTGCCATCGGCTGCGACAAGAGCCCCGCAAGACGATCGAGGTTCCGCTGCCGGTCGACAGCTCGCCAGGCCGGATCGTCGTCGTCCCACGCCGTACTGGTACCGAACCAGACCTCATCGGGCAGCGCCCGAACGACGTGACCATGGCCCGCGATCGGAACCTGCGGGACGACTTCGAGCTCGCTCGCTGCGATCGCGTCGATCTGGCCGCGCTGGCGGCGGATCGGCCAGGCTCCGGCCCCGAGAATTGCCGTTCCGCCGCTGCCGTCGCAAAGTACGACGGCGCGCGCCCGGGCGATCGGGTCGCCGTCGGCACCGCCGACGAGCCACCAGTCGCCCTCGCGCCGCAGCATGCCGACGGCGCAACCAAGTCTCAGCCGCACGTCGGCTCCCGCATCCGCCAGCCAGGCGCGCGCCAGCCCGCGGGGATCGACCCAGCCGCCGCCGGGGTAGTGCCACGCCGGCGACGCGAGATGAATGCCGGCAATGCGGCCCGCTGCCGCAGCGTCGAGCGCCGCGACGTAGTCGCCGGGTAAGCCCTGCGCGGCGACGATTGCGCCCATCGCATCGATGTCGAGCCTCGTCTCGACGCGGAGCAGCCCGCTGGCGCTGCCGCGCACGCCGTGGCGGTCGATCGCGTCGCGAACGGCAGCGGCCGCAGCCAACGCCGCGGCGCGATGAAACCGGGCGTGCCGGCCGTCGCGGCGATGAACGACGCCGCGAAAGATCGCCGCAGCGTTGCCTGACGCCTCGCTCGCGATCTCTGCGTTGCGCTCGAGAACGAGCGATCGCACGCCGTTCCTGGCGAGCGCGCTTGCGAGGCCGCAGCCGGCCAGGCCGGCGCCGACGATGACGACCTCAGCATCGGGCAGTCCCGACGCGGCCGCGCCCGGCAGATCGCGCGCCGCCAGCCGGCGAGGATCCGGCCGCGGCTGAAAGCGAGGCGCGAAGCGGGCGCGGGTGATGTCGCGCTTGCCGCCGCTGCCCGGCGCGCGCGCGACCTCGAACCCTGCGCCGGCGAGACCGTCGCGGACGGCGCGCGCGGCACTCCACGTCGCCACCGTCGCGCACGGCGCGGCGAGTCGCGCCATCGCCTTGAAGAGCCGCGGCTCCCACATCGCCGGGTTGCGTGCCGGCGCGAAGCCATCGAGGAAGAAAGCATCGACCTCGGCAACCAACTGCGGCAGCCACACGGAAGCCGCGCCGAACGCAAGCAGAAGCTCGACGCCAGCGTCGGCGAAGGCCAAGCGGTGCAGGTTGCAGGTGAGCGGCGGCCAGCGGTCGGCGAGCTCGGTCGCGAGCGCGGCAAGCGCTGGATCGCGCACTGCCGCGGCGATCGTCGCGCGCGTCGGCGGTGACTCGTCGACGGCGATGTAGTGCAGGCCGCGGCAACGCTCGCGATCGTCGCGCCACGCCGCCCACGTCGCGAGGAAGTTGTTGCCGAGGCCGAACCCCGTCTCGAGAATGACGAAGCGCTGGCGGCCGCGCCATTGCGAAGCGAGCGCACCATCGCCGAGGAAGACATGACGTGCTTGCGCGAGCGCGCCGGAGCGCGGGTGGTAGACGTCGCCGTACGCGATCGATCGTGGCGTGCCGTCGTCGTCGACAACGATTTGCGCCGGCACGATCGGCGCCGTGTTCACTCCGGCACCGGATCGCCGGCGGCGCGCGCGGCGAGCCAGCGGAGCAGCCGATCGCGCGCGCGGTCGAGACGGCGGTAGGCGAGGACCGCGGCCGACATGCTGGCGATCGCGTCGTGGAGGCGCCGCGCGGCGTTGGCTGTCGTGACGGCGTCGGCGAGCGCGACGCTGTCGACGAGGATCGTGAAGACCGCCTGGCCGCGACCGGTGATCGGCACGAAGGTCTGGCGCTCGCTCCGCAGCGACGTCATCGCGACGAGCGCGGCTGCATCGGCAGTGGCGTCGTCGCCTTGCGGTTCGGGCCACTCGGCGTGGCCGCGCGCCGGATGCTGGTGCAGGCGAGGGTCGGCTGTGACGGTCCAGACGAAGCGCTCCCAGCGTTCATCGCCGGTGACGAGGCGGGCAAGCGAGGCGCCTGCGGCGCGCAGGAGATCGCCGTCGGCAACCGGTGCGTGCACCTCGGCGAAGGTCCGGCCGACCTTGTCCTCTGGTGCCCAGTGCGACGGCAGGCAGACCGCGAGCCATGGCACCGTCGCGCTTGCACCGTCGAGGACTGCGAAGTCCTCGGCAAAGGCGAGGCTGACGAGGGCCGGGCGGCGCAGGTGCAGCGGCAAGGCCTGGAGCAGGTCGCCGATGGCCGGGTCGCCCTCGCCGTGGATGGCGTCGCCCTCGACGGACCAGCCGAGCAGCGGCGCTTGGCAGCGCAGCGCCCCGTCGCCGCCTGCCTCGACGCGAAACGCCTCGGGGCACGAGCGCGCCGCCTCGGCGCCGATCGCGCGCAGCACCGCCGTGTCGTCGAAGGGTGCGACCGCGCAGAGCGCCCGCAGCGGGGCGCTGCCGAGCACCGCCAGCTTCTCGCGGAGATGCCGGTCGCCGGGCACGCTCGGCGTGAGCTGGGCTGCGCCGGGCGCGACCCGGCGCAGCGCCGGCTGCATCCGGAACGGCGCCGTCACCAAGGCGAAGTCGAAGCCCATAAGACAAGGGCCCGCAACGCGGGCCCGCTCTGATTCAGCGAAGCATCCTGGTCACACTCGCTTCTTGTATTCGTGGGTGCGCGTGTCGATCTCGATCTTGTCGCCGGTCTGCACGAATAGCGGCACCGAGATCTCGAGCCCCGTCTTCAGGCGCGCGCTCTTCAAGACCTTGCCCGAAGTGTCGCCCTTCACGGCGGGCTCGGTATCGGCGACTTCGCGGACAAGCGTCGTCGGCAGCTCGACCGAGATCGCCTTGCCGTCGTAGAAGACGACCTCGACCGGCATCGCGTCCTCCAGGTACTGGATCGCGTCGCCCATGTTCTCCGACTCCACCTCGAACTGGTTGTACTCGGCGTCCATGAACGCGTACATCGGGTCGGCAAAGTATGAGTACGTGCACTCCTTCTTGTCGAGCACGATCTGATCCATCTTGTCGTCGGCCTTGAAGACCACCTCGGTCCCCGAGTTGCTGAGCAGGCTCTTCAGCTTCATCCGCACGGTTGCCGAGTTGCGGCCACCGCGGCTGTACTCGGTCTTGAGCACGACCATCGGGTCCTTGCCCTGCATGATGACGTTGCCGGCGCGAATTTCCTGGGCGAGTTTCATAGCTGGTAATCCATCTGGGAGGGCCATTGCCTCGACGAGCGACTCCGTCGCTGCCGAGCTGGCGAAAAGCCTACGATTCTAGCGTTTCCCCTCGACGAAAGCGATCAGCTGCGTGACCAGATCGGCCTGCGCGGCCAGCGCGTCACGCCAGGCGAGCGCATGGGCCAGCCAATCGGAGTCGATCGTCTCGCCGCTCGACACGGCGGCCAGCGAAGCCTCAGGGTCGCCGTTCCAGCGCGCGAACGCCGAGCGCACGACGTCCGCGAGCGGGGCAGGGGCACTCGCGAGAAAGCGGTCGACGAAGGCGTCGAGCTTGGCGAGGTGCGCGCCGTCCTCCTGGACGTACGGTTGCCAGAGAAACGGCGCGCCGGCCCAGATCGCGCGAACGAGCGAGTCTTCGCCGCGGACGAGGTTGAGGTGGCACGACCAGAGCAGGCGGTCGAAGTCGACCTGGCTGAGCAAGGGCAGCGTCATGGCACGCAAGGCGCCACGGACGAGCGAAGGGCCGAGGCGCGCCGTGACCTGCTGCGTGGCCGGCCCCGGAGTCGCCAGGAGCACGGTCGGCGTCGCTGCCAACGTGTCGAGCAGCGCATCGACGGCATCGTTGCGATAGCAGAAGAGGCTGACGCGCCGTTCGTCGGCGCGTGGCTCCACGCCGAGCGAAGCGAGCCACTCGTCGCCGCCGCCGAAGTCGCTTCTGCGCGCAAGGAGGCCGGGCTCGCGCAACACGCCACCGCTCGCGGTGCCGAAGCCGGGGAAGTAGAACCAGGTCGTCGATGGCGGCTCGCCAGCGCGCCGCGTCGGCGACGGCAGGGCGTGCGAGCGCTCGCCGTAGCGCTCGGCGGTCAGATGCTCGACGTTGACCAGCACCGGCGGCCGGCGCCCTTCATCGTGCGACCACGACCGGGCAGGTCGGCCGCCACCGAACAGTTCGACGACGACGTCGGGCGTCGATGAGGGATCGTCGTGCCAGCCGACGACATGCACACCGGCAGCGCCGTCCGGCGCCAGCCACGCGAGCGCACTCGCGTCGTCGACCGCGAGACGGACCGACTCGCCTCGGCCCGCCAGGTCGGCGGCGAGCCGCCAGGCGACGCCGATGTCGCCGAAGTTGTCGACGACGCGACAGTACAGGTGCCACTGCATCGGGCGATTATCGAAGGGGTCTCGGACCCGACAGCGCGGCGCCGGAGCGAGCGCGGCACAATCGATACCGATGGCGGAGCCGAGCGTCGATCTTCCGCGTGACGACCGCGCCGCGGCGCACGAGCGGCTCGCCGGCGAGGTCGCCGCGCTGCCGAACCTGCCCGGCGTCTACCGCTTCTTCGACGCCGCCGGCATAGTGCTCTACGTCGGCAAGGCGCGCGATCTCAAGAAACGCGTCTCGAGCTACTTCACGAAGCGCCATGCCGGTAGCGATGCGGCGATCTGGACCGGCCACATGGTCGCCAGGATCGCGCGCATGGAGACAACCGTCGTCCGCTCCGAGGCCGAGGCGCTGCTGCTCGAGAACAACCTCATCAAGGCGCTCGCGCCGCGCTTCAACATCCGCTTCGTCGACGACAAGAGCTACCCGTACCTGAAGATCGAGTCGCACCGCTTTCCGCGGGTCGCGTACTACCGCGGTGCGGTCGACCAGAAGCATCGTTACTTCGGCCCGTTTCCGACCGCATGGGCGGTGAAGGACTCGATCCAGCTGCTGCAGAAGGTGTTCCACCTGCGCACCTGCGAGGACACCGTGTTCGCGAACCGGACGCGGCCGTGCCTGCTCTACCAGATCAAGCGCTGCTCGGGCCCTTGCGTCGGCTACATCTCGCCCGACGACTACGGCCAGGACGTCGCCAATGCCGAACGCTTCCTGCAAGGCGAGCAGCAGGAGCTGATCGACTCGCTGCAGGCGCAGATGACGGCGCGCGCCGAGGCGCTCGAGTTCGAGAAGGCCGCCGAGTTGCGCGACCGGATCGGCTCGCTCGCGCGCGTCCTGCACCAGCAGGCGGTCGAGGACAACACCGGCGGCCGCGTCGTCGATACCGACGTGCTCGCCGTCAAGGTCGAGGGTGGCCGCGCCTGCGTCAACCTGGCGATGGTCCGTGGCGGTCGCCATCTCGGCGACCGGCCGTATTTCCCGAAGCAGGTCGAGGCGGCGATCGACGTCGTCTCGGCGGCCTCGGGCGATGTCAGCGACGATGGTGAAGCGGCGGCTGCCGAGGCGCCGAAGTCGCCTGAGGCTCGTGTCCTCGAAGCATTCATCGCCCAGCACTACCTCGAGGGCGGAATGCCGCCGCTGCTCGTCGTTAGCGATGCGGTCGACAAGACGCTGATCGAGACGCTCGCCGCGCGCAGCGGCGTCCGCGCCACTGTCCAGCACCAGCCGCGCGAGCCGCGCCGGGCGTGGCTCGACATGTGCATCCAGGGGGCGGCGATCCGCCTTGCCCAGCTGCTTTCCGAGGAAGGCTCGCAGCAGGCGCGCACGCGCGCATTGGTCGAGGCGCTCGACCTCGCCGTCGAGGATCTGCATGCATTCCGGATCGAGTGCTTCGACGTCAGCCACACCGCCGGCGAGGCGACGCAGGCGTCGTGCGTCGTTTTCGAAGGCCACAAGATGCAGAGCTCGCAGTACCGCCGCTACAACATCGTCGGCGTCACCCCGGGCGACGACTACGGCGCGATGCGCCAGGTCCTCGTCCGTCGCTACGCCAAGCTCGTCGAGGCCGCAGCGCAGGGGCAGGCGAGGTTGCCCGACCTCGTCCTCGTCGACGGCGGCCGTGGCCAGGTCAGCGTCGCGCGCGAGGTGTTCGAGGAGCTCGGCGTCGAACCGGCAAGAATCGTCGGGGTCGAGAAGGGCGAGGGGCGCAAGGTCGGCCTCGAGGAGCTCGTCTTCGCGGACGGCCGGCCGAAGATCGCGCTCGGCCGCGAATCTGCGGCGCTGATGCTGGTGGCGCAGATCCGCGACGAGGCGCACCGCTTCGCCATCACCGGCATGCGATCGCGTCGCGCGAGCGTGCGCACCGGCGCCAGCTCGCTCGAGGAGATTCCCGGCGTCGGCCCCAAGAAGCGGGCGCGGCTGCTGCAGCGTTTCGGTGGCGCGCGCGGCGTCGGCGCAGCGAGCGTCGAGGATTTGCAGACGGTCGATGGCATTTCGCGCGACCTCGCCGAGGAGATCTACCGTGCCCTCCATTGACGATCTCCGCGCGCTTGCACAGCTCGGCCGCGTTCGTGCTCTCGCTCGCGGCTGCATCCGCGCGTGCGGACGGGCCTGCGTCCGCACGCGTGAGCGTATCCGCGGTCGCGCCCACGAACGTGCCGGCCGCGCGGTCGTCACCGCGGGCCTCGTGCTCGTCGTCGCGGCCTGTGCGGGGCCGTCGGCTGATCGCGCCCCGGGCGAGGTCGCCGACGCCGGGCGGCGCGTGGCCCCTC
>DATAYY010000003.1:0-3200 GCA_036272325.1 Caldimonas sp. | reverse complement strand
ACAAGACCTATCCGCTGCCGATCCCGGTCCTCCTCGTCATCGCGGCCGCCGTCTCCGGACTGGTCGGCCTCGGCACCGGCTATCTCACGCTGCGGCTGCGCGGCGCGTTCTTCTCGATCGCGACGCTCGCGCTCGCCGTCGTGCTGCAGACCTTCGTGGTCAACTGGAACTATGTCGGCGGCTCGCGCGGCGCCTACGTGATCCGGCCGAACGACATCGAGATTCTCGGATTCACGATCGACTACATCCAGTACCTGTTCCTGATCATGCTGCTGCTCGCCGCCGGCGCCGCCACCATCGCGCGCACGATCGAGCGCTCCAAGCTCGGCTACGGCTTCGCCACCATCCGCGACGACGAGCTCGCCGCCGAGGCGTCCGGCGTGCCAACGCTCAAGCTCAAGCTGGTCGCCACGACGCTGTCGGGCGCGCTCATGGGCATGGCAGGCGCGCCGTTCCCCTACTACATCGGCTACCTCGAGCCGGCCTCGGCGTTCGGCCTGCCCTACGCGGTCAACTCGATCGCCATGCCGATGATCGGCGGCACCACGATCTGGTTCGGCCCGCTGATCGGCTCGGTCCTGCTCGGCACGCTGACGCAGATCGCCACCGTGACGATCTCGTCCGCCGTGAACCTGCTGCTGGTCGGCGTCCTGCTGGTCGGGTTCGTCATCGTCGCGCCGAACGGGCTGGTCGGCTTGCTCCAGCAGTTCCTGCGCGTCGCCGCGCCGACGCGCGTCGATGCGCGTGCGGTCGGCATCATCTTTTTCGCGAGCTATGGCTTCGTCGCCGGCCTGCTGGAGGTGGTGTTCAGCCTCGCCAACATGACGACGTCGTCGGGCACGCTCGGAATCGCGGTGGCGGTCTCGGGGGGCCTGATTGTCGCCGCGCTGCTTCTGGCATCCGCCTATGGCCTGCTGACGATCCAGAGCCGCAGCCCGCTCACGGCGACGATCGCCTTCGCGCTGTCGATCCCGATCCACGCCTATCAAATCATGCTCGACCCCACGCCGTTGAGCCTCGGCTACCGCGGGCTCGGCATCGCGGTCGCGGTGGCGGCGATCTGCTGGTTCCAGCTGCGCAACGTGCGCCAGCTCTATCAGCCGCGCCTCGCCGAACGCCAGGCCGCCGCATGAACGCTCTCCTGCAGGTCCAGGGTCTTGGCAAGCGCTTCGGCGGGTTCGTCGCGCTCGAGGCAATCGACCTGGACGTCGCCGAAGGCGAGCGGGTCGGGCTGATCGGGCCGAACGGCTCGGGAAAAAGCACGCTCGTCAACTGCCTGTGCGGCACGCTCGCCAACGAGACCGGCACGGTCAAATTCGAGGGCCGCGCGCTCGAGGGCCTGCCGGCGCACGCGCGCACCCGGCTCGGGATGGCGCGCAGCTTCCAGCTGCCGCGGCCGTTCGTCAGCATGTCGGTCGCCGACAATCTGAAGGTGCCGCTGCTCTATGCGCTCGGCTCGCACGCGCGCCACCTCACGGAGGCGCAAGCCGACGAGCGCTGCGCCGAGCTCCTCGGCCTGGTCGGCCTGGTCGACTGCGCGCACAAGTATCCGCGCGATCTCACCCAGGTCGACATGCGCAAGCTCGAGCTCGCGCGCGCCATGGCGGCCGAGCCGAAGCTGCTGATCGCCGACGAGGCGATGGCCGGCCTGTCGCATTCCGAGGTCAGCGACATCGTGGCGCTGCTGATCCGCCTCAACGAGCGCGGCACCACCGTGATCCTGATCGAGCACATCATGCGCGCCGTGATGCATTTCTCGCAGCGTCTCGTCGTCCTGGTGTCGGGCAGGAAGATCGCCGACGGCAAGCCCGACGACGTCATCCGCGATCCCGAGGTCGAGAGGGCGTATCTTGGCCAATAGCATCGCCATCGAGGGCATCCACGCCGCCTACGGCGCCGTGCGGGTGCTCGAGGACGTGACGCTCAACGTCGCGGGCGGCGAGACTGTGGTGCTGCTCGGCACCAACGGCAACGGCAAGAGCACGCTCATGAAGAGCATCATGGGCATCCTGCGGCCGAGCGCCGGACGCATCATGGTGGAGATCGACGGCATCAAGCACGACCTGATCGGCCGCACCACCGAGGAGATCGTCGACCTCGGCATCGCGCTCGTCCCCGAGGGGCGGCGGCTGTTTCCGCGCCTGTCGGTCGAGGAGAACCTGCTGCTCGGCGCGTTCCGGCCGAAAGCGCGCGCCGCGATCGCGGCCAACCTGGCGTTCTGCTTCGAGGCGTTTCCGCGGCTCGCCGAGCGGCGCAACCAGCTCGCCGGCAGCATGAGCGGCGGCGAGCAGCAGATGCTGGCGCTCGGCCGCGCGCTGATGACCGCGCCGCGCATCCTGCTGGTGGACGAGCCCTCGGTCGGCCTCGCCCCGGTGCTGGTGAGCCGCACCATCGACAAGATCAAGGAGCTCAAGGACCGCTATCAGCTCACCGTGCTGATGGCCGAGCAGAATTTCCCCCAGGCGCTGCGCATCGCCGACCGCGGCTACGTCATCGTGCACGGCAAGATCGCGTTCGAGGGCAAGTCGGCCGACGAGCTCAACAACAACGATCTGATCCGGAAGTTTTACCTCGGGCTGTGAGGGTCTTCCGCCCTCTCCTCACGATCACCTCATGGTGAGGAGCGTCGCGAAGCGACGCGCCTCGAGCCATCGGCCGCTTGCCCCACTCGCAGCAACACACGAGCCACCCTCGTCCTTCGAGACGCTCTCGCTTCGCGAGGGCTCCTCAGGATGAAGGTGGGACAAAACTCGGAGCTCGCGTAAATAAAGCGCCGCGCGGCTCGCGCCGCTTCGTGTCACTTCAGTCGAAGGCTTACTACTTCGCCTTCTCGTACGGATAGACCACGTCGCCCGACTTGTAGTCGGGGGGCGTCAGCACGATCTGCGTCTTGACGTCCTTGAACTGGTCGACGGCGTTGCCCTGCACGTTCTGGAACTGGACCTGCAGCACGCGCGGCGCCGACCATTCCCCGCCCTTGCCGAACTTCACGTCGCCCAGCACGGTCTTGAACGTGTTGGCGCGGATGTAGTCGGCCAGCTTCTGGTCGTCGAGGCTCTTGGTCGCCTCGATCGCCTGCCCCAGCACCTGCAGCTGCGCATAGGCCTGCGGCGCCATGTAGTAGCCGAGCGGATCGACGCCCTCGGCGGCGGCGCGCGCCTGGTACTTCTTCATCAGTTCGTTGACGCCGGGGAACTCCA
>DATAYY010000002.1:0-9503 GCA_036272325.1 Caldimonas sp. | reverse complement strand
TTCGGCGTGCTTCGCCTGCCGGCGCTCGGCGTCGCCGGCTGCGCCATCGCAACGGCGATCGTCATGTGGTGCCAGCTCGGCGCCGCGTTCATCCTCCTCCGACGCGACCCGTTCTACCGCCGCTTCGGCCTCGGTCGCGGCGCGCCGCTCGCGGCACCGGCCGCGGCAAGCCTCAAGGCGCTGCTTCGACTCGGCGTGCCGATCGGCCTGGCGACGGTGGTCGAGGTCACCGGGTTCACGTTCATGGCGTTCTTCGTCTCGCGCATCGGCGCGACCGCGGTCGCCGGCCACCAGATCGCCGCCAACATGGTCTCGATGATGTTCATGCTGCCGCTCGCGATCGCCAACGCGGCGAGCACGCTGGTCGCGCAGCAGATCGGCGCCGGCGATGCCGCCGACGCGCGCCGCATCGGCCGCGCCGGCCTCGAGGTCGGCGTCGCGATCGCCGCGGTCCTCGGCGGCGTCGTCTACCTGGCGCGCGAGCAGGTCGTCGGTCTCTACACCGCCAACCCGGTGATCGTCGCCGCCGCGCTGCCGCTGCTCGCCTGGGTCGCGCTCTTTCACGTCGCCGACGCAGCGCAGACGATCGCCGCGTTCGTCCTGCGCGCGTATCGCATCGCGACCATGCCGCTCGTCGTCTACGTGCTCGCGGTGTGGGGAATTGGCCTCGGCGGCGGCTATGTCGCCGCGTTCGATCTCGCCGGCATCAGCCCGGAGTGGATGCGTGGAGCGCGCGGCTTCTGGTCGATGTCGACCTTCGGCCTGACCGTCGCCGGGCTCGCGATGACGACGTTGCTGGTCGGCAAGCTGCGGCGCGACGTCCGTCCGGCCGGCTAGGCTCTAGCCGGCCGGAAGTTCGACCACGAATCGGCTGCCGCCACCCGCGCGCGCCTCGCAGCGAACGCTGCCGCCGTGGCGGCCGGCGATCTGCTTGACGAGCGCAAGGCCGAGACCGACGCCGCCCGCCTGCTCGGCGTGGCCGGGCAAACGAAAAAACGGCTCGAAGATGCGCTCGCGCATCTCCTGGGGGATCCCGGGTCCGCGGTCGCACACCTCGACCGTGACCGTGCCGGCACCGGGGCTCCTGTCGGCGCGCGCGACCACGACCTCGACGTCATCACCGCCGTAGCGCTGCGCGTTCTCGAGCAGGTTGCGAATCGCGCGGCGCAGCAGCCGCTCGTCGCCGACGACGGTGACTCCGCCCGCGCCGTCGACGTGCGCGCCGATGCGCGCCGCTTCCTCGGCAGCGACGGCGATCAGGTCGACGCGTTCGCGGTGAAGCGCGTTCTCGACGACGTCGAGCCGGCTCGCGAGCAGCACCTCCTCGACCAGGTCGTCGAGCTCGGCGACGTTGGTGTCGATCTCGGCCCTGAGCCTGGCGCGCTGCGTCGGCGTCGCTTCGTCGAGCATCGAGACCGCCATCCGCATCCGGGCAAGCGGCGAGCGCAGCTCGTGGCTGGCATTGGCGAGCAACGACCGGTGCGCCTGGACGAGCGCCTCGATCCGCGCCGCCGCGACGTTGAAGCTCTTCGCCAGCGCAGCGACCTCGTCGGCGCCCGAGACCGCGACGCGCTGGCCGAGCGCGCCGGCACCGAACTGCTCGACGCCCTGCTTCAGCGCCTCGAGCCGGCGCGTCAGCCGGCGAACGACGGGATACGCGCCTGCCGCGACGGCCACGAAAAGCACGACGAGGACGATCGCGAGGCCCAGGCCGCGCGGCAGGCCGGGCGCGATCAGCGGCCAGGGCGGCGCCACGCCGGGGCCGCCGCCACGCGCCCGTTCCTCGCCGGGCTCGCCGCGGCGCGCTCCGCGCGGGCCGGGTCGCATCGTCGAAAGCATCCGGCCGTCCTCCAGACGAAAGGTGAACGGCTTGAGTCCCTCGGCACTGCGGCGCAGGAACGACTCGGAGGCGAAGATTCGCTCGCCGTCGGCGCTGTCGAGCGCGAGCGGCACGCGTAGCCGCTGCGACCACTCGCGCAGCACGGATGCCTGCTCCTCGAGCGGCGTGTCGGCGCCCGGCAGCGAGTTGCCGAGCAACTGGGCCCAGGCGCCAAGCCGGTCGCTCACCACCTGCTCGTTGCGAACGCTCTCCTGCTCGAGATGGCGCTGGAGGATCCATCCGGAAACGAGCGCGAACAGCAGCAGCGCCACGCAGACCGTGGCGTAGATGCGCAGGTAGAGGCTCTTCATCGTCCGCCGCGAGAACTCATGCGGCGGCGTCGTCGGCGTCCTGCTTCCTCGCGAACACGTAGCCGGCCCCGCGCACGGTCAGGACGCGGCGCGGCGCTTTCGGGTCGTCCTCGATGACCGCGCGGATGCGCGAGATGTGGACATCGATCGAGCGGTCGAAGGCCTCGAGGGGATGGCCCTTCAGCGCATCCATGATCTGGTCGCGCGAGAGCACGCGGCCGGGGCTTTGCGCGAGGACGACGAGGAGATCGAACTGGTGGCCGGTCAGATCGCAGACCTTGCCGTCGAGGCGGGCGACGCGTGCGCCGAGGTCGACCTCGAGACGGCCGAAGCGGAGCACGTCGTCGCCGGCGGCCGCGGGCGAGATGCGCCGCAACAGCGCCTTGACGCGCGCGAGCAGCTCGCGCGGCTCGAACGGCTTCGGCAGGTAGTCGTCGGCGCCGAGCTCGAGGCCGACGATGCGGTCCATCGGCTCGCCGCGCGCCGTCAGCATCAGGAGCGGCAGCTGGCGCGTGCGGCTCGCGCCGCGCAACTCGCGGCAGAGCTCGAGGCCGTCACCATCCGGGAGCATGAGGTCGAGGACGAGGGCGTCGTAGTGGTTGGCCGCAAGCAGGTCGCGGCCGCCGGCGAGCGTCGACGCGGTCTCGACCTCGAAGCCGGCGCGACCGAGATAGTCGCCGACCATCGAGGCGAGCCGGGTGTCGTCGTCGACGAGAAGAAGGCGTGGCGTCATCGGGCTTCCTGGCGCCGGTCGCGCCGCGCGGCCGCAGCGCAGCCGGCGGCGAGCCGCGACGCGATTATCGGCGTGGCTCGGTCGACGCGGGCGGCGCCGACTCCGAGCGCTGCATCCGCTCGCGCATGCGCTTCATCCGGTCTTCCATGCTCGCCTGGTGGTCGCGGATGCGCTCACCGAGGCGGACTCGCTGCTCCGGCGTCAGCACGCGAGCGACGTCGAGCATCGCCTGCGTCACGCGCCGGCTCATCTGGTCGTGCTGCTGCAACATCTGCTGGCGCACCTGTTCGACTGCTGCGGCGTCGACGTTGGGCGCCGTGAAGGCCTGCAGCGCGCGCTGGCGAAGGCTTCGGCCGGCTTCGGCTTGTGCCTTCACGTCGCTGGCTGCGGCCGCTGCGATCTGCTTGATCTGGCTGCGTTGCGCGTCGGTCGCACCGAGACCGTCGAGCATCCGGTCGATCCGGCGCGACATCCGCTCCGGCGAGCCGCGGAACATCATGCCGCCGCCCATCTCGTCATGCATGCCGTCCATGTGGCCCATGCGCATGCCGCGATCGTGCATTGCCGGCTCGCCCATGCCGGACGGCGGCCCCTGCTGCGCCGAGGCTGCCAGGCTGATGACGGCGAGCAGCGAGACCGCCATGCCGATCAGCACCGCCTGCACGCGACGTGCCGACGATGCCGTCGCCACCCTTCTTGCCACTGACTTGCCCATCGATCGCTCCTTTGCTCGCTCGATCACCGAGTGATGCGACGATGGTGATGATGGGGCGTCAGCCCAGATTGACCGGAGGGTAAAGATCTGTGAATCCGGACGACGTGGCGACAGACGGCGGGATGGGAAGGGGATTCGTCACTCCCCGAACGACGTCAACCGCGACTCGCCTCGCCGGCCACTCGTTGGCAGTGCGCGTTACTCGGACACGCTCCACTCGAACAGGACATGCGCGCGGTCGTAGTCGCGAAGCGTGATCCACACCGGGCCATCGTCCACGTCGCGTTCGAGCGACCACGAAAGAAAAAGAACCGTGCCCTGCAGCAGCACCCGTGGCTCATGCCCTTGGAACGCCATCGATGCGGGCTGAACGGTCGCTCCGGCAATCGCCGCGCGGCCGGCGCCCGCGTGCGATTCGAGCCCCGGCACGAAGCACGCCACGAGCAGCAGGATCGACGCGACCGGCATTGCTGGCGTCCTCGTCTACGGCGAGCACGCCGTGCGCTGCTCGTAGTCGCCGTTGCGATCGCACGAGCGGATTCCGGGCACGGCGACCGCGCCGTTCGGCACCGACGTGCAAGCGCTCAGCATCGCAAGACCAATGAGCCAGGCAGCGCAGTGGCGAGCGACGTTCGGTGTTGGCTTGCACACGGCGGCGACCATCGAGATTCCTCCGCAGGTAGGCGGTCAATCTAACGACAGTCAATCTAACGACAGTCGCGCCTCCGGACCATTGGACCTTGGGCACGCATCCCCTGTCCCCGGGCCGGTTGACCTTTCCGAGACGGCGGGTACGATCGCCGTGGGAGTCATCGGGGGCAAAGCGCCGGGCCACGGGCGCTGAGCCGAGCAGCGAAGAGGAAGACCGCGCGATTCAACCCGCGCGGTGATTCGGTCACTCAGGGGATACGGTGGCAATTTCGCCGTCGAGTCGAATTCTCGTCCGCCACTCGCTGGCGGCGATGACGCTGTCGGAGAGCGCTGCCGCGCCCGGCCGCGACGAATTCCTCGAGTTTGTCGGCGAAGTGTCGTCGCTGCTCGGCCGAGCCCCGGCGGCAGAGCTGGAGCAGGCGGTGACGGCCGTCCTCGGGCGCATTCTCGAATTCTTCGCAGCCGACCGGTGCGCGGTCCTGCGCAGGACCGGCGCAACCGGCGCCGAGGTCGCCTGCCTGGTCAAACGAGGCGGATCGAAGACCTTGCCGGGCAGCCTCGACTTCAGCGCCCTCTTTCCGTGGCTGCACGCGCTCGTGCTCCAACTCGGCGAGAGCGTGCATTTCGCGTCGCTCGGCGATCTCCCGTCCCGGGCGGACATCGATCGCCTGAGTCTGCTGCGCTGGGGAATCCGCTCCGGATCGATGATCCCGATGACCGGCCCGAGCGGCGTCGGCTACGTCCTCGCGATCGCATCGAGCGGCGCCATGCCAGCCAGGCCCGCGAATGAAATGCGATTGCTGGTCAGCTGCCTGCACGCTGCCATGCAACGGTGGGACCTCGAAGACGCCTGGCGCGCCGAGCACCGGCGGGCACGGCAGTTCACCCGGGCGGCCCTCAGCGCTTCGCAGCGCCATGTCTGCGTCGTCGACGCCGCCGGGCGCGTCATGGAGTGCAGCGACCGATGGCCCGGCGTCGGCGGCTCGCAGCCGCACGTTGCCGGAACCAACTACTTCGACGGCGCCGATTCCGCACGCGGAGGGAAGGCCGCGCAGTCGCGCAAGCTCGCCGGCGGCGTTCGAGCGGTGCTCGACGGCAGCATCGAGGAGTTCGTCATGGAGTCGCCCCATGACGGAGTGACGACGTCCGGATGGTTTCTTTCCAGGGTCACCGGCCATGTCATCGACGGTCAGGTCTTCGCTGCGATCTCGCACGAGGACATGACCGAGCGCATGCGCAGCGAGCTCGAACTGAGCAACCTGCGGGCGCAGCACTGGCACGCCGAGCGCGTCACGCGCACGGGCCTGCTCATCGCCTCGCTGGCGCACGAATTGAGCCAGCCGCTGGCGGCGATCCTCAGCAACGCGCAGGCGGGCTTGCGCTTTTTGTCCGGGAACGCGCCGGACCTCGACGAGTTCCGCATCATCCTCAAGGAGATCGTCGCCGACGACAAGCGCGCCGGCGAGATCATCGAGTCGCTGCGCCTGATGTTGCGGCGGCAGAAGGCCGATCGCGACGTGATCGACCTTGCCGACCTCGCGCGCGAAATGGGCGCATTCCTGCACGGCGAGCTGGTCGACAAGCAGGTCGAGCTCGCCCTCGACTGCGCGGCGGGATGCTTCGCGCTCGCCGACCGCGGGCAGCTTCAGCAGGTCCTCGTCAACCTGATGATGAATGCGATCGAGGCGATGCACTCGAAGCCGCCGCCGGAGCGGAACCTGCGCATCGGCGTCCGTGACACGGGCGTCGGCGAAGTCCAGATTTCGGTATGCGACTCCGGCATCGGAATCACGCAGGAAGAGTTCGCAAAGGTCTTCGATGCCTTCTGGACCACCAAGTCGCGCGGAACCGGCATGGGCCTGGCGATCGCGCGCTCGATCATCGAATCGCATGGCGGCCGCATCACCGTCGACAGCAGCCACGGCGACGGGGCGACGTTCATCGTCTGGCTTCCGGCGGCGGCACGCCCGGTGCGTGGAGCGCCGGCCGCGGGTGGCGTCGCCGGCGGCGATCCGCGCCAGGACTGACCCCTCGAGCAGCGCAATGGACCCTGGCCTTTCGCAGCTCGACACCGCAACGATCTTCGTCATCGACGACGACGCCAGCGTTCGCTCCGGCCTGGCCCGGCTGTTCCGTTCGATCGACTTGGAAGTCGAGACCCATCCCGACGCGCGCGAGTTCCTGGCCCGGCCTGCGTACACCGGCACCGGCTGCCTCGTCCTCGACGTCCGGATGCCCGACATGTCGGGCCCGGAGCTGCAGGACTGGATGGCAGCCAACGACGTCGGCTTGCCGATCGTCTTCCTCACCGGACATCTCGATGTGACCTCGGGCGTGCGCGCGATGAAGCGCGGCGCGGTCGACTACCTGTTGAAGCCGGTCGACGACGAGCTGCTGATCGAAACCGTCCGCGGCGCGATCCAACGCCATGCGGCGCAGCGCGCTTCGCAAGAGCGCGTGCAGGCGATCAGGGCCATGCTGGCGCGGCTGTCGCGGCGCGAGCACGAAGTGCTGCTGTTCGTGATCGCCGGCCTCCTCAACAAGCAGATCGCGGACCGGCTGGCGATCTCGCTGAAGACCGTGAAGGCGCATCGCGCCCGCGTGATGGAGAAGATGAAGGTCGGCTCCGTCGCCGAGCTCGTTCATCTCTGCGATGCGGTCGGCTTGCCCTAGCTCATCCCCGGAGGAACGCCAATGGTTTCGATCGATCGCCGTGCCTTGCTGAGGGCAGCCCTCGGCGCCAGCCTCGTCGCCGCCTGCACCGGCGCGGGAGCAGTGGGCTGGGTGGGGTTGCTGAGCAAGACCCCCGCCGAGAAGTTCCAGGACGACGATCTGCGCATGTTCCTCGAGACCGCACGCGATGCGCTCAATGCCGAGGGGCCGCCCAAGCCGTTCGACTGGTCGAATCCCAAGAACGGGACCGGCGGCAGCTTCCTCGTCCTGAGCGACTCGGTTCGCAACGGCATGCCGTGCAGGCGAATCCGCTTCTACACCTATGCGCCCGGCTACCCGAACCCGCCGAAAGCGTCGACCACGTGGACGGCGTGCAAGAACGCGGAAGGCAAGTGGAAGCTCGCCGAGGCGAAGTGACCTGCCGGTCGGCCCTCAACGTGTGGGCGGCTGGCCTTTGACGTCGTCCAGACCCTTGCGCAGCAGGCTCGCCCAGCGACTCATGACGGTGATCGCTGCCCCCGAGTTCGCGGCCCGGGACGAAACTTCGAAGCGGCCGTTGGTGCGTGCCTCCTCGCGATCGATCACCCTTGCCAGCAATTGGCCGCTGACCGAATCGCGCAATTCGATGACCAGCGTCATGGCGCCGGCATTGGCGACATAGCTGCGCGAGCGGGCGTCGGAGTTGCCCGGCGCCGTGATCGAGAGATCGGCGATGGCCGCGGTCACCCGCAGCACGTCTTCGCCGTCCACATCGACGAAGCCATAGCCGCTCTTGCCGAGCTCGGCCTTCAGGATCTTGCTGAACTCCGTGGCGAGGTCGGTCTTGATCTTCTCCATGTCGGTGCTGGAGACGCGTTGCGACAAGCTCCTGGCGTCACGGTTGGGCGTCCAGTTCTTGTCGAATGCAACCTGTACCGGATCGAGCCGGAGCCGCTGGTAGCCCGCGAGAGAAGCGCCCGGGCGGACGTAGAGCAGGTCGACTTGCTTGCTCGGAGCGCGGGTAAGGCCGTCCCATTCCGCGGGCGGCTCGGCCGCCGGTGCCGGGACCGGGGTGCCGGCGACCAGCAGCGTGGTCGCGACCACTGCCGCGATCGCCGCGACCCTGCCCGTCCGCCGTGGCTGCGTCACGGCATCTTCTTCCAGCCCGGGCCGGGGTTGAAGAGCTCCATCTTCTCCGCCTCGGCGGCAGTGTTCGGGCCGAGGTCCTTGGCATAGACGACGCCGGCGTGGTTGACGACGAAGGTCTGCACCCCCGAGTTGCCATACGACGCCGGCCAGGCGACGACGGCGAAGCCGCCGAACAACTTGCCGTTGACGCGATAGTCGAATGCGCCCCCAGGCGCGTCCTTGCCCTGGCCGACAAGGATGCGGTAGTAGTAGCCGTGATAGGCCCTGTGAGCCGAGGCGCTCTGGCCCCCGTAGCCGCTCTTGACGGCGCTGGCGACGAGCGGCCCGAGCGGGCTCTCGGGCTCGCCGGCCTTGGTCGGCCAGTAGAGACCGTCCTTCTTGCCGGGGGAAGACGCGAACTTCATGGCATAGACCGCCAGGCCGTTGCGGGCCGCATCCAGTGCCGCGTATTCGCGTTGGGCATCAACGATCGCGAGCAGCGTCTGCGCAGCGTCGAGCTCGTTGCGGCCGACGCGCCGGTTCAGCACCTCCTCGCGCCCGGCATCGCTGTCGAACACCCAGCCCTGCTCCTTCTTGACCAAGGGAGCCGGGAATGGCCAGTCGTCCTTGCCGACCTCGAGGACGGCCTTGGCGTCGCCCTCCTTGACGATGCTGTTCTTCTCGTCGTAGGCGGCGAGAAACCGTTTCCAGTCCGCGGCGTCGGAGACCCGGTCGCCACTGGACAGCCAGCTCTTCGATCCGGCGCCCATCAGTTCGTAGAGCTTCTCGACGTCCGCCGCGCGTACGGCGTCGACCAGCGCCTTGACGGCATCTTCGCTGCTGGGGAATGCCTTTTGCGCCATCGGCTTCGCCGCCGCATTGGCAGTGTTCTTCTGCTGGGCAATGCACGTCGTCGGCGCCACGAGCGCGCACGTCGCGGCGGCGAGCACGGCAGCGATGCAGGTCGTCGTCTTCATGTCTCGAATCTCCGCAAGGGTGTCGACACGTTCAGCGACGGCCGCCGCCGCCACCACGCCCACCGCCACCGCCGCCACGACCGCCACCGCCGCCCGCGCTGCGACTCGCGCCGCCGCTGCTCATCGAAGACCGGCTCGCGGCGCCTTGCGTGCTGGCCTGTCGCGTCGAGGCTCCGGAGCCGGCCCCGGAGAAGCCACTGCTGCTGCCCCCGCGCGAGGCGGCGCCGGCGTCGCGAGTGCTCGCGCTCGGCGCTGCACCCCCACGGGAGCCGCCGCCGACGTCAGCGCGCGAGCCGCCGGCGTCACGCGTCGAAGCGCTCGGGCCACCGGCACGGTCGCCGCCCTGGCCAGCGCCCCGGCTCCGGTCGGCGTTCGCCACGCTGTTGTTCAGCTGGCCGCGGTCCATCGAGTTCAGCTCGGAACGGCCCTGCTCGGCGCGGCCGCGGAACTGGTCGCG
>DATAYY010000001.1:0-61804 GCA_036272325.1 Caldimonas sp. | reverse complement strand
GACTGTGGACAAGCGCATTTTCCTCCCTTCGGACAGTCACTTAGGCTCAGTCGAAGCCTGTCGAGCGAAGGCCTGCGCTCGGCGCGCGAAATGCGAACAACTCGGGCCGCGCGCAACTCGCTGTGGACAGGGCGGAGATCGCCCCGACGTTGTCCCCAGCGTTGTCCCTTGACAAGAAGGCGAATCGGCTGCTGCACGCAATCAGCCCTTGAGCGTCTGCTCGAGCACGTGCAGCTGGTGGTTGAGGTCGGTGTTTTTCTGGCGCTCGGCGGCGATCTTGCGGACCGCATGCAGCACCGTCGTGTGGTCGCGCCCGCCGAACAGTTCGCCAATCTCGGGCAGACTCTTCTGTGTCATTTCCTTGGCGATGTACATCGCGATCTGGCGTGGCCGTGCGATCGACGCCGGCCGCTTCTTCGAATACATGTCGGCGACCTTGATCTTGTAGAAGTCGGCGACGGTCTTTTGGATGTTCTCGACCCCGACCTGGCGGTTCTGGATCGACAACAAGTCCTTCAGCGCTTCGCGCGCGAGCTGGATGTTGATGTCCTTGTGGCTGAAGCGCGAGTAGGCGAGGATCTTGCGCAGCGCCCCTTCGAGTTCGCGCACGTTGGCGCGCACGTTCTTGGCGACGAAAAAGGCGACGTCTTCCGGCATCGTCGTCGCTTCCTGCTCCGACTTCTTCATCAGGATCGCGACGCGCATCTCCAGCTCGGGCGGCTCGATCGCGACGGTGAGCCCGGCGTCGAAGCGCGAGGTCAGCCGCTCGTCGATGTCGACCAGCCCCTTCGGGTAGGTGTCGCTGGTCATGATGATGTGCGCGCGCTTGGCGAGCAGCGCCTCGAAGGCGTTGAAGAACTCCTCCTGCGTCCGCTCCTTGCCGGCGAAGAACTGGACGTCGTCGATCAGCAGCAGGTCGAGCGAGTGGTACTTCGCCTTCAGCTCGTCGAAGGTCTTCCTCTGGTAGTTCTTCACCACGTCGGTGATGAACTGCTCGGCATGCAGGTAGAGGATCCGTGCCTCTGGCCGGTCGGCGAGGAGCGCGTTGCCGACGGCGTGGATCAAGTGCGTCTTGCCGAGACCCACCCCGCCGTAGATGAAGAGCGGGTTGTACATGAGCCCCGGCGAGCCGGCGACGTGCAGCGCAGCGGTGCGCGCCATCTGGTTGGCGCGGCCGGGGACGAGCGTATCGAAGGTAAGTGCCGGGTTGAGGCGGCTGCGCGACGGCATCGCCGTCGCCGACCCGCCGGCGGCAAGCATCGCGCCGTTGAAGCCGTCGTGGCTCCTGCCGGCGCCGCCGCCGGCCTCGCGGACGTGGCCGTTCGCTGGGTCGACTGCACCGGTGCCGGCGCCACGACGGCCGCTCGCGCTGCCCGGCCCGGCACCCTCGCTCGGGCGCGGCGCGTCGTCGCGCGGCGCCAGGGTGACGTCGAGGCGCACCGGCTTGCCGGCGAGCTCGCTGAGGACGGTCTCGATCCGGCCGGCGTACTGGTGACGAATCCAGTCGAGCTTGAAGCGATTCGGCACACGCACCGTGACGACGGCGGCCTCGCCGAGGTCGGCGACATCGGCGGCCGGCAGCGGCCGGATCCAGGTGTTGAATTGCTGGTCAGGCAGCTGCGACGCCAAGCGTTCGCAGCCGCGCTGCCAGAGATCGGCCTGCATATGTGGAGAAGTGCCGTGTAAAAGCACGGGATTGTAGGCCAGGACGGCCTGGGAATGGAGGTTATCCACAGGGGAAAACACGGTGGCGCGCGACCGGACTGGGGGGCAGCACCCGGCCCCACAGTTGACTGGTTGCATGCTTCTTGATGTAATCGCAGGTTGCCCGAGAGGGCGTGACCACCTCCCGCCGGGCCTTGCGACGATCGCCGCCCAGCCGCCGCTGCGGGCTCCAGGAAGCGACCGATGAAACGAACCTACCAAGCCTCCAAGGTCCGTCGTGCCCGCACGCACGGCTTTCTCGTCCGCATGAAGTCGCGGGGCGGCCGCGCCGTCATCAACGCCCGGCGCGCCAAGGGACGCAAGCGCCTGGCGGCCTGAGCCCGCCGGGTGGAGCGGGCGGATGCCGGCGCGCCCGCCTGCTGTCCGGGCGCCGGCTCGCCTGGTGGTCTCGGCCGACTTCGAGCGCGTTCTCGGCGAGCGCAGCCGGTCGACCACCGCGCATTTCGCAGTGCACCATTTAGATTCGCCGCCCTCGCGCCCGACGCCTCGTCGCGCCCGGCCGGGGCCGACGGAGTTATCAACAAACGAGGACCCCGCGGGAACATTCCCTGTGGAAGACTTCTCTCCCGCAGCCTTGCCGGCCGGCTCCGCCTGGGTCGGCGCGGTGGTCCCGAAGCGATACGCCAAGCGGGCCGCGACGCGTTCGCTCCTCAAACGCCAGATCTACGCCGCGACGGCGCGACACCGGTCCCGTCTCGCTCCCGGCCTGTGGATCGTTCGCTTGCGCGCGCCATTCGATCCAGCCCATTTCGTCAGTGCCGCGTCTGCTGCGCTGCGTCGAGCGGCGCGCTCCGAGCTCGACGCGCTGCTTTCTGCGGCCACCGCCGTCCACCGATGAAGACCTGGACCCAGGCCGGGTTGATCAGCCTCGTGCGCATCTACCGCTTCGCGCTGAGCCCGTGGCTCGGCGGCGCGTGCCGGTTCGCGCCGACCTGCTCGGCCTATGCCCTCGAGGCGCTTGAAACGCATGGCGCGATGCTCGGCGTCGCGCTTACCGTGGGCCGCATCGGTCGATGCCACCCGTGGTGCGCAGGCGGGATCGACGCCGTCCCGGCAGCGCCGCCGCGGTTCCTGACCGCCTTGCTCGGCCGCTCGCCGCGCGCCGAGACTTTGCCGCCCGTGCACTGAAACGCGCCCATGACCGACATCCGCCGAACTCTCCTCTGGGGCGTCTTCCTCGCCTCGCTGTTCTTCATCTGGGAGGCCTGGAACCGACACAACGGCCAGCCGACGATGTTCGGGCCGCCGGTCGCGCACGTCGCCTCGCCGTCGGCGCCGCCGACCCCGCAGGCACCGACGCCGACCGGAAGCCTCGGCGTCCCGGGGGCCGCCGCGCCGGCGACGGCCGCTCCGCCGTCAGCGGCAGTTGCCGTCGCGCCGCCGCCAGCGGCATCGGCCGCGGCAGCGTCGCAACAGGTCACGATCACGACCGACGTCGTCCGCGCGACGATCGACAGCATCGGTGGAACGCTCGTCCGCCTCGAGTTGCTGACCCAGGCCGACCCGGTGGACCACGCCAAGCACGTCGTCCTCTTCGACAGCTCGGCGAGTCGCCTCTATCTCGCCGAGACCGGGCTCGTTCCGCCGGCCGGCGGCGGCGGGCTGCCGAACCATCACACGCCGATGCACATCCTGCCCGGCGAGCGCACGCTGCCGGCGGGCGCCAACGAGGTGAAGGTCGTTCTCGAGAGCGATCCGGTCGGCGGCGTCAAGCTTGTCAAGACCTACACCTTCCGCCGTGGCGACTACGTCATCGACGTGCTGCACCAGATCGTCAACGAGTCGTCGGCGCCGGTCAGTCCGCGGCTGTACCTGCAACTCGTCCGCGACGGCAACGACCCGCCGGGCGGCTCGAGCATGTACTTCACCTTCACCGGCCCGGCGATCTACACCGACAGCGCCCACTACAAGAAGATCGCCTTCAAATCGATCGAGAAGCGCGCGGCCGGCGAAAAGCCCGATCACGAGACGAGCGGGACGAACGGCTGGGTGGCGATGGTGCAGCACTACTTCACCTCGGCCTGGCTGATCGACTCACCCGGCGGCCCGCCGCTGCCGCGCGAGTTCTTCACCGCCAAGGTCGACACCAACAAGTATTCGGTCGGCGAGCTCGTGCCGATGGGCGAGATCGCGCCCGGCGCGACGAAGACCTTCGACGCGCGGCTGTTCGCCGGGCCGCAGGAAGAGAACAAGCTCGCCCGGCTTGCGCCCGGGCTCGAGCTCGTCAAGGACTACGGCTGGTTCACGATCCTCGCCAAGCCGCTGTTCTGGCTGTTGACGCAGCTCGAGAAGCTGATCGGCAACTGGGGCTGGTCGATCGTCGCTCTGGTCGTGTTGCTGAAGATCGCCTTCTACTGGCTCAACGCGAAGGCCTACGGCTCGATGGCCAAGATGAAGTCGATCAACCCCCGCATCATGGAGATGAGGGAGCGGCTGAAGGACAAGCCGCAGCAGATGCAGCAGGAAATGATGCGCATCTACCGCGAGGAAAAGGTCAATCCGCTCGGCGGCTGCCTGCCGATCCTCGTCCAGATGCCGTTCTTCATCGCCCTCTACTGGGTGCTGCTGTCGTCGGTCGAGATGAGGAACGCACCGTGGATCGGCTGGATCAGCGACCTTTCGGCGAAGGACCCGTACTTCATCCTGCCGCTGCTGATGACCGGGACCAGCCTGCTCCAGACCTGGCTCAACCCGACGCCGCCCGATCCGGTGCAGGCGCGGATGATGTGGATCATGCCGCTCGTCTTCTCGGTGATGTTCTTCTTCTTCCCGGCCGGCCTCGTCCTGTACTGGCTGACGAACAACATCCTGTCGATCGCCCAACAATACGTGATCAACAAGCGGCTCGGCGTCATCGGCAAGTAGCGGTCGCGCCAGCGCGGTGCCGGACAATCCGGTGATGCAGCTGGCGCGGCGCGAAGACCCGATCGTCGCGATCGCGACGGCGAGCGGGCGCGGCGCGGTCGGCATCGTGCGCGTCTCCGGCCGTCGGTTGGCGCCGCTCGTCGAGGCGCTCTGCGGCCGCATGCCGGCGCCGCGCCACGCGAGCCACGTCGCATTTCTGGCCGGCGACGGCAGCACGATCGATCGCGGCCTGACAATCTTCTTCCCCGCGCCGCATTCCTACACCGGCGAAGACGTTTTCGAGCTGCAGGCGCACGGCGGCGCCGTCGTGCTGCAGCTGCTGCTCGCGCGCTGCCTGGAAGCCGCATCGGAGACTGACGCCTCGGGAGCGGCGCGCCTGCCTGGGCTGCGGATCGCGGCGCCGGGCGAATTCACCGAGCGCGCCTTTCTCAACGACAAGCTCGACCTTGCCCAGGCTGAGGCCGTCGCCGACCTGATCGATGCCAGCACCGAAGCAGCCGCGCGCTCGGCGGCGCGTTCGCTCGACGGCGCTTTCTCGAGCGAGATCTCGGTGCTCGTGGCGACGATCGTGGAGCTGCGATTGCTGGTCGAGGCGACGCTCGACTTTCCCGAGGAGGAGATCGACTTCCTCACCGCTGCCGACGCGAACGGCCGCCTGGCGCGTGCGCGCGCCGGGGTCGACGCGGTGCTCGCGCGCGCTCGTCAGGGCGCGCTGCTGCGCGACGGCATCCGCGTCGTCCTCGCCGGGCAGCCTAACGTCGGCAAGAGCTCGCTGCTCAACGCGCTCGCCGGTGCCGAGCTCGCGATCGTCACCGCGACGCCAGGGACGACGCGCGACAAGGTCGGGCAGACGATCCAGATCGATGGCGTTCCGGTGCACGTGGTCGACACCGCAGGGCTGCGCGATACCGCCGACGAGGTCGAGCGGATCGGCGTCGCCCGCACCTGGGCCGAGATCGAAGGCGCCGATGCGGTCGTCTTTCTGCACGACCTGATGCGCCTCGGCGATCCTGGCTACGAGCACGGCGACGCTGCGATCGCCGCGCGCCTGCCGGTGCGGCTGGCCGTCGATGGCCGCGTCCTCCACGTCTTCAACAAGGTCGACCTGCAGCGTTCGGCATCGGGCGGCGAGGGCCTCCTGATCTCGGCCGCGACCGGCGAAGGCCTCGATGCGCTGCGCCACCGCCTGCTCCAGGTCGCTGGCTGGCAGGCGGCGTCCGAAGGTGTCTTCATCGCGCGGGCGCGCCACGTCCATGCCTTGCAGCGCGCGCGCGGCCATCTCGATCAGGCGGCAGCACACGCCGAGCTCGGTAACCGTGCGCTCGAGCTGTTCGCCGAGGAGCTTCGCCTCGCCCACGACAGCCTCGGCGAGATCACCGGCGCATTCACCTCGGAGGATTTGCTCGGCGCCATCTTCGGGCGCTTCTGCATCGGCAAGTGACGGCGGCTCAGCTGGCCAGATTCGGGCGCAGACGCTCTCGGCCGTCGCCGTGCCTGCGCATTCCAGCGGTTGCGGCCGGCCGGTCACCGGGCCGGCCGTCTCGCTCGCAAGTCTGAATGGGCAACGAGAACGGCCCCGCAGGGCCGTTGTAGAGAGGCAGAACGGGGCCTCGACAGATGGCCCGGTTTCCCGAGGTTCAGCCGCGCCGACGACGCCCGACGACGAAGCCGACGAGACCGAGGCCGCCGAGCAGCAGCGCGTACGTCTCCGGCTCCGGAACCGCGGTCACCTGGAACGAGGTGTTGGCGTCGGCCTGGAACTGGAAGTCGGGCCCGCTGACGCCGTTGATCGCGCCGCGATTGGCGACCACGTCGCCGTTGGCGACGCCGTTGCTGCTGAACCGGCCCGACGGATCGACCTGGAGGAACGGCGTCACCTGCGACGTGTTGAAGAAGCTCAGAGTGAGGTTCGTCGCGCTGAGGCTGGGGAAGTAGTTCGCATTGAACGACGTGATCCTGGCGTTGAACTGGCTCGCCCCTACGCCGGTCACCGACGTGACGCCGGGATAGTTGTTGGTGCCGAACTGATCGAACTGCACCGGGCTCGCGATGCTGGCGAGCGTTTCGCTGAAGCTGCTCGTGAAGTTCGTCGCGTTGATGGTGCCCATCAGGATCGGCGTGCCGCTCGTAAACCCTAGGCCGGTCAGGTTGTCGCCGGGCGCGGCCGTCGCATACATGACGAAAAAGTTCGGCGCCCCCGCCGCTAGCGCAAAGGTCGCAGTCGTGTTGCCGCCGCCGGTGGTGACCGACGTAAACGTTTCCCGGAAACCGGCGACGAAGGTGAAGAAATTGCCGCCCGTGCCGTTCAGAAACACCGGATTGCCGGCCGTGTTGTTCAGCGTACCGAGGTTGGCCTGGTACAGCAGGTTCGCCTGGCCGCCGACGGGCGTGACGACGCCGCCGACCGACAACGCGTTGCCCGGCGACTGGTCGAGCGCGCCGAGACCCGTGATGTCGCCGGTTGCGCCGGGCGTCCCCGTGGGGTCGAAGGTGAACGGCGTGGTTTGCGCGAAGGCCAGTGCAGGCAGCGTCAGCGCCGCCGCCGCGATGGAGTGGAGGGCAAACTGTTTCATACGAGACCTTGAAGGTGGGGTAGAGGGGCAAGTCCCTAGGGCAATCGCAGTGCCGTTTCGGTCGCCGACATACCCCTCGGTCAGGGGGTCGGTCGTGGCGCGAACGGCTGCGCTTGCGGCGACCACATCAGTCGATCGAGCGGGAGCCGCAGAGAACGCGATGTCGCCGCCGGGCCGTGCCCGATGCGTCCGAGAAAAACCGCCGAAACCGCCGCGGTGTCGCCGAGCAGATTCTCGAGCGACCTTGCGACCTGCTGCGCCCGTGCGATCGCCGCACGTTCCTGGGTGAACGCGATCTGTCGTCGCGCGCAGGCGGCGAAGACGAGTGGCGTGTACTGCGGCTGGAGCTGCAGCCGCCGGCTCGTCGCCGTCAGCCAGAAGCGCTGGACCGCGACACCCGCGGCGAGGTGGTCATCGATGCCGGCCGGCGGCTGGCCCGCGAGGATCGCGAAGTGCGCGCCGCAGCGAAGCCCCGGCAGCAGGTCGAGCTCGAGCCGCGGCGCGACGGTGCCGCCGAAGTAGCGGTTCATGCGCTGCACGCGCTGCCAGCTCGCCATCGCCCACCGCATCGAGCGCAGCGAAGGCGCGCTGGCGCCGAGCGCCTGGTCGGGGATGCGATCGTCGCTGAAGCGCGCGCCCCAGGCGATGACATCGCGGTGGACCGCGTACGCCTCGGGGATCGTCAAGCGGATCTTGGCGCTCTTTGCCGCGAGCCAGGCGAGGCGGAGCCGCTCGGCCGCCGTCTCGAACCAGACGACGGTGAACGCAGGGCCGACTGCGCCTTCGAGGAGCGCCTTGTCCTCGGCGTCGATGCGGCGCGTGCTGAGCGCCCGGCGCTGCACCGAACGCTCGCGGACCGATGCGTGCAAAGGATCAGCCGCGACACTCTCGTCACGAACGAAGCGGACGTCGAACATCGGCAGCTCGTCGGGCTCGCCAGCGCGACGCACACACCGCGTCGTCAGGCCATGCACACTGGCGGCGATCCGCATCGTCTCGAGCAGCGCGCCGACCGAGAGCTGGCTCGCCTGACCGTCGAGGTCGTAGAGGCAGTGGCGACGGGTATCGAAGGCATGGATGACGACGTGATCGTCGGCCACGATCTCGAAGCGCCACGGCTGCGTGTTGTCTCCGCTCGGTGCCCAACGTGCCAGCTCGAGGATCGCTCGCGCGATGCTCATGCCCGGGCGCCGCCCATCTCTGCGGCATAACGGCGCCGCGTGACGGCGATCAGCGCCCGCTGCACGGGATGCGCGTTGCCGCCCGGCCGCCAGGTGTGCTTGAGGCGGTTCTTGTAGGCGTCGAAGTGGACGCCGCGCGGCGCCGCGACGACGCGGCCACGACCGAGCAGCACCTTCAGCGCTTCGGTGGCGGCGATGCCGGCGCACAGGTCGCACGCCATCGGCGTCGACGGCCCCGTGCGCGCGGCGAGGTCGAGCCGCGAAGGATCGACAAGGTAGCCCATCTGCAGCATCGATGGCGACAGACCGACGAGAAAGCGCGCCGCCTTCTCGGCGAGCGGCGCGCTGCCCATGCGGAAGTAGTCCTCGAAGCTCATCCGCCCCGGCAGAAAGACGAGCAGCGCGGCGCCCATGCCGAGCGGCGCTGCGGTGATCGCCGGGATGCCGCGCTCGGCGCAGAGCGCGAACAGCCGCTGTCGCTCATCGAGCACGAAGAAATCGAGGCCATCGACGTAGAGATCGACGCCGTCGAGGAAGGGCCCGGCGTTGCCCGCATGGACACCGTCCTCGAAGAGCTGCAGATCGAGCTCCGGATTGATCGCGGTCGCCATCTCGGCCATCACCTCGGTCTTCGGACGGCCGACCGAGTGGACGTTCGCGCCGACCTGGCGATTGAAGTTGTGGAGTTCGAAGCGGTCAAAGTCGGCCAGGTGGAAGGCGCCGATACCGAGGCGTGTCAAGGTCAGCAGATGGGCGCCGCCAACGCCGCCCAGGCCGGCGATCGCGATCCGCTTGCCGCGCAATCGCTCCTGCTCGTCGACCGTCAGCCAGCCGATGTTGCGCCGGAACGCTTCTGCGTACTTGAACGTCGCCACTCAGCGCCGAGGCTCGCTGTTCGCGCTACGGACCGAGACGGCCGCCACGGTGGCTCGAATCGTGCACGTGCGCGCTGCCACAGGCCCCGCGGAGAGCGCGCGGACAGGGCTCGGGGAGGAGCTCAGGAGGGAAACCATCGCAGGGGATGAAGGCACGGCCGATGTAGACGCGCCGGGGCCCTGAAACCCATTGTTACCACGTGTCGATTTTCGGCAGCGATCAGGGATATTTCGTGTCAGAGACTCACGCTGCGGGTCACTCCCGCTTTTTCAGCGCGCCCCGTGGCGGGCGCTTCTCGCCAACCCAGCGCCCACCTGCTTTCTCCGATTCCGAGTGGGACCGTGTCGTCGACACCAGCGACGAGTTCGACAATCCATTTCACATCACGGTGGCCAGTGACGGTGAGCATCGCGCCACGGCGAGCTCCCTGCTGCAGCGTCGCTATGCCTGGCGCGGCTACTCGGTCGAGCCGTTGCGCGACGACGTCGGCGACCGCATCACGCTCGCGGCCTGCAACCACGACACGACTATCGCGACGATCACGGCATCGCTCGATGGCGACGACGGCCTCTTCGTCGCTCGTCTCTATCCCGACGAAGTGAACGCCCTGCGTGCCGAGGGCCGCAAGCTCTGCGAGTTCACCAAGCTCGCCGTCGACGACTCGGTGCGGTCGCAGACCGTGCTCGGCGCGATCTTCCACGTCGCCTGCATCTACGTGATCGAGTTGCATCGCTGCAGCGACGTCCTGATCGAGGTCAATCCGCGCCACGTCCGCTTCTACGAGCGCATGCTCGGCTTCGAGCGCATGGCCGAAGAGCGCCTCGACCCGCAGGTCAATGCGCCTGCGGTCCTGCTTCGCCTCGATCTCGAGCACTGCGCGGGCGAGATCGCACGCCTCGGCGGTCGCCGCCGCGATGCGCGAGAACGTTCGTTCTATCCGTTCTTCTTCGATCGCCACGACGCCGCGAACATCTTCCGGCGTCTCTGCGGCCAGTGACGATTCTCTTCGTCGCGGAAGCCGTCACGCTGGCGCATGTCGGCCGCCCGGTCGCGCTCGCGCGCGGCATCGCCGCGCGCGGTCGGCCGGTGGTGATGGCGGTCGACGATCGCTTCGACGCCGTCTGCCCGACCGCCGAGTGGCGCACCGAGCGGATCGGCACGATGACGACGGCGCGTTTCCTCGAGACGCTGCGCACCGGTTCGCCGATCCACGATCGCAAGAGCTTCGACGCCTGCGTCGCCGATGACCTCGCGTTGCTCGCGCGCATCCGGCCGGCCGTCGTCGTCGGCGATTTCCGCCTCTCGCTCTCGATCAGCGCGCGGCTCGCCGGCGTGCCGTACATCAACATCAGCAACGCCTACTGGAGCCCGCACGCGCGACGGACCTGGCATGTGCCGGCGCTGCCATGGACGCGACTGCTTCCCGCAGCGATCGGCGATCTCGCCTTTCGCGCCGCGCGGCCGCTCGCGTTTCGGCTGCATGCACGCGGCATGGAGGAGAGCCGGCGCGGTCATGGCCTCGGCGATCTCGGCCATGACCTGCTCCGCCACTACACCGACGGCGACGTCACGCTGTACGCCGATCCACCCGAGCTCGTGCCGTTGTTCGACGCGCCGGCGTCGCATCGCCACCTCGGCCCGGTGCCGTGGTCACCGCCGATTGCGCTGCCGCCGTGGTGGGACGCGCTCGACAAGCGCGACGGCGTCGTCTACGTCACGCTCGGCAGCTCGGGCAGCGCGGCGCGGCTGCCGAGCGTGCTCGACGGCGTGGCGCGACTCGGGCTGCCGGTCGTCGTCGCGACCGCCGGGCCTCCGCTGGCCTCGGCCGTGCCGGCAAATGTCTGGGTCGCGCCGTACCTGCCCGGAGACACGATCGCTGCCGCCAGCCGACTCGTCGTTTGCAACGGCGGCAGCCCGACCAGCCACCAGGCGCTCGCGCACGGGGTTCCCGTGCTCGCGCTGCCGAGCAACCTCGACCAGTTCCTGAACAGCGCCTGCCTGCAGGACGCCAGCGTCGGCGCCTGGCTGCGGCCGCAGCACGCCAGCGCCGACGCCGTGGCAGCGACGGCGAAGACGATGCTCGCCGACGCGACGCTCTCGCAGCGCACGGCAGCGCTGGCGCGGCGCCTGGAACGGCACCGTCCGGTCGACGTTCTGGCCGCAGCGATCGATGCGCTCGCGCCGGTGGCCGCCCTGGCCGAGGCCCGCGCGCGCCACCCCGCAACCGCGTAGTCGGGGCGATCAACGGCGCGCGAAGCGCGACAAAAGGACGCCTCGCCTCCGCGCCTGCGGCAGTCGGCCGCGACGCGGGACGGATAATCGCGTCCTGATTCGAGCCGGCCCGCCGATCGTGCGCGGCGCAGCCATTGGAGGTCGCGAATGGAAGTCGACGAACTGGTCAAGGCGGTGCAGACGCTCAACGCCGAGGATGCTTTCCGCGCGCGGTTGACGATCGACAACTGGCGCACGATCGCGCCCTATCTCGCGCGCTACGAGATCCGTGCCGGCGACCTCCTCATCAAGCAGGGCGATGCCGACCGCTCGATGTACTTTCTCCAGCAGGGCAGCATGCAGATCTTCATGACTGGCGGCGCGCCGGGCAGCAGCAAGGTCGCGATCCTTCGCGCCGGCGCCGTCGTCGGCGAGCCCGGCCTGTTCGGCGACACGCCGCGCATGGCCAACGTCGAGGCCATGACGCCGTGCGTCGTCTGGGCGCTGCGCGGCCCGCGGATGGAAGAGCTCGCCCAGCGCTCGCCCGCGCTCGCGCTCGAGCTGCTGCGCGCGGCCGGCGCGGTGATGGCGACGCGGATGCGCGCGACCCTCGCCAAACAGGCACCGATGACCTGAGCGGCCGCGCCGGCTCAGGCCGGCGCCAGCAGCGCGGCTTCGGCGCGCGCCAGCGTCTCCGGCGATCCCGAGAGGACGAGCGTGTCGCCGGCGGCGAGCGCGATCGCGTCGCTCGGCTCCAGCACGGCACCCGTCGCCCGGCGCAGCGCGACGACCGTCACGCCGCGATCCGCGAGCGCCTGCTCGCCGAGCGTGCGATCGACGCTGCGCGACGACGGTGACAGGGTGACGCTGAGCAGGCGCGTCTGGTCGAGCTCTTCGACGGTGTCGTCGTCGGCGCCGTGGAAGTAGCCGCGCAAGAGGCCGTAGCGCGCGTCGCGCTGCTGCTGGACGAGGCGCAGCACCCGCCGCATCGGCACCCCGACCAGCGCCAGCGCGTGGCTCGCGAGCATCAGCGAGCCCTCGATCGCCTCCGGGACGACCTCGGTCGCGCCGGCGCCGCGCAGGCGTTCGAAATCGGTGTCGTCGATGGTGCGGACGATCACCGGCACCCTCGGCGCGTGCGATCCGACGAGATGCAGGATCCGCATCGCCGACGGCGTGTCGTGGTAGCTGACGACGACTGCCGCAGCGCGCGCGAGACCGGCCGCCATCAGGCTCTGCAGGCGCGCGGCGTCGCCGAAGACGACGCTTTGCCCGGCGGCCGCTGCCTGGCGAACCCGGTCGGGGTCGAGATCGAGCGCGATGTAGGCGATCTTTTCCGCCTCGAGCAGGCGGCCGAGGTTCTGGCCGCTGCGACCGAAGCCGCAGATGATGACGTGCCCTTCGGCGTTGATCGCACGCCGCGCGATCGTCGTCATCGCGACCGACTGCAACAGCCAGTCGTTGGCCGACAGGCGCATCACGATCCGGTTGCTGTAGGTGAAGATCAGCGGCGTCGCCATCATCGACAGCAACATGCTCGCGAGCACCGGGCCTAGCAGCGTCGGCGGCAGCAGGTGACGCTCGCTCGCCATGCCGAGAAGGACGAAGCCGAACTCGCCGGCTTGCGCGAGGTAGAGGCCGGTGCGCAGCGCCACGCCGGGGGCGGCGCCGAAGATGCGCGCGAGCACCGTGACGAGACCGAACTTGAACAGCACCGGCAACGCCGTCAGCGCGAGCACGAGCTGCCAGTGCTCGGCGACGATGCCGAGGTCGAGCTTCATGCCGATCGTGATGAAGAAGAGGCCGAGCAGGACGTCGTGGAACGGCCGGATGTCGGTCTCGACCTGGTGCTTGAATTCGGTCTCGGCGATCAGCATGCCGGCGACGAAGGCGCCGAGCGCGAGCGACAGGCCGGCGCGCTGCGTGAGCCAGGCCAGGCCGAGCGTGACGAGGAGCAGATTCAGAACGAACAGCTCCTCGCTTTTTCGGCGCACGACGAGGGTCAGCCACCAGCGCATCACGGCGCGGCCGCCGACCAGGAGCAGGGTCAGGACGACCGCCGCCTTGAGCGCGGCGATCAGGAGTTCGCGCAGCAGCTCCTGCGGCGTTGACCCGAGCGCGGGCAGGACGACCAGCAACGGCACCACGGCGAGGTCCTGGAACAGCAGCACGGCCATGACGCGGCGGCCGTGCTCGCTTTCCAGCTCGAGCCGATCGGCCATCAGCTTGACCACGATCGCGGTCGAGCTCATCGCCAGCGCGGCGCCGAGGGTGAGCGCGCTCTGCCAGCCGAGGCCCCAGGCACGGCCCCCGGCGGCGAGCATGACGGCGAGCGCGGCGTTGCCGGCGAGCGCCGCGAGCATCGTCACCACGACCTGGCTGAGGCCGAGGCCGAAGACGAACCTGCGCATGCTTTGCAGCCGCGGCAGGTTGAACTCGAGGCCGATGACGAACATCAGGAACACGATGCCGAACTCGGCCAGGTAGCTGACGCCTTCGCTGGTCGCTGCGACGCCCATCGCGCTCGGGCCGAGGACGACGCCGACAGCGAGGTAGCCGAGCATCGGCGGCAGGTGCCAGAGCCGGCAGACGACGACTCCTGCCACCGCCGCGACGAGGAAGACGAGCGTCAGTTCGAGTGGCGAGAACATCGAGGAGGCGTGCCCGCGGCGAGCGATTCCTGGTCGCGGGCTGCCGGTCGGGGCATCCCTAGAATCGGCCGATCCTACTGGACCGCTTCCGCTCGATGGTGTCCGCCTCCTCTTCGTTCGATGCCGGCCGTGCGCTCGAGCTCGCGCGCGCGACGCTCGACATCGAGGCGCGTGCGCTCGACGCGCTGAAGGAGCGCCAGGGCGAGGGGTTCGTCGCCGCGCTGCGCGCGATCCTCGCCTGCCGCGGTCGCATCGTCGTGATGGGCATGGGCAAGAGCGGCCACGTCGGTCGCAAGGTCGCGGCGACCCTGGCGTCGACCGGAACGCCGGCGCTCTTCGTTCACCCTGGCGAGGCCAGCCACGGCGACCTCGGCATGGTCATGGATGGCGACGTCGTCCTCGCGATCTCGAACTCGGGCGAGAGCGACGAGATCGGCGCCATCCTGCCGGCGATCAAGCGGCTCGATGTCGTCCTGATCGCGATGACCGGCAACGTCGACAGCAGCCTCGGCCGCCATGCCGACGTCGTCCTGTCGAGCGCGGTCGACCAGGAGGCGTGCCCGCTCAACCTCGCGCCGACGGCGAGCACGACGGCGCAGATGGCGCTCGGCGACGCGCTCGCGGTCGCGCTGCTCGACGCGCGCGGCTTTCGCGAGGAGGACTTCGCGCGCTCGCATCCCGGCGGCAGCCTCGGCAGGAAGCTCCTGATGCACGTCGCCGAGCTGATGCGCACGGGCGACGCGGTGCCTCGCGTGACGATCGACACGTTGATGGCCGACATGCTGCACGAGATGACGAAGAAAGGGCTCGGTTTCACCGCCGTCTGCGACGCCGCCGGCCGCATCGCCGGCATCTTCACCGACGGCGACCTGCGGCGGCTGATCGAGACCGGCGGCGACCTGCGCGCCATGCGCGCCGGCGAGGTCATGAGCGCGGGGCCCAAGCTGGTCCGCGACGACGCGCTCGCCGTCGAGGCCGCCGAAATGATGGAGCGCCATCGCGTCACCGGCCTGCTCGTCGTCGACGCGGCCGAAGCCCTCGTCGGCGCGCTCAACTCGAACGACCTGATGCGCGCGAAGGTGATCTGATGGCCGACGCTGCACGGATTCCCGCGCCGGCCCTGACGTTTGCTGCCGAACTGCTGCTCGCCGCGCGCGGCGACGGCGACGGCATCGCCGCGGCGATCTTCGACGTCGACGGCGTCCTCACCGACGGCACGATCTATCTCGGCGACGCCGGCGAGACCTTCAAGGCGTTCTCGACGCTCGACGGCCAGGGCATGAAGCTGCTGCAGCAGGCCGGCATCGTTCCGCTCGTCGTCACCGGTCGCGATTCGCCCGCGGTGCGCAAGCGGATGGTCGATCTCGGCGTCGGCCACGCTGCCTACGGCGCCGCCGACAAGATGGCCGCGGCGGCGCCGCTCGTGGCCGCGCTCGGCATCGGCTGGGACCGGGTCGCGGCGATCGGCGACGACTGGCCCGACTTGCCGATCCTGCGCCGCGCCGCATTCTCGTGCGCGCCGCCGCAAGCGCACGTCGAGGTGCGCGCGGCGGTCCACCACGTCACCGCAGCGGCAGCCGGCCACGGCGCAGCGCGCGAGTTCTGCGATCTGTTGCTCGTCGCCGCGGGCCGCTATGCGGGGCTGCTCCGCGCTCCGTTGTTCGCGCTCGATGGCGCTCGATGAAATCGTCAGCGCGCCGCCGGGCAGCGGCCTCGAGGACGATGACGACGTCGACCTCAGCTTCGCGGGGCCGGAGCCCGTTCCGACGGCGTCGTGGCCGGCGCGTCTGCTCGATCTCGCCTCGGCATATCTGCCGCTGCTGATGATGGCGGTGCTCGCGTCTGGGACCTGGTGGCTGGTTCGCAGCGCGCCGAGCGTAGAAGCGCCGCGTGCCGAGGCGCCGCCGCGGCACGAGCCCGACTACGAGATGGCGAATTTCATCGTCCAGCGTTTCGCCAAGGACGGCACGCTGCGGACCCAGATCGAGGGCGACCGGCTACGCCACTTCCCCGACACTGACACGCTCGAGGTCGATCGCGCGCGGATCCTTGCGATTGACAGCCAGGGCGTGGTCACGGTCGCCGTCGCCAACCAGGCGCTCGCCAATGGCGACGGCAGCGAAGTCCAACTGCTCGGCGATGCCCGCGTCACGCGACCGGCGCACGACGGCGAGGAACAGATCGAGTTCCGCGGCGAGTTCCTGCACGCGTTCCGTAATGTCGAGCAGGTCCGTTCGCACCTCCCGGTCGTCGTCACGCAAGGTGCCAGCGTCGTTCACGCCGACGGCATGGAGTACGACAACCTGGCGCGCGTCATCGACCTCAACGGGCACACGCGCGCGACGTTCGTGTCACCGCGTCGCCCGGCCGCGCAATGAGCCCGCTGGTCTTCATCACCGGTGCGTCAAGCGGCATCGGCCAGGCACTGGCGGCGCGCTTTCACGCCGCCGGCTATCGTCTCGCACTGGTCGCGCGGCGAGCCGCCGAGGTCACCGCCTGGGCCACCGCGCAGGGCTTCGATGCGGCGACCTGGGCGGTGTACGACGCCGACGTCCGCGACGTCGCCGCGATCACCGCTGCCGGGCGCGCCTGCATCGCTGCGCAAGGCTTGCCCGACATCGTGATCGCCAACGCCGGCATCAGCATCGGGATCGACACCGCCGAGCTCGCCGATCTCGAAGTGCTGCGGGCCACCTACGAGACCAACAACATCGGCATGGCGGCGACGTTCCAGCCGTTCGTGGCGCCGATGCGCGAGCGAAAGAGCGGGACGCTGGTCGGCATCGCCAGCGTCGCCGGCATCCGCGGCTTGCCCGGCCACGGCGCCTACAGCTCGAGCAAGGCGGCGGTGCTGGCGTACTGCGAAAGCCTGCGCGGCGAGCTGCGGCCGTTCGGCGTCAAGGTGGTGACGATCTTGCCCGGCTACATCGACACGCCGCTCACGAAGGGCAATCGATATGCGATGCCTTTCCTGATGCCCGCGGCCGCTTTTGCCGACCGCGCGTATGCGGCGATCGTCGCCGGCGCCAGCTACCGCGTCATACCCTGGCAGATGGCAATCGTCGCCCGGCTGCTGCGCGCGATGCCGAACGCGCTGTTCGACCGCATGCTGGCGGGGCGGCCGCGCAAGCGCCGCCAGGGGCAGTCGTGACGCCATGAAAAAAGCGGTGCGCTCGCGTTGCACCGCTTCTTTCGCCAGGGCCGCCGGTCGCGGCCGGCGCTGTTCTCAGTAGCCGCCGCGACCGCCGCCGCCGCCACCACCCGAACGGCTGCCGCCGCCGCCGTAGCCGCCGCCGCCACCCGAGCGGCCACCACCGCCGCCGCCGTAGCCGCCGCCACCGGAGCCACCGTAGCCGCCGCCACCGCCCGAGCGGCCACCGCCGCCGCCGCCGTAGCCGCCGCCACCGCCGGAGCCACCGCCGCCGTAGCCGCCGCCGCGGTTGCCGTAGCCGCCCGGCCGCTCCTCGCGTGGGCGCGCTTCGTTGACGACGATCGCGCGGCCGTCGAGCGCCTGGCCGTTCATGCCGTTGATCGCCGCTTGCGCTTCCGGATCCGAGCCCATCTCGACGAAGCCGAAGCCCTTCGAGCGGCCGGTGTCGCGGTCCATCATGACCTTGGCCGACGACACGGTGCCGTACTGTGCGAATGCCTGCTGCAAATCGTCGTCGCGTACGTTGTACGAGAGATTGCCGACGTAGAGTTTGTTGCCCATGGAAAAGACGCCTTCCTGTTCCTTAGCGAGATGTGGAGCTTCTACCCGTCGTGAACGATTTCAAGAAGGCTCTGCTGCCATACACGGACTGGTGAATATATGTGAATTGGCCGAAAAAAAGGATCGGGAGCCGCCGCAATTGTTGTTTTGGGGCAGCCTCGGCTGAAACGCCATGACGCCCGCCGGCCGCCGGCCGCCGCGCATCGCCAGCCTCGTTCCGAGTCTGACCGAGCTCGTCTTCGCGCTCGGCCTTGGCGAGCGGCTGGTCGCCCGGACCGGGTTTTGCATCCACCCCAAGGAGCAGGTCGCCGGCGTCGCCAAGGTGGGTGGCACCAAGGACGTCCGCCTCGATCGTCTGCGCCGGCTGGCGCCGACCCACGTCCTCGTCAACGTCGACGAGAACCGGCGCGAGACGATCGACGCGATCCGTGCCTGGGGCGGCTCGGCGCCCGAGATCGTTGTCACCCACCCGCTCGCTCCGGCCGACAACCTGGCGCTCGTCGAGCAGCTGGCGGCGACCTTCGCCGCCGAGCCCGGCGTCGCTGGGCGCGCCGCTGCGCTCTCGGCCGAGCTCGTCGCCGAGCTGGCGGTGACGACGCCCGCCGGCCGACCCGGACGGCGCGTCCTCTATCTGATCTGGCATCGCCCGTGGATGACGGTCGCACGGGACACCTATCTCTCGCAGATGCTCGCCTGCGTCTGCTGGCAGACGCTGCCAGACGTGAACGGCGGCTACGCCGGCGCGGCGCGCTATCCGGCGCTCGGCGGCAACGAGTCGTGGCTGGCGGACGTCGACGACGTCCTGCTGAGCTCGGAGCCGTTCGCGTTCGGCGAGCAGCACGCCGACGCCGCGCAGGCGATGTGCCCGCGAGCGCGCGTTCGCCGCGTCGACGGCGAGCTGCTCGGCTGGTACGGCGTGCGCGCGGTCGCCGGCCTGCGCTATCTGCGCGCGCTGGCCGATGACAATGGCGCGCCTTTCGCTGCCCGCTGACGCGACCGTCGCCATGGACATCCTGAAGCCGCTCATTGCGCTGCTCGCGATCGTCAATCCGATCGGCGTCCTGCCGTTCTTCATCCACTTCACGGAAGGGTTCAGTCGTGAGCAGCGGCGGCGCACGATCCGGGTCGCGGCGATCAGCGCCTTCGTCGTCATCGCGGTGAGTGCGGTCGCGGGCCTGCGCATCATCGAGTTCTTCGGCATCTCGCTGGCGTCGTTCCAAGTCGGCGGCGGGATGCTGCTCCTGCTCTCGTCGCTGCAGATGCTGAATGCGCAGCCCGCCGAGAGCCGCACCAGCGACCTGGCCGAGGGCAGCGACAAGGTCGATGCCGGCGACTCGATCGCGATCGTGCCGCTGACGATCCCTCTGCTCACCGGCCCGGCGACGATCTCGACCATGGTCATCTACGCACAGAAGACGCGCCACTGGTGGGAGATCGCCGTCCTCGTCGGCTACGGCGTCGTCATCGGCGTCGCGATCTGGATCGCGTTCGGCCTCGCCGGCCGGATCGCGCGCGTCATCGGTCGCACCGGGATCAACGTCATGACCCGGCTGATGGGATTGCTGCTCGCGGCGCTCGCCGTCGAGGTGATGTCGGACGGGTTGGTCAAGCTCTTCCCGGTGCTCGCGAGCAGCGGCCGCTGACGAGATGGCCGACGTCGCGTACGACTACATCGTCTGCGGCGCCGGCACTGCCGGCTGCCTGCTCGCCAACCGGCTGAGCGCCGATCGCACGAAGCACGTGCTCGTGATCGAGGCCGGCGCCCGCGACGACTACCTCTGGATCCACATTCCGGTCGGCTACCTGTACTGCATCGGCAACCCGCGCACCGACTGGCTCTACGCGACCGAGCCGGCGCCCGGCCTCAACGGCCGCAGCCTCCGCTACCCGCGCGGCAAGGTGCTCGGCGGCTCGAGCAGCATCAACGGGATGATCTACATGCGCGGCCAGGCGCGCGACTACGACGGCTGGGGCCGGGGCGACGGCTTCGGCGCCAACCCTGGCTGGACCTGGGCCGAGTGCCTGCCGGCGTTCCTCAACCACGAGGATTTCTACAAGGGCGCCGACGAATTCCACGCCGCACCCGGCTTCGATCCGACCGGCAAGCGCGCTGGCGGCGAATGGCGAGTCGAGAAGCAGCGCCTGCACTGGCCGATCCTTGACGCCTTCGCGGCGGCTGCCGTCGAGGCCGGCCTGCCGCACACCGAAGACTTCAACCGCGGCGACAACGAAGGCGTCGGCTACTTTCACGTCAACCAGCGCGCCGGCATTCGCTGGAACGCGACCAAGGCGTTCCTGCGGCCGGCGTTTCGGCGCCCGAACCTGCAGGTCTGGACCGGTGCTCACATCCAGCGCGTCGTCTTCGACGGCAGGCGCGCGAGCGGCGTCGAGGTGGCGCCGCTCGGCGGCGGTGCGCCGATCACCGCACAGCTCGCACCCGGCGGCGAGGTTGTGCTCGCGACCGGATCGATCGGCACGCCGCAGATCCTGCAGCTTTCGGGAATCGGCGCTCCGGCGCTTCTGGCGGCGAACGGCATCGCGGTGCGCCATGCGCTGCCCGGCGTCGGCGAGAACCTGCAGGATCATCTCCAGATCCGCGCTGTCTACGGCGTCGAGGGGACGAAGACCCTGAACACGATGGCAGCGTCGCTCGGCGGCAAGCTCCTGATCGGCCTGCGCTATGCCTGGTCACGCAGCGGCCCGATGAGCATGGCGCCGTCGCAGCTCGGCGCGTTCACGCGGAGCCGGCCTGCCCTTGCGCACCCGAACCTCGAATACCACGTCCAGCCGCTCTCGCTCGACGCCTTCGGCGAGCCGCTCCATGCGTTCAACGCCTTCACGGCGAGCGTCTGCAACCTCAACCCGACCAGCCGCGGCAGCGTCCAACTCCGCGGTGCCGACCCGATGCTCGCGCCGCGCATCGCGCCCGACTATCTCGCGACCGACGACGACCGGCGTGTTGCTGCCGAGAGCCTGCGCGTGACGCGGCGGATCGTCGCCCAGAAGGCGCTTGCCAGGTTCAAGCCGGTCGAGCTCAAGCCGGGCCCGCAGTTCGAGAGCGATGCCGACCTGGCCAAGCTCGCCGGCGACATCGGGACGACGATCTTCCACCCGGTCGGCACCGCCAAGATGGGCCCGGCGGCGGATCCGATGGCCGTCGTCGACGCGCGCCTGCGCGTCCATGGCACCGACGGCCTGCGCGTGGTCGATGCGAGCGTCATGCCGACGATCACGAGCGGCAACACCAATGCGCCGACGCTGATGATCGCCGAGCGCGCCGCCGGCTGGATCCTCGCCGGCGCCTGAGCGGGCGGCGCGGGCATACTGGCCGGATCGCCGCCAGGAGAGGTCGAGATGAAAGTCCATGCCGTCGCGAAGGTCCGGCTCGATCCCGACGGCCGCGTCACCGGCGTCGAGTGGGGCCCGGTCGATACCGAGAGCAACGAGTGGCGCACCGAGCCGCAGGTCGCCGACGTCGCCGAGGTCGTCGCCGCGCTCGAGCATGGCGACGACGTGTTCGCGCTCTTTCCGACCTCGCACGGAATGATGCCGATGCGGCGCTTTCGCGTCGTCGAATACGACAACGGCTGGAAGACGGTGAATCTCGACGGGCCGCCGACGCACGAGCACGAGATCCACGACATGCTGCACGTCGCCTAGGCGCGGTCGGCACCCGGCGAGCCGATTCCGTGCGCCCTCTCGTCGCGTGCCTGTGCGCGGAGTGGTGCGGCTCGTGCCGCGAGTACCGCATGACGTTCGACGCGCTGGCGGCGCAGTTCGCAGGCGCGGCTGACTTCGCCTGGATCGACGTCGAGGACGACGCCGATGCGCTCGGCGACATCGACGTCGAGAACTTTCCGACCCTGCTGATTGCCGATGCCGGCGGCCCGCGCTTTGTCGGCGCCGTGACACCGCAACCTGCAACCGCCGAGAGGTTGATCCGCGGCGTGCTCGCGGGCGAACTGGCGGTCGCCGGCGACGCCGAACTCGCGGCGCGCGTTCGCGCGCTCCTTGCCAGGCGCGACGACCCGCCACGCGACGCCGCATAAGCTTGCAACGAGCCAATCGTTGGGACCCGCGGCCCGGGCCCTAACATCGCGAGCTCGCCTGCCGATTCCGCACTCGCTCCATGTCGCACCGCCTTGCTTTCCTGACCCGCCGCAGCGCTCTCGTTGCCGTGGTCGCCTTCACCTTCGCGCCGCTTGCCGATGCCGCCGGCACGACCTTGCTCAACGTGAGCTACGACGTCGCCCGCGAGCTCTACAAGGAGATCAACCCCGCGTTCCAGCGGGCCTGGAAGAAGCAGACCGGCGACGACATCACGGTCAACCAGTCGCACGGCGGCTCGAGCAAGCAGGCGCGCGCCGTGATCGACGGCCTCGAGGCCGACGTCGTGACGATGAACCAGTCAAGCGACATCGATGCCATCGCCCGCGCGAGGCTGATCCCGGAAGACTGGGCCAGGCGGCTGCCCGACAACTCGGCGCCGACGACATCGGTCACCGTGATCCTGGTCCGCAAGGGCAATCCGAAGGCGATCCACGACTGGCCCGATCTCGCCCGCGCGGGGACGAGCGTCGTGATCCCGAATCCGAAGATCACCGGCAACGGCCGCTACACCTACGTCGCCGCGTGGGGCTCGGCGATCAAGGCCGGCCAGACGCCGGCGCAAGCGAAAGACCTGGTGCGGAACATCTTCGCCAACGTGCCCGTCTTCGACGGCGGCGGCCGCGCCGCAACGACGACCTTCGCGCAGCGCGACATCGGCGATGCCCTGTGCACGTTCGAGAGCGAGGTCAACCTGATCAAGGCCGAGTTCGGCGACCGCTTCGAGGTCGTCTATCCGAAGTCGACGATCCTCGCCGAAAACCCGGTGACGGTGATCGACAAGGTGGTCGAGAAGAAAGGCACGAGAAAGCAGGCCGAGGCGTATCTGAAGTTCCTGTGGTCCGACGAGGCGCAGGAGATCGCGGCGAAGCATCAGATCCGGCCGCGCTCCCCGGCGCTTCTCGCCAAATACGCGAAGGACTTTCCGAAGGTGCAGACCTTCACGATCGACGAGGTCTTCGGCGGCTGGACGAAGGCGCAGAAGGACCATTTCGACGACGGCGCGATCTACGACCAGATCCTCGCCAGGAAATAGCCGGCGCGGGCATCGTCGCGGCATGCTGCTGGCCCGCGCGCTCCTCAAGCGCCACAGCGTGCTGCCGGGGTTCGATCTCGCGCTCGGCTTCACCCTGCTTTATCTCTCGTTCGTCGTCCTGGTGCCGCTGTCGGCGGCGTTCCTGAAGACGTTCACGATGACGTGGCCGGCGTTCTGGGATGCCGTCACGGCGCCGCGCGTGCTGGCATCGTTGCGGCTGACGTTCGGCGCGTCGTTCGCCGCCGCGCTCGTCAACGCTGTCTTCGGCCTCGTCGTCTGCTGGGTCCTGGTCCGCTACGACTTCCCGGGGCGGCGCGTCGTCGACGCCCTGGTCGACCTGCCGTTCGCGCTGCCGACCGCGGTCGCCGGCATCGCGCTCACCGCGCTCTATTCCGGCAACGGCTGGATCGGCCGCTGGCTGCCGTTCAAGGTCAGCTTCACGCCGCTCGGCGTCTGGGTCGCGCTCACCTTCATCGGCCTGCCGTTCGTCGTCCGCACGCTCCAGCCGGTGCTCGAGGATCTGCAGCAGGAGGTCGAGGAGGCGGCGGCGATCCTCGGCGCGAGCAGGTGGCAGACATTTCGCCGTGTCCTCCTTCCGATCCTGACGCCGGCGCTCCTCACCGGCTTCGCGCTCGCCTTCGCGCGCGCGCTCGGCGAGTACGGCTCGGTGATCTTCATCGCCGGCAACCTGCCGCTGATCTCGGAGATCACGCCACTGCTCATCATCACCAAGCTCGAGCAGTTCGACGTCCCCGGCGCGACCGCGATCGCGGTCGTGATGCTCGTCGCCGCGTTCGTGCTGCTGCTCGCGATCAACGGCCTTCAGGCATGGACGCGGGCGAGGCAGGGCCGATGAGCAGCGCCGCCCCGGCCGCGCGGCGCCGCGGCGAAGCGACGACCGAGCCGGTGTGGGTGCGGCGGGCCCTGATCGCCGTCGCGCTTCTATTCCTTGCCCTGTTCCTGTTCGTCCCGCTCGTCGCCGTCTTCGCCGAGGCACTGAAAAAAGGGATCAGCGTCTACCTCGCCGCGATCGGCGAGCCCGACGCGGTCTCGGCGATTCGGCTGACGCTGATCGCCGCCGCGATCTCGGTCCCGCTCAACCTCGTCTTCGGCATCGCCGCCGCATGGGCGATCGCCAAGTTCGACTTCCATGGCAAGAACCTGCTGCTCACCCTCATCGACCTGCCGTTCTCGGTCAGCCCGATCATCGCCGGGCTGATCTTCGTCCTCGTGTTCGGCCTGCAGGGCTGGTTCGGCGAGTGGCTACGCGACCACGACCTGAAGATCATCTTCGCACTGCCCGGCATCGTCATCGCGACCATCTTCATCACCTTCCCGTTCGTCGCCCGCGAGCTGATCCCGCTGATGCAGGCACAGGGGACCGAGCAGGAAGAAGCGGCGCGTGTGCTCGGCGCCGGCGGCTGGCAGATCTTTCGTCGCGTCACACTGCCGAACGTCAAGTGGGCGCTGCTCTACGGGGTCATCCTCTGCAACGCGCGGGCGATGGGCGAGTTCGGTGCGGTGAGCGTCGTCTCGGGGCACATCCGCGGCCAGACGAACACCATGCCGTTGCACATCGAGATCCTCTACAACGAGTATCAGTTCGCCGCCGCCTTCGCGGTGGCATCGCTCCTTGCCGGGCTCGCGCTGGTGACGCTCGTGCTCAAAATCGCGGTCGAGCGGCGCGTCGCCGCGGCAGGGCACGGCGCAGTGGTGCAGCGATGAGCATCGAGGTCCGCAACCTGCACAAGCGCTACGGCGCGACCGTCGTCTGCGACGACCTGAGCCTCGACATCCCCGCCGGCCAGCTCGTCGCGCTGCTCGGCCCGTCAGGGTCGGGCAAGACGACGCTCCTGCGCATCATCGCCGGTCTCGAAGTGCCCGACTCCGGAACGGTTCTGTTCCACGGCGAGGACACGACCGGCGCCGACGTCCGCGACCGCCGCGTCGGCTTCGTGTTCCAGCACTACGCGTTGTTCGGCCAGATGACAATCTTCGAGAACGTCGCGTTCGGCCTGCGCGTGCGGCCGAAGGCGGTGCGACCAGGCGAGGCCGAAATCCGCGCCAAGGTCGCCGAGCTGCTCGCGCTGGTCCGCCTCGACTCGCTTGCCGAGCGGTACCCGCACCAGCTCTCGGGTGGCCAGCGTCAGCGCATCGCGCTCGCGCGTGCGCTCGCGGTCGAGCCGAAGGTGCTGCTCCTCGACGAGCCGTTCGGCGCGCTCGACGCGCGCGTGCGCAGGGAGTTGCGTCGCTGGCTGCGCCGCCTGCACGAGGAGATCCACGTGACGAGCGTGTTCGTCACCCACGACCAGGAAGAGGCGATGGAGGTCGCCGACCGCATCGTCGTCATGAACCAGGGCCGGATCGAGCAGGACGGCACGCCCGACGAGGTCTACGACCATCCGGCGTCGCCGTTCGTGCTCCAGTTCCTTGGCGACGTCAACCTGTTCCGCGGCGGCGCGCATGCGCCCGGCGCGAGCCCGGGCGGGGCGGCCGACGCGCACATCGAGTACGTGCGGCCGCACGAGTTGGAGATCGTCGGCCACGCCGAGCCCGGCTCGCTGTCGGTGACGTTCACGCAGGCGCTCACGGTCGGGCCGAGCTCGCGGCTCGAGTTTCGCCGCAGCGACGACCAGAGCTACGTCGACGTCGAGATGCCGCGCGCCGAGTGGCTCGCCGTCCGTGATCGGCTCGGGTTGACGCCGGGCGCGCGAGCCCACCTGCTGCCGCGCAAGGTGACGCGCTTCGCCAGCGAGGACATCGATCCGGCGGCGATGATCTGAGCCTCGCCCTGCCCGCCGCGGCGAGCCGATGGCAACCGCGGCGCGCTCCTGCGCTGAGCCTCAGGAGACGAGGTGCTTGCGGGCGCGGTGGACGCGCACGAACAGGTTCTCCTCGCTGATGCCGAGCCTGGCGCAGACCGACGCCGTCGGCAGGTCCTCGACGATGCGCAGGCGCATCGCATCGCGCAGCGTCGGCGGCAGCCGGTCGATGCCGTCGAGCGCGCGCGCGAGCTCCTGGCGCTGCTCCGCGATCTCGTCGGGGCCGGGCCGGCCGCAGGCGACGGCGTGACCGGGGTGCTCGGCCTCGTCGAGGCCGTCGTCGAGCGATTCGTACGGGCTGCTCTTGCGCAGCACGTCGACGATCTTGTTCTTCAGCACTGCGGTGAGCCACGAGCGCAGCGCCGCGCGGCCGGCGAAGCGGGCGCGCCCGGAGAGCACCGCTTCCATCACGTCGTGCACGGCGTCCTCCGCGAGCGCCGGGTCGCGGAGCTTGCGCATCGCGAAGCGAACCAGGTATGGCCGATGCGAGACGAGCTCGGCGAGAGCGACCGGCACGTCGCCTGCATCGCTGCGACCGACGCACGGTGCCTGGGCAGCGCTGCCGATCGACGTTGCGAGCGACGGGCGGCTGCGGAAGGGGGTGGCGTTCAGCATGGCGGGCAGTGGGTTGGGGCGATGGCGCCACTGTCGTGGCCGAAGATCGCAGCTCCCTCGCGAAAGATCACGCCAGCATCACATCGCTGTAAGACGACGCGATGGAGCGAGACAATCCGGGCATGCCACCCGCCTCGATCCTTGTCGCCGAAGACCAGGCCGATATCCGCGAGCTGCTGGTCATGAACCTGAAGAGCGCCGGTTACGAGGTCAGCGCTGTTGCCGACGGCCCGTCGGCCCTCGCCAGCCAGAGCGAACGGCCGGCCGATCTGCTCGTGCTCGATTTGATGATGCCCGGGCTCGATGGCCTTGAGGTGACCAAGGCGCTGCGTGCGCGCGGCCGTTCGACGCCGATCCTGATGCTGACCGCGAAGTCGACCGAGCTCGACCGCGTCCTCGGTCTCGAGCTCGGCGCCGACGACTACCTGACCAAGCCGTTCTCGCTCGCCGAGCTGCTCGCGCGCGTCAAGGCGCTGCTGCGCCGCGCCGATCTGCTGCGGGCGGCGCAGGCACAGAGCGCTGCCGAACCACGCGCGCTGAAGAACGGCGAGCTCGAGATCTGGCCGGCGAAACGCCAGGCGAAAATCCGCGGCGCGCTGATCGATTTCACGGCCCTCGAGTTCGACCTCCTGCTGCACTTCGCGTCGCACCCCGGGCACGTGTTCTCGCGCGGCCAGCTGCTGAACTCGGTCTGGGGCTACACCCACGACGGCTACGAACATACGGTGACGACGCACATCAACCGCTTGCGCGCCAAGCTAGAGGCCGATCCCGAGCGGCCGGAACTGATCCTCACGGTGCGCGGCGCCGGCTACAAGATGCGCGATAGTCCATGAAGCCCTCATGAGCGTTCGCGCCAAGCTCGCGCTCACGATCTTCGCGACCGGGCTCGTCACCGCGCTGCTCGTCGTCGCGACGGTCGTCTACGCGTTCAAGCGGTTCGAGAACGAGACCGCGTACCGGCGCGGCATGGGTTTCCTCGGCCGCGTCGTCAGCATGTACGACGACATCTTCGACATGCACGAGAAGGACGCGGCGGCGTTCCAGGCGTGGCTGCGCGCGCTCGTCCTGTTCGAGCCCGACACCGAGCTCTACCTGCTCGGCGCCGACGGCGTCGTCCTCGCCAAGACCGGGCCGACACCGCTGAAGCCCGGGACACACGTCGCCCTGGCGCCGGTGCGCGAATCGATCGAGAAGACCGACGCCTCGTTCGTGATGGGCGACGACCCCGAGCGGATGGACGCCGGCGCGGTCGTCGTCGCCAAGCCGGTGCGCCGCTCGACGCCCGCCGGCAGCGCGACCGACGCGGGCTATCTCTACCTCGTTCTGCACACGCAGCAGCTGCCCGAGGGCCGCTGGGACGTCCTGCGCAGCAGTTTCGCGAGGCCGGCCTTGATCGCGGTGATCGCCGTCGTCGCCCTGACGACGCTGCTCGCCGTCTTGATCATCGCCAGCGTCACCCGGCCGCTCCGGCGCTTGACCGAAGCGGTGGCGACGCTGTCGCAGCGCGGCCTCGCCGAGGGGCTCGCGGTCGCTCCCGACAGCCCGTTGCCGGCACCAACACGCGACGAGTTCGGCCAGCTGACGAGCGCGTTCGAGATGCTGCTCGACATCTGCCGCCGGCAATGGAATGCGCTCAGGCGCACCGATCACTTCCGCCGCGAAGGTGTCAGTAACCTCTCGCACGACCTCCGTTCGCCGCTGACCGCGACCGTCGCCTGCCTCGAGACGCTCGACGGCCGCTGGAGCGGCGATGCGGCGCGCGGCGAGGACCGCCGGCTGCTAGAGATCGCGCTGCGCAACACGCGCAACGCCGCGCAGATGGTGCAGTCGCTCGGCGACCTCGCCAAGCTCGACGAGCCCGAGTTCGGCCTGCGCACCGAGGCGGTCGACACCGGCGAGCTGCTTGACGACATTGCGCTTCGCTTCGCCGAGCGCGCGGCGCGCCAGAACGTCCGCATCCGCAGCGAGCCGGCCGCTGCCGGAGGCGGCGCCGGGCCGCGCGCCGAGCTCGACGTCGAGCTGTTCGAGCGCGCGGTCGCGAACCTGCTCGACAACGCGCTCAAGTTCTGTCCGCCGGGCAGCACCGTGACGTTGGCGGCGGTACTGCGCGGCGGCAAGGTCGAAGTGAGCGTCGCCGATGACGGCCCGGGAATTCCGGCGGCCGAGCTGCCACAGCTCTTCGATCGCTTCTACCAGAGCCGCTCGACGGTCGCGCCGGCGACCGCCGATGGCGGCCGCGGGCTCGGCCTGGCGATCGTCAAGCGGATCGCCGAGCTGCACGGCGGCGACGTCGCGATCGAGAGCATGGTCGGCCGCGGCACGCGCGTCGTCCTCACGCTGCCGGCCTCGGCCGCGAGCCGCAAGGACGACGCGGCGCGCTGAACCGGTGCCCGGGAAACTCCGAGGGCCGGTGCATCGGCGCGCCGCTAGAGTGCGGGTCCGGATCGGCACCAGCCTTGGGTCGAGCCGAACCTTCGACGAGGAGACAACGGCGCTATTGCGCCGCGGAGGGAGCAGGCCGTCGGCCGACGCAAAAGCACGAAGGGGCGCCACGCGTGGCGCCCCTTTTCCATTGTTCAATGCGGCTGGATCGCTCCTGCGGCCGGCCAGTCGGTATCGCCGATCCGCTGCAACCGCATCTCGAACACCCGGATCGGCTCACGACCCTCGACGATGCGGTCGCCGACCTCGTGCAGCTCGCCGTCGCGGAGGGTGGCGACGTAGCGGATCGCGCCGGCGGGGCCGAGCGGGATCTCCCAGCGGTAGCCGTCCGCGGTCGGCACGAAGGCGAAGTCGCCGACGTGGCCGAGCGCATGCGAGTGCATCGTGTAAGCGTGCGTGTTCGGGTCGTACGAGACGATGCCGAGGGCATTGAAGCGGACCGCGCCGGCGTCGTCGTAGCCGCGACCTTCGATGACGCGGATCGAGCCGCCCAGGAACGGACCGATGCGCTCGGTCTGGACGAAGCTCAGGGCGCTGCCGTCGGCCTGGCGGATCGACGCCGGGCCGCGCCAGGCGCCGTCGAGCATCGCCAAGGCGCGCATCGCTTCGGCCTGGCTGGCGATGAGCGCGCGGGGCTCGGCCGGCTGGGCCGTGGCGGCGGCAGGGCAGGCCGCGAGAATGGCAAGCAACGGCCAAGCGATGGGGCGCATGTCGTCTCCCTGGTGCCGATCGGGCGTCGGCGAGAATTGTGCCGCGTCCTTCGCACCGCCGGCGCCGGTGCGGGCGCGCGGGGTCGCTACCATCTCGCCCTGGCGCGGTGACAACTGCCGCTCGCACGCATGATCGATCCAACGTCCCGGCGCTTGCTCGATGTCGAGATCCCGGCCCAGCCCGAGGTGCTCGTCAAGCTCTCGCTCCTGCTCGCCGAGGACGAGGTCGACCTCCATGCAGCGAGCCGCCTGATCAGCTCCGACATGGCGCTCGCTGCGGCGGTGCTGAAGACGGTGAACTCGGCCATGTACGGCCTGCGCGGCCGAGTCCAGAGCGTGCAGCAGGCGATCACCTACCTCGGTACCCGTGAAGTCGCATCGGTGACGTTCGCGATGGGGCTGCGCGCCGTGTTCCCCGCCGCTCCCGAGCTCGAGCCGGTCTGGCAGCGGGCGCGCGTGCGCGCGCTGCTGATGGGCCGGGTCGCCGGCGTCCTCGGCCTCGACGCCTGGGCCGCGCACTCGGCGGGGCTGTTCGAGGAGTGCGGCAAGGCGGTCATGTTCCGCCACGCCACCGAGCGCTACAAGCCGCTGCTCGCGGAAGCGAAGTCCGACGAGGAACTGCTGCTGCTCGAGCACGCGAAGTTCGGCGTCAGCCACGACACGCTCGGCGCCGCGCTCTGCGAGAGCTGGGGCGTCGCGCCGCAAGCGGTCGACAGCGTTCGCTATCACGTCATCGTCAACAGCACGCTCGAGCTGCCGATGCACGTGCAGAAGCGCCAGCTGTGCGCGATCTCGGCGCTCGCGCACGCCCTCATGACCGATCCCGACACGCTCGACGAGGTCGCACGCAAGGTTGCGCCGCAGGCCGAGCTCGATCCGATGGCCGCTCAGCGCGGCGCACGCCAAGTGCAGGAGCACATCGAGATGGCCATCGAGCGCGCGAAGACCGACGAATAGCGGATTCCGCGCGCGCTCGACGCCTGATCGAGCGATCGTCCTCGCGCGCCAACCGCCCGCCACGCCGTTGCCACGGCGACGGCGACGATCTTCCATTTCCCAGGGTCGCCCGCTCGCGCAATCCGACGCGCTTCTTCAGGCATCGGCTGGTCGAGCGTGTCCGAGACCACGCCGTGGACGCCCCGACCGCCGCGGCGATGGGTCCGTCGGTCACGAGGCGAGTCGCATCGGCCGGCCGTTCTCTCGGCTCGAGCCGGCAGGCCGCGCAACCAGCACGGCGGCATGGGATTGCGCGTCGCCTGCATGATGGCGGCGGGGCCCGGATGCACCGCGGTCGCTCGACCGGTGAACAAAGAAGGAGGAGCGGGACAGCGGGTTCGGGGCTCGCTCTCAAACAACCCCGATCGGCCCGCTCCTCCTGGGCCCGGCGATTCGATCGGGCGAGGATTCTCCCGATCGTGCCAGGCGCAAGCAAGTGGGGCTCACTGGCTCGCGTCCGGCGGCGCGGCGCCCGAAACCTTCAGCTCAGCGTCGGACAGCTCCCGGCGGTCCGAACAGAGACAGTTGCTGCGGCACCTGGCGCGGCCGCGCCAGCACCGACGGTCGCTGGGCAACGGCGGTGAGCGGCATCGGCGAGGAGCGAACGACGCCGCTCTTCGTCATCAGCGGCGCGGCAGAGTAGACGGAGGTCAACATGGCGGCTCCTCGGTTGTCGATCACGACCACAGCGTCGCGCCCGGCGCGCACAGTGGCCGGCGGACGACGTGCTCGACCCCGGCGCTGGTGTCGTCGAGCTCGCGCCAGCCACTGGCACGCGCCTCGACGGCGCGCTGCGGCAGCGTGGCGGAGGCGAGGCGGAGCAGTGACGACGCGCCGCCGTGACAGCGCGGCGCGAGCGAGCGGCGGGTCGGGGCGGAATGAAACGAGCGGCGCGGTGACATGGGAAGGCTTTCGATGTGGCGCGGCGCTGACATCTCGTTGCACGGTTGCGCGCGTGACAGGGGAAGCGCAACGAGCGTGCCAAGGCCGGCGCGTGATCGGCGCCACGCTGTCGCGGCGCCGCTCGGCATCTGCGCCCTCGGCGCGCTGACAAGACGGGTGGCGCCGCGACCGGGCGCGTCGGAATCGCAAGCAGGTGTAACGCCGGCTGTCGCGAAACCGACTTGATTGCGCGCAAAGATCGGCAGCGAAGGCGGAACGCATCGCGAGCGCTGCGATCCACTTCCGACTCCAGGAGAAACGAATGTCCGACGAATTCGACGACGTCCTCGACCCCGTCGCCGCGACCGCTGCACCGGCTGCCGCGGCGGCGAGCGGTCGTGCAGCGCGCCTCGTGGTGCGTCTTTACGATTCGGCCAACCAGGCGCTGCGGACGCGGTTGGTCGCGTGCCTCGTCCGACCGCTCGGCCCGCTTGCTCTGGCCGGCGTCGCCGCCGGAGCGTTCACGGCGGTGCTGGCGCGCGGCAGCGCCGGCGGCCTCAGCGTCGTCATCGGCGACGTCGCCCGTTTCTCGAAGGACCAGATCGCCGAGCTGGCGCGCTTCGTCGAGCAGGTGCAGCCGGAAGCGCTGCTGCAGGCGGCGCAGCTCGTCGCCGACAACCCGATCGGCCTCGGCACCTTCAGCGCGGCGGTGGCGCTGCTGATCGCCGTCGAGTTGCGCCGCGTCGCCGGCGCGTCGCGGCCGTCAATGCCGCTCGATCACGCCGCAGCCCGGTATCCCCGCGGAATGGCGGCGAGGAGGCGACGCGTGTAGTCCTGCTGCGGCTGCTCGAGGATCTGCTCGACGCCGGCCTGCTCGACGACCTCGCCGTCCTGCATGACAAGCACTTCGTCGGCCATGAAGCGGACGACGGCGAGGTCGTGACTGATGAAGATGTAGGAAAGGCCGAGCTCGTCCTGCAAGTCCTTCAGCAGGTTGAGCACCTGCGCCTGCACGGAGACGTCGAGCGCGCTCACCGCCTCGTCGAGGACAAGGACCTCGGGGTCGAGCGTCAGGCAGCGAGCGATCGCGACGCGCTGGCGCTGGCCGCCGGAGAACTCGTGCGGGTACTTGTAGAGCACGCCGTCGTCGAGCCCGACCTTGGCGAGCAGCGCACGGGCACGGTCGCGCCGTTCGGCGTCGTCAGCGCCGACGCCGTGGATCGTCATCGGCTCGACCAACGTCTGGCCGATCGTGAAGCGCGGATTGAGCGACGCATACGGGTTCTGGAACACGACCTGGATCCGCTTTCGCATCGGCAGCAGCTCGGCGCGCGAGAGCGCGAGGAGGTCCTTGCCGTCGAACATCGCCTTGCCGCCGACCGGGCCGCCGTTCGGCTCGTGCAGGCGCAAGAGCGTCAGCCCGAGCGTCGTCTTGCCCGAGCCCGATTCGCCGACGACGCCGAGCGTGTGCCCGGCGCGCAGCTGGAACGTTGCGCCCTTCACGGCGCGAAATTCCTTGCGGCCGAATGCGCCGCTGCGAATCCAAAAGCTCTTTGTCACGTTGGTCGCTCCGATGACGACACGTGCGTTCGGGTCCTTCGCCTTCCCGACCCCGGCCGGGGCGCGGCCGGCGATGTGATCGTCGACGACGCGCAGGCGCGGCGCCCGCTGCGCCAGCGTCGGCCGGCACGCGAGCAGCGCCTGCGTGTACGAATCCTCGGGGGCGGCGAAGATCCGCGCCACCGGCCCCTGCTCGCGGACAACGCCGGCGCGCATGACGACGACGTGGTCGGCGATCTCGCCGACGACGCCGAGGTCATGGCTGATGAACAGCATGCTCATCCGGTGCTTCTCCTTCAGCCGGGCAAGCAATTCGAGGATCTGGCGCTGGATCGTGACGTCGAGCGCGGTCGTCGGCTCGTCGGCGATCAAGAGCTTCGGCTCGCACGCGAGCGCCATCGCGATCATCACGCGTTGCTGCTGGCCGCCCGAGAGCTGGTGCGGATAGACGCCAAGGCGGCGCTTCGGCTCCGGCATGCCGACTTCGACCAGCAGCGCCTCGGCGCGCGCCAGCGCGGCACGCCCGCCCAGGCCGAGATGCTTCACCAGCGGCTCGCAGAGCTGGGCGCCGACGGTGAAGACCGGATTGAGCGAGGTCATCGGGTCCTGGAAGACGCAGGCGATGTCGCGGCCGCGCAGCGCCTGCAGCTGCCCGCGCGTGGCGGCGAGCAGGTCGCGGCCCTGGAATGCGATCGCCCCGGTCCGCTCGGCGTTGTCGGGCAGGAGGTTGAGAATCGACATCGCGGTGACGCTTTTGCCCGAGCCCGATTCGCCGACGAGGGCAACGGTGGTGTTCTCGGGGATCTCGAAGCTCACGCCGCGGACCGCTTCGACGCGCTGGACGACGCCGCCCTCGCTGCCGAGGCGAAACGCGACGCGCAGGTCGCGGATCGAAAGCAGCGGCCCGCCGGCCATGGCCGCGACGGCTGCAGGTGCGGTGCTCATTCGAGCCCCCGCAGCTTGGGATCGAGGGCGTCGCGCAAGGCGTCGGTCATGAGCGAGAACGCGGTCACGAAGACGGCCATGAAGATCGTCGCCGCCGCGAGTTGCCACCAGTGGCCAAGGATCAGTTCGCTCTGCGCCTCGGCGAGCATCGTTCCCCACGACACCTCGTCGACGCCGACGCCGAGGCCGAGGTACGACAGGATGACTTCGTACTTGATGAAGCCGACGACGAAGATCGAAAGCTGGACGAGGACGACGTGGCTGACGTTGGGCAGGATGTGGCGAAACATCCGCGACACGTTACCGGCGCCGATCGCCTCCGCCGAGCGCACGTAGTCGCGCACGACGTGCTTGATGAACTCGGCGCGAACGAGGCGGTAGATTCCGGTCCAGCCGGCAAGGCCGAGGATGAGCACGACCGAGCCGATGCCGCGCCCGAACACGGCCGCGAACGCGAAGATCAGCAGGATGTACGGGATTGCGGTGAAGACGTTGTAGACCCACTCGAGCAGGTCGCCGACCTTGCCGCCGAAAAAGCCTGCGAGCGCGCCGAGCAGGGTGCCGATCGCGGTTGCGAGGAGCGCCGCCGAGACGCCGACCAGGATCGACACCTGCGCGCCCTTGATCGCCTTGGCGAGGACGTCGCGGCCGAGGCGGTCGGCGCCGAACGGCAGCGTCTCGGCGCGCGCGCTCGCCTGGGTCTGGTACTTCTTGGCCGCCTCGTCCCACTCCTTGTAGCGCGGCGCGAGCGGGTCGACCGCCGAGATGTCGACGTTCGGCCCGGTCGGCGCCGCGACCGCGATCGACTCGGTCTTCGGTGCGGCGCCGAGGAAGCTCGGCGGTGCGTCGGGAACAGCGCGCTCGACCTGCCAGTCCTTGGCGACGAGGCCGAGTCCGGCGGCGATGACGACGAGCAGGAACAGCGCGACGACGGCGACCGACACCATGCCCACCTTGTCGCTGCGGAAGCGCTTCGCCGCCGCGAGCCAGACGTTGCCGGAGCCGGCACGCGTGACCGCCCGCGGCGGCGAAACGTCGAGGACGGCGCTCATTTCAGCACCACGCGCGGATCGACGAGCGTATAGAGCACGTCGGTGACGAGATTGACGACCATCGTGATGACCGCGAGGTAGATCGCGAACGCCTGGATGACGGGGTAGTCGCTGCGGTTGACGGCGAGCAGGAGCTCGCGGCCGAGGCCCGGAATCGAAAAGAACACCTCGATCAGGAACGCGCCGACGAAGATGCCGGGCAGGGCGACCGCGATGTTGGTGAGGATCGGGATCATCGCGTTGCGCAGCACGTGCTTGAGCAGGATCGTCGTCTCCGTCAGACCCTTGGCGCGCGCGGTGCGGACGTAGTCGTGGCCGATCTCGTCGAGGAAGAACGTGCGGTACAGCCGCGTCGTCGGCGCCAGCGAGACGGCGACCGCGAGCATCACCGGCAGCGGCACGTACAGACGCAGGTTGGTCGCCACGCTGTCGCTCCAGCCCTGGACCGGGAACAGGCCGAGCTGGAACGCAAACACGTACTGGCCGACGATCACGTAGACGAGAAACGAGATCGAGAGCGCGACTGTTGTCAGCACCATGATCGAGCGGTCGGTGAGCGAGCCGCGCACGTAGGCGACGCCGAGCGCGAACGGAATGGCGAGAAACGAATCGAGGATGAGGATCGGCACCATCACCGTCAGCGTCGCCGGCAGCCGCGTCGCGAACAGGTGCGAGACGGATTCGTTGGTCGCCCAGCTGCGGCCCCAGTCGAAGGTGACGATCTCCTTCAACAAGATGCCGAACTGCGTCCAGAGCGGCTCGTTCAGGCCGAGCTGCTGGCGGATCGCGTCGATCTGCGCCTGCGTCGCGTTGAGGCCGCCAAGGATCTCGGCCGGGTCGCCGCCGAATCCCTTGAAGAGAAGAAAGACGAGGAGGACGACGCCGAACAGCGTCGGCACCATCTGCCAGATGCGTCGGATCAGGTAGGCGGTCATCGCCGGGAGCACTCCTCGTCGGTCCGGTTGTCGCCGGTGCTGCGCCGTCGGTCGAGCGGGCCGCCGACCGCTGCGCGGCGTGCGCGAGTCTAGGGCAGTCGCGACGGGCGGGCGGACAGCGTTTGCCCGCCTCGCGCGGCGGTGGCGCGGGGAAGCGCACCTACACTTGGCGCGCCTTCCCAGGACCGCCGGGTCCGCCGCCGTGGCCGCCATCCGATCGCCGTTCGCCTTGTCCCTTGCCGCACCCTCGGCCCGTCGATGGCCGGCACGGACGTTGGCTGCGACGTTGGCGCTGGCATTCGTCTTGGCGCCATCATCAACGGCGAGCCCGGCGACTCCGCCGGAGCCGGCGACGAAAGTGCTGCGTTATGCGCTGCGCGTCGCCGAGACCGGATTCGATCCGGCGCAGATCTCCGACCTGTACTCGAGCACGATGGCGGCGAACATGTTCGACGCCCTGTACGAATATGCGTTCCTGGCGCGGCCGGTGCGCCTGCGGCCGAACACGGCAGTGGCGATGCCGGAAGCGTCCGCCGACTTCAAGACCTTCGTCGTCCGGATCCGACCCGGCATCTACTTCGCCGACGACCCGGCCTTCGAGGGCAAGAAGCGCGAGCTCACTGCCGCTGACTACGTCTACTCGATCAAGCGCCATTTCGACCCGCGCTGGAAGAGCCCGACCTACCAGAGCCTCAACAACAACCGCATCGTCGGCCTCGACGAGGTCCGCCAGGCGGCGGTGCGCGACCAGAAGCCGTTCGACTACGACGCTCCGGTCGCCGGCCTGGTTGCAGTCGATCGCTACACGCTGCGCTTTCGGCTCGCCGCGCCGAACCCGCGCTTCGCCGACGAGCTGAGCGACCCGGCGCGGACCGGCGCGGTCGCGCGCGAGGTCGTCGAGCGCTACGGCGACAAGATCATGGAGCACCCGGTCGGCACCGGCCCGTACCGCCTCGCGCAGTGGCGGCGCAGCTCGCTGATCGCGTTCGAGAAGAACCCGAACTACCGCGAGGTGGTCTACGACGAGGAAGCGCCCGCCGACGATCCGCTCGCCCAGGCGGCGGTGCAAAAGCTCGCCGGCAAGCGCCTGCCGCTCGTCGACCGCATCGAGCTCAGCGTCATCGAGCAGCCGCAGCCGCGCTGGCTGGCGTTCCTCAACCGCGAGATGGACATCATCGAGCAGGTTCCGGAAGACTTCACGTACGTCGCGATCCCGAACAACAAGGTCGCGCCGAATCTCGCCAGACAGGGCGTTTACGAGGTTCGCTATCTGCGCAACGACGCGGCGATGTCGTACTTCGCGATGGAAAACCCGGTCGTCGGCGGCTATACGCCGGACAAGGTCGCGCTGCGTCGCGCGATCGCGCTCGCGGTCAACGTCGACGAGGAGATCCGCGTCGTCCGCCGCGGCCAGGCGATCGTCGCCAACGCGGTCATGGGACCCGGCCTGTATGGCTACGACCCGGCGTTTCGCAGCGAGATGGGGACCTTCGATCGCGCCAAGGCGCAGGCGCTGCTCGACCTCTACGGCTACGTCGACCGCGACGGCGACGGCTGGCGCGACCAGCCCGACGGCTCGCCGCTCGTGCTCGAGTACGCGACCCAGCCTGACGACCTCAACCGTCAGCTCATCACGCAGTGGCAGAAGAACATGGACGCGATCGGCGTTCGCATCGTCTTCAAGACGGCGCAGTGGCCGGAGAACCTGAAGGCTTCGCGCGCCGGCAAGCTCATGATGTGGGGAGTCGCCTGGAGCGGCGGTCCCGACGGCGAGGCCTTCCTCGTCCTCGGCGACGGCCCCGACAAGGGGCAGGCCAACCATGCGCGCTTCGATCTTCCGGAGTACAACCGGCTGTTCCAGGTCCAGCGCGGCCTTCCGGACGGTCCGGAACGGCTGGAGGTCATGAAGCGAATGGAGGAGATCCTGGTCGCCTACATGCCGTACAAGGCGCATGTCCACCGCATCTGGACCGACCTCGCGCACCCCTGGGTGGTCGGCTACCACCGCAACGTCTTCGTGCGCGAGTTCTGGCGCTATGTCGACATCGACGTCGCCGAGAAGGCGCGCCGGATGCGCTGAGCCGGTCGCGGCGCACATCAGGAGTCCGACATGACGATTTCGCGAAGAGCCGTGTGTGCGGGGGCCACGCTCGGCGCCGTCGTGCCGCCGCTCGCTTGGGCCGCGGCCGCACCCGAGGCGAACGCCCAGGCAGGCGCGAAGGTGCTCCGCTATGCGTTCGAGGTCGCCGAGACCAGCCTCGACCCGGTCAAGATCCAGGACCTCTACTCGCGCACGTTGACCCCGCACATCTTCGAGGCGCTCTACACCTACGACCACCTGGCGCGGCCGGTCAAGATCAAGCCGCTCACCGCTGACGGCATGCCCGAGCATTCCGACGACTTTCGCGTCTGGACCGTTCGCGTCCGCTCCGGCATCTTCTTTGCGAGCGATCCGGCGTTCAAGGGCAAGCGGCGCGAGCTCGTCGCGCAAGACTACGTCTACGCATTCAAGCGCTTCGCCGACCCGGCCAACAAGAGCCCGGAGTGGTCCGGCCTGGAGACCGAGAACTTCCTCGGTCTCAACGAGTTGCGCGACCGCTCGCTCGCCGACAAGAGGCCGTTCGACTACGACCACGAGATCGAGGGCTTGCGTGCGCTCGACCGCTACACGATTCGCTTCGCGGTCAAGGATCCGCGGCCGCGCTTTCTCCTCACCCTGGCGGCGAGCGACTTGTTCGGCGGCGTCGCGCGCGAGGTGATCGAGCTCTACGGCGACCAAGCCGAGGCGCACCCGGTCGGTACCGGGCCGTTCAGGCTCGCGCAGTGGCGGCGCAGCTCGCTCATCGTCCTCGAGCGCAGCCCCGATTTCCGCGAGATGTTCTACGACGCGGAGCCGACCGCCGACGACGTCGAGGGCCAGGCGCTCGTCAAGCGCTTCAAGGGTCGCCGGCTGCCGATGATCGACCGCGTCGAGATCTCGATCATCGAGGAGGAGCAGCCGCGCTGGCTCGCCTTCGTCAACGGCGAGGCCGACGTCGCCTACCGCGTCGGCTACCAGTTCGCACCGCAGGCGATGCCGAACGGCAAGGTCGCACCCAACCTCGCCAAGCGCGGCATTCGCGGCTATCCCATCGTCGAGGCCGCCTGTCAGCAGTATCAGTTCAACATGGACGACCCCGTCGTCGGCGGCTACAGCGCGCCGCAGGTTGCGCTGCGCCGCGCGATCGGCCTCGGCCAAGACACGCGCAAGGTCATCGCCTACGCCTACAACGGCCTGGGCACGGTGGCGCAAGGCCCGACGCTGCCGAACACGAGCGCCTACGACGCCGAGCTGAAGACCGAATTCAGCGACTACGACCCGGCGCGCGCACGCGCGCTCCTCGACCTGTACGGCTTCATTGACACCAACGCCGACGGCTGGCGCGAGCGGCCCGATGGCTCCGCGCTCGTCCTCCGCGTCAACAGCGAGCCGCAGGCGCGCAATCGCAAGATCGCCGAAGTGCTCATCAAGAACATGAAGGACATCGGCATCCGGGTCGAGGTGAACATCGCGCAGTGGCCCGAGAACCTGAAGGCAGCGCGGTCCGGCAAGTACCAGCTGTGGGGAGTCGGCCTCTCGGCGGCATCGCCGGATTCGGGCGGCGGCTTCGCCCGCTTCGACAGCAAGGAGATCGGCGGCCAGAACATGGCGCGGTTCCGGCTCCCGGCGATGGACGCGCTTTATCAGAAGATCAATGTGCTGCCCGACGGGCCCGAACGCATCGCGGCGTTTCGCGAGGCCGAGCGCCTCTCGATCGCCTACATGCCGTACAAGTTCACGCTCAACCGCGTCTCGCTCGACATGACGCAACGGCGCGTGATCGGCTACCGGCGCACGCCCTTCTGGCAGGAGTGGTGGCACTACGTCGACCTCGACGATGGCGACCCCTCGGTCGCCCGCGCCTGAGTCGGTGGCCGGCATGAGCGGAATCGATCGGCGCAGCTTCGCGCTCGGCGGCGCCGGGCTGATCGCGTCGGCGCGCGCGCTCACCGCGCCAGTCGAGAACGCCGAGACCGCGGTCGATGCGAACGTGCTCCGCATCCTGTTCGAAGGGGCGGAAACCGGATTCGATCCGGCCCAGGTCAGCGACCTCTATTCGAACCGCGTCAACGCCCATATCTTCGAGGCACTCCTCGACTACGACCCGCTCGCGGTGCCGGTGCGGCTCGTGCCGCAGACGGCCGAGGCGATGCCGGAAGCGTCGGCCGATTTCACGGTCTGGACGGTGCGCCTGCAGCGCGGGATCCTGTTCGCCGACGATCCGGCGTTCAAGGGCCGGCCGCGCGAGCTCGTCGCTGCCGACTACGTCTACGCGTTCAAGCGGATCTACGACCCGGCGCTGAAGAGCCCCGCGTACAGCGCGCTCAACGAGGACGGCATCCTCGGTCTGGAAGAGGTCCGGGTGCGGGCGTTGCGCGACAAGAAGCCGTTCGACTACGACGCATTCGTCGACGGCGTTCGCGCGCTCGACCGCCACACGCTGCAGTTCAAGCTCGCCAAGCCGCGGCCGCGCTTCCCGACGACGCTCGCCAGCACCACCTATGCGGCGATCGCGCGCGAGGTCACCGAAGCGTACGGCGCCGACGTCATGGCGCACCCTGTCGGCACCGGCCCCTATCGGCTCAAGCTCTGGCGACGAAGCTCGCGGATCGTCCTCGACAAGAACCCGAGCTATCGCGAGGTGCGCTATCAGAGCGACCCGGCCGCCGACGACGGTGAGGCGGTGGCCTGGGCGAAGCGACTCAACGGCAAGCGGCTGCCGCTCAACGACGGCGTCGAGATCGCCGTCGTCGAGGAGAACCAGCCGCGATGGCTCAGCTTTCTCAACGGCCAGGCCGACTTCGCGCGCGTCCCTCCCGAGCTGTCGCCGCTGTCGGCGCCGAACGGAAAGCTGGCGCCGAATCTCGCCAAGCAGGGCATCCGACTGCAGCGCTATCTGAATCCCGACGTCGCGTTGTCGTACTTCAACATGGACGATCCGGTCGTCGGCGGCTACACCGCGGCGAAGGTGGCGCTGCGGCGCGCGGTTCACCTCGCCTACGACATCGACTACGAGATCAGGATCATCCGGCGCGGCCAGGCGATCGCGGCGCAGGCGCCGCTCGCGCCGGGGACCTACGGCTTCGATCCGACCCTGCGGACCGAGAACAGCCGCTACGACGTCGCCCGCGCCAAGGCGTTGCTCGATCTCTACGGCTACGTCGATCGCAACGGCGACGGCTGGCGCGAGCAGCCCGACGGCTCGCCGCTCGTCCTGACGATGGCGAGCGAGCCGGAGCAGATCTATCGCCAGTACAACGAAAACTGGCAACGCAGCATGACGTCGATCGGCATCCGCATGATCTTCGAGACCGCGCACTGGCCCGAGCACATGAAGGCGGCGCGCGCCGGCAAGCTCCAGATGTGGTTCCTCGGCAGCACCGCGGCCGACCCCGACGGGCAGTCGGCGCTCGAATACATGTACGGCGAGTCGATCGGCCAGAGCAACCTCGCGCGCTTCAAGCTGCCGGCGTTCGATGCGATCTACCGGCGCATGCTCGACCTGCCCGACGGCGCCGAGCGGCTGGGCCTCTTTCGCAAGGCCGAAGCGCTCATCGTTGCCTACATGCCGTATCGCATTCACGTCCATCGCATCTACAACGACTTCTCGCGGCCGTGGATCACCGGCTACCGGCAACCGTTCTTTCGCAACGCGTCGTGGCATTTCATCGAGGTCGACGGCGCGATGCGGGCGAAGGCGCTGGCCTGAGGCGAGTGACGCGATGACGGCGCCGGAGCCCAACATCCTTCGCTACACCCGCTGGCTGCGCGAGACCCGCGGCCTCGCGTTCGACCCGACGACGAGCGACGGCTACGACCGTCTCTGGCGCTGGTCGTGCAGCGATCTGCGCGCGTTCTGGCAGTCGATCTGGGACCACTTCGGCGTCGTCTCGCCGACGCCGCACGCGACCGTGCTGGTCGAAGAGAAGATGCCGGGCGCGGTCTGGTTCCCCGGCGCGCAGGTCAACTTCGCGCAGCATGTCTTCGGCCACGCCGACGCGGCGCATGCGGCCGGACATCCGGCGCTCGTCTTTCGCGACGAGACGATGCAGCGCGTCAGTCGGAGCGTGGAGATCGCCTGGCCCGAGCTGCGCCGCCGCGTCGCCTCGCTCGCCGCTGCACTCGAGCAGATGGGCGTCGAGCCCGGCGATCGCGTCGTCGCCTTCCTGCCGAACCGGCCGGAAGCGGTGGTCGCCTTCCTTGCCTGCGCCAGCATCGGCGCGATCTGGTCGATCTGCTCGCCCGACATGGGCCCGCTCGCGGTGCTCGACCGCTTTCGCCAGATCTCGCCGAAGGTGCTGATCGCGTGCGACGGCTACGTCTACGGCGGTGCGGTCCACGAACGCGCCGGTCTCCTGCCCGGCGTTCTCGCCGAGCTGCCGAGCGTGACCGACGTCGTGCTGAGCCGCATCGGCGCGTTCGCGACCGATGCGGCGCCGCTCGCCGGTGCGACGCGCCGGGTGCACGACTTCGATGCGCTGATCGCCGGCGACGCCGGACTCGCGCCGCGCTGGCTGCCGTTCGACCATCCGCTCTGGATCGTCTATTCGAGCGGCACCACCGGGCTGCCGAAGGCGATCGTCCACGGCCACGGCGGCGTCATGCTCGAGCAGCTCAAGGGCGGCGCCCTCCACAACGACGTCGGCGCCAGCGCCACCCGTGGTGACCGCTACCACTGGTACAGCTCGACCGGCTGGATCATGTGGAATTCGCAGCTCGGCGCGCTGCTCGGCGGCACGACCGTCTGCATGTACGACGGCAGCCCGGCCGGACCCGAGAGCTCGCTCGCCGGTGACCGGCGTGCAAGCGACTGGTCGACGCTCTGGCGCTTCGCTGCCGAGACCGGGGTCACCTTCTTCGGCGCCGGCGCGGCGTTCTATGCGAGCTGCCTGAAGGCCGGCGTCGAGCCGCAGGCCGCGGGCGACCTCGGCGCGCTGCGTGCGATCGGCGCGACCGGATCGCCGCTCTCGCTCGAGTGCTACGAATGGATCTGGTCGAAGCTGCCGCAGGTCGGCGGCCAACGGATCTGGCTCGACCCGATCTCCGGCGGCACCGACTTCGCCGGCGCCTTCGTCGCCGGCCTGCGCACCTTGCCGGTCATCGCCGGCGAGATGCAGTGCCGCTGCCTCGGCGCCGCGGTCGAGGCGTGGAGCGAGCCCGATGCGAGCGGCCGTGGCCGCGCCCTTGTCGACGAGGTCGGCGAGCTCGTCTGCACCAGGCCGATGCCGTCGATGCCGCTCCGTTTCTGGGGCGACGACGATGGCGCGCGTTACCGCGAGAGCTACTTCGACATGTACCCCGGCATCTGGCGCCACGGCGACTGGATCCGTATCACGCCGAGCGGCGGCGCCATCATCTACGGCCGCAGCGACGCGACGATCAACCGGCACGGCATCCGCATGGGCACCGCCGAGCTGTATCGCGCCGTCGAGGCGCTGCCGGAGGTCGTCGACAGCCTCGTCGTCGACCTCGAGATGCTCGGCCGGGAGAGCTACATGCCGCTCTTCGTCGTCCTGCGCGAAGGGCTCGCGCTCGACGACGCGCTGACGCGGCGCATGCGGGACGCAATCAAGACCGCGCTCTCGGCGCGCCACGTGCCCAACGAGATCTTCGAGGTGCGCTCGATCCCGCGCACGCTCTCGGGCAAGAAGATGGAGCTGCCGGTCAAGAAACTCCTTCTCGGCGCCGCTGCCGCCGACGTCTTCAAGCTCGACGCGATGGCCAACGCCGACAGCGTCGCCTGGTTCAGCGACTTTGCCCGCCGCTACAACGGAAGCTCCGTGAAGTAACGGCCGCCGTGGAAGATCAGCGGGTGCGCGCCGGCGCGGCGCGTACACGACTCGACCTCGCCGACGAAGATGACGTGGTCGCCTTCCTGGTAGCGGCTGCGGTTGAAGCACTCGAAGACCGCGGCGGCACCGTCGAGCAGCGGGACGCCACTGGCCCCCGGCCGGAACGCGACGCCCTCGAAGCGATCGACGTCCTTGCTCGCGAAGCGCACCGCGAGCTCGTGCTGGTCGGCGGCGAGGATGTTGATCGCATAGTGCGAGCCGCGCGCGAACGAGGGCATCGAGCCGGCCTGGCGCGACAGGCTCCAGAGGATCAGCGGCGGCTCGATCGAGACCGAGTTGAACGAGTTCGCGGTGAGGCCGACCGGCGCGCCGTCGGCGTCGCGCGCGGTGATGATCGTGACGCCGGTCGCGAACATCGCCAGTGCGGCGCGGAAGTCGTCGCCACCGAACGTCGGAGGTGCGGCGCGCACGGTGCGGTTCATTCGGCGATTGTCGGCGCTCCCTAGAATCCGTCCATGACGTCTCCGCCGGCTCGCGGCGCATCGCTCGCGCGCCTCGACCGGCGCGCGCTGCACCGGCTGCTCGCAGTCACCGTCCTCGGCTTCGCGTCGGGCTTGCCGCTCGCGCTTACCGGCCAGGCGATGCAAGCGTGGCTCACCGCCGACGGCGTCGACATCGCGACGATCGGCTTTCTCAGCCTGGTCGGTCTGCCGTACACGTTCAAGTTTCTCTGGGCGCCGCTGATGGACCGCTTCGAGCCGCCTTGGCTCGGCCGTCGCCGCGGCTGGCTCGTCGTCACCCAGCTCGCGCTCGCCGGCGCGCTGCAGTGGATGGCGGCGACTCCGCCCGCTTCGGCGCTGGCGGCGTTCGCGCTCCTGGCCGGCCTCGTCGCGTGGCTGTCGGCGTCGCAGGACGTCGTCGTCGACGCCTACCGGACCGACCTGCTCGTGGCGGCCGAGCGCGGCTTCGGCTCGTCGCTCGCCGTGCTCGGCTACCGGCTGGCGATGATCGTCTCCGGCGGCATCGCGTTCATCTGGGTCGACCCGCGCCAGGGCGGCGGCTGGACGTGGCCGGAGGTGTATCGGCTGATGGCGCTCTTCATGGTCGGCGCCGCCGTGTTTTCGGCGCTGCTGGTGCCGCGCCTCGTCGCCGCGCCGAAGCCGGCGAGCGTCGCGCGCAACGACGTGCTCGGCTTTCTCGCTGTCGCCGCCGCTGTCGCTGCCGGGTTCGTCGTCACGCGCTCCGCGTTCACGCCGTGGGCCCGCGCGCTGATCGCGCCGCTCCTTGCCGCGCAAGGGATTGCCGCACCGTTGCCCGAGCGCTGGGCCGATCTCGTCGCCCTGTTCGCCGGCATCGCGGTGACGCTGCCTCTGGTCGCATGGGCCGCACGCAAGGCCCGCTTCGAGACCTTTCTCGGCAGCCTGGCGAGCTACTTTTCGCAGCCGGGCGCGCTGCCCTTTCTCGCCTTCATCGTCCTCTACAAGCTCGGCGACGCGTTCGCCGGCTCGCTGCTGACGCCGTTCCTGCTGCAGGCGATGCACTACAGCACGGCCGAGGTCGGCGTCGTCAACAAGGTGATCGGTCTCTGGCTGACGATCGGCGGCGCGTTGCTCGGCGGCGCGCTGATGATCCGGCTCGGCCTGTGGCGCGCGCTGATGCTGTTCGGCATCCTGCAGATGCTCGGCAACCTCGGCTTCTGGTGGCTCGCGCTGCACGGCCGCGACGCGTTGCCGGGGCTCGTCATCCCGGCGTTCGACTGGGGCTTCGTCAATCTCGCCCAGCCGACCCCGGTCGACGGCGGCCTGCTGATGGCGATCGCGAGCGAGAACATCACGAGCGGGATGGGAACGACGGCGTTCGTCGCCTTCCTGATGAGCCTGTGCAACCGGCGCTTCAGCGCGACCCAGTTCGCCCTACTGAGCGCGTTCGCGTCGATCGGCCGGGTCTGGGTCGGGCCGCTCGCCGGCGTCCTCGCACAGTCGATCGGCTGGCCGGCGTTCTTCCTCGCCTCGATCGTCGTTGCGCTGCCGGCGCTGGTCCTGCTCGCCGTGTTGCGGCGGCCGATCGCCATCCTCGAGCGCGAGCCGACCGCTGCCGCTGCGCGTGACTGAGCGCAGGGTGTCGCCGATCGATCCGCAGCGCTCGCCCTCCGCGTGGCGATCGCGATCCAGCCGGTCCCGGCGCCGCGCTAGAGCATCGCCAGCCGGAGCATCGGAAACCAACTGCGCTGGGCGCCGTTGTGGCGCAGCGCGCCCTTGACCGGCGGCAGCACCGCCACCTGACGAACGAGGGCGCGGATGCTCTCGGCACCGGTCTTTTGCCGCATGCTGCCGATCTGGCTGCGGATGGTCGAGATCGCGACGCCGAGCTCGACCGCCGCCTGCGCCGGCGGGATGCCGTTGCAAAGCGAGACCAGGACCCTGGTCTCGGCAGCGGTCAGCCCGTAACTGCGCGCGAAGCCCTGGACCGAGAGCGATTCGCAGACGGTGCGCTTGCCAAGAACGACCAACACCGCACGCGGCCCGGCATCGGCGGCCTCGAGCGGCACGACCGAGACGCTGGCGCGTTCGGCGTCCTTGCCGAGCGTGAGGAGGCGCCGCAGGCCGCGCAGCGATGCGTCGGTCACGGCGTCATGGAGCGCGGCGACGTCGCGGGCAAGACGGGCGCGCAATTCGTTGCCGAGCAGCTGCAGTGGATGCTTGTCGTCGAGTTCGACGCGCGCCGCGTCGTTGATGTGGACGACGTGGGTGCCGTCGAAGAGGAGGACGATGCCGTAGTCGAGTTCGTCGAGTGCCGCCGCCAGCCAGTGCCAGGCCGCTGTCGGGACGCTTTCGCTGGCGGCTGTCTCGCCGCGCGGGCCGGCGAAGGCGATCGCAGAAGAGGAAGGGAACGGCGCGCGATGCGTCGAAGCGGATGCGGTGTGGGCGGCCTGGAACATCGATCTCTCCTTTGACGGCTGCGGGCCGAAGCTCGCGATGGGCCAAGGTTAGGAGCACGCGTCGCTGCTGCAAGCTGAAGAAGTCGAACCGCGGCTGTGACTTATTCACCTCGGCGGGAGAGAATTCGCGCATGCGCGCGCCGCCGGTCACCACCGACGTTCTCGACTTCGACCTGTTGCGCGAGATCGCGCGCCAGGGCGGCGTGCGCGCGTATCCGGCCAACGCCGTGCTGATCAACGAAGGCGACACCGCCGACTCGCTCTTCATCGTCTTGAGCGGCCGGGTCAAGGTCTACTCGAACAACGCCGACGGCAAGGAGATCGTCATCGCGACGCACGGCGCGGGCGGCTACGTCGGCGAGCTCGCGCTCGACGGTGGCGTCCGCAGCGCATCGGTGATGACGCTCGAGCCGACGACGTGCTCGGTCGTGAGCGGAGCGAACCTGCGCGAGTTCGTCGCCGCCCACCCGGACTTCGCCTCGCATCTCATCCTGAAGCTCATCCGCTCGGTGCGGCAGGCGACCGAGAGCGTCAAGAGCCTCGCGCTCGAGGATGTCTACGAGCGCGTCGTCCGCCTCCTCAACGACATCTCCGATCCCGCCGAGGGCGGCAAGCGGAACGTGCGCGAGCGATTGACGCAGCAAGACATCGCCGACCGGGTCGGCGCGTCGCGCGAAATGGTGAGCCGGATCTTCAAGGACCTTACTGCCGGCGGCTACCTCGAGGTCGCGAGCGGCCGCATCGTCATCGCCAGGAAGCCACCCGCCGCCTGGTGAGGCGCCGCGGCGGACCGGCAGCTGGGTGTGAATATGTCTCCTTCGCGGCGCGCCATTCGGCGCTGAAGGCAACCCGCGCGATTCCTAGAGTGGCGAACGTCGTGGCATTCGCTGCGACGCACTTGGGGGATCGAATGAGCAAGTTCAGGTACCGCTCGGCGCTGGATCAAGCGCTGTTCGTCCTGCTGATCATGGTCGGCGCCACGGCGTCGGCGGTGTTCGACGTGCGCGCGGTCGCGCGTGCGATGGCGGCAGGGGCACTCGGCTCCGGCGCCGTGGCGGCCGCCGCGCCGGCGCCACTGCCGCCGGCGATGACCGCCTCGGCGGCCGAGCGCAAGCACGGCCAGGACGCCACGCTCGTCGCGCGGATCGCGCGCTGAGCGATCAGGCCAGGACGCGCAGCAGCCAGCGGTTGAGGTCGGTGATTTCCGCACCGCAAACCGAATGCGGCATCGGGTACTCGTGCCACTCGACGGCATGCCCCATCGCCACGAGCGCGTCACGCGACTGGCGCGCCCGGGCGATGGGGATGACCGGGTCGGCGTTGCCGTGGGCGAGAAAGATCGGAGTGTCGCGGTTGGCACCGTGCCGCTCGCCATCGGTCTTGGCGGCGAGCGGCAGGTAGCCCGAGAGGCCGACCAGGCCGGCGAGGCGCTCGCGGTGGCGAAGACCGGTCATGAGCGTCATCGCGCAGCCCTGGCTGAAGCCCGCCAGCACGATGCGCTCGGCAGCGATGCCGCGCTCCTTCTCCCGTCCGATCAAGTCCTCGACCAGCGCTTGCGACTCGCGCAATCCGCGCTCGTCCTCGCGCAACTCGCGTGCGTCGAGACCGAGGATGTCGTACCAGGCCCGCATCACGTAGCCGCCGTTGATCGTCACCGGCCGCGTCGGCGCGTGCGGGAAGACGTAGCGGATCGGGCCGACCGCGGCGAGATCGAGCTCGTGCGCGACCGGGACGAAGTCGTTGCCGTCGGCGCCGAGACCGTGCAGGATGATGACGGCGGCGCGTGCCGCAGTCGGCGGGTCGTGTTCGATCGCTTCGAGGGCCATGCGGGCTCCGTCGGTTGTGGCGGCTGCAAGTCTCGCCCAAGGCGGCGGTTCGCGCAGCGCCCATACAATCTGCGCCGACGCCTTCGGCCATCGCCTCGAAGCCTTTCGCGGCGGCCGAACGGATGCCGTTCGGGTTCAGCGAGACCAGGCGCGGAACACGCAGGACCCAAGATGCCGCCGCCCACCTCCGACGACAACGTTGCCCGCGAATTCGTGCAGTTCGCGGTCGAGGCCGGAGTCCTGCGGTTCGGGGAATTCCAGACCAAGGCGGGGCGGCTGTCGCCGTACTTCTTCAACTCGGGCCTGTTCGATGACGGCGCCAAGCTGCTGCGACTCGGCGATTTCTATGCACGGCGCCTGCTCGCCTCGGGGATCGCGTTCGACATGCTGTTCGGGCCGGCCTACAAGGGGATCACGCTCGCCGCCGCGATCGCCATCGAGTTCGGCCGCCGCGGCCGCGCGGTTCCATTTGCTTTCAACCGGAAGGAAGCAAAAGATCACGGCGAGGGCGGCCTTGTCGTCGGCGCACCATTGCAGGGCCGCACGGTCATCGTCGATGATGTGATCACCGATGGCGCATCGAAGCGCGAGTCGGTCGAGCTGCTTCGCCGCGAGCGAGCCGAGCCGGTCGCGGTCCTGATCGCGCTGGACCGGATGGAACGCGGAGGAGCCGGTGACAACCTGTCCGAGCGATCCGCCGTGGAAGAGTTCGAACGCCAATACGCCGTCCCCGTGCTTCCGGTCGCGACCGTCGCCGATCTGCTCGACTTTCTGGGGTCGAACGCCGACCCGGGGCTCGTCGCGCACGCCGCGGCGGTCGAGAGCTACCGGCGGCGGTATGGCGTCTGAGGCGGCTTGTCAGCGGCGCTCGAAGCTCGGCGCGTTCCTCGTCCTTGCGCTGGCGTGCACGCTCGCTACCGGCCAGGAGAAGGCGGCGCGGTCGAGCTTCAGCTGCATCGTCAACGGCAAGAAGGTCGTCTCCGACCGGCTGATCCCCGAGTGCGCGAACGGCGAGCAGCGTGAGCTCAATGCCGACGGCTCGCTGAAGCGGATCGTCCAGCCCACCCCGACCAATGACGAGCGCGAGGAGATCGAGCGCAGGGATCTCGAGACGAAGATCAAGCTATCTGCCTACAACGACGCCGTCCGACGTGACCGCAACCTGATGCAGCGCTTTCCCGACGCGGCGGCGCACCAGAAGGCGCGCGAGAAGGCGCTCGACGACTTGCGGGTCGCGGTGAAGAACTCCGGCGCGCGCATCGACCTCCTGCTCGACGAGAAGGCGAAGCTCGACGAGGAGAAGAGGTTCTATGTCAACGAGAAGGTCAACAAGCCGCTGCCGACGGCGCTCAAGCAGAAGATCGACGCCAACGAGGCGAGCCTGGAAGCCCAACGATCGCTGGCCCAGAACGCGCAGGGCGAAGTCGTGCGCATCAACGCGCTCTACGACGCCGAGCTGTTGCGGCTGAAGAAGCTCTGGGGCGGCGCACCGGCCGGCTCGCTCGGGCCGCTGCCCGACACGCGCGCTCCGGCAGCCGCTCCCGCCACGTCGCTCGGCGCACCGAAGCCGCAGCCGTCGTCCTGACGGCCGGCTCAGCCGAGCCTCTTGCGCAGCAGCGCGCCGACCGCGCCCGGGTCGGCCTTGCCCTTGCTCGCCTTCATCGCCTGGCCGACCAGGGCGTTGAACGCCTTCTCCTTGCCGGCGCGAAACTCGGCGACCGACTTCGCATTGCCGGCGATGACTTCGTCGACGATCCGCTCGAGCTCGGCCGGGTCGCCCAGCTGGCGCAGCCCCCTGGCTTCGATCAGCGCGTCGACGTCGCCGCCGCCGGCATCCCAGAGCGCGTCGAGAAGCTGGCGCGCGGCGGCGTTCGAGATCGTCCGGTCGGCGATCCGCGCGATCAGCGCGGCGAGCGCCCGGGCGGGAACGGCGATCTCGCTCACCCCGGCGGCGTTCATCCGCCGCGAGATCTCGCCCATGATCCAGTTGGCGGCGAGCTTGGGCTGGCCGCTCGCTGCGGCGACCGCCTCGAAGTACGCCGCGACCTCGACGCTCGCGGTCATCATCGCCGCGTCGTAGGCGCCGAGTCCGAAGTCGCGCTGGAAGCGCGCCGAACGGTCGCGCGGCAGTTCGGGCATCGCGGCGCCGACGCGGTCGATCCAGGCGGCTGAGATCGCCAGTGGCGGCAGGTCGGGGTCGGGGAAATAGCGGTAGTCGTGGGCGTCTTCCTTGGTCCGCATCGCCCGCGTCTCGCCATGCTCGGCGTCGAACAGCACGGTCGCCTGGCGGACCGCGCCGCCGTCCTCGATCAGGTCGATCTGCCACTGCACTTCGTAGTCGATCGCCTGCTGCATGAAGCGAAAGCTGTTCAGGTTCTTGATCTCGCGCCGGGTGCCGAACGGCGCCCCGGGCTTGCGCACCGAGACGTTGGCGTCGCAGCGGAAGCTCCCTTCCTGCATGTTGCCGTCGCAGATGCCGAGCCAGACGACGAGCGCGTGCAGCGCGCGGGCGTATTCGACCGCCTCGGTGCTCGAGCGCATGTCGGGCTCGCTGACGATCTCGAGCAATGGCGTGCCGGCGCGGTTGAGGTCGATCCCCGACCAGGCGCCGTGGTAGTCGGATGCCAAAGGGGCGCCGCGCGCGTCGTCGCCGCCGACGCCGTGCAGCGACTTGCCGGCGTCTTCCTCGAGGTGGGCGCGCGTCAGCCGGACGCGATGGCCGACGTCGGCGACGAAGAATTCGATCGTCCCGCCCTGCACCACCGGCGTTTCGTACTGGCTGATCTGGTAGCCCTTGGGCAGGTCGGGATAGAAGTAGTTCTTGCGGGCGAAGATCGAGACCGGCGCAACGGTGGCGCCGACGGCGAGCCCGAACCGGATCGCACGCTCGACCGCGCCGCGGTTGGCGACCGGCAAGGTGCCTGGCAGTGCGAGATCGACCGGAGATGCCTGCGTGTTCGGCGCCGCGCCGAACGCGGTCGACGCGCCGCTGAAGATCTTCGACGAAGTTGACAGCTGGGCATGCGTCTCGATGCCGATCACGACCTCGAAGCCACGCACCAGCGGCGCCGCCGTGCGCTGGCCGCCGCTCATCGCGATGCTCCGTCGGCGCCCGGAGCGCGCAGGTGCCAGTCGGTCGCTCGCTGGAACGCATGCGCCGCGTGCAGCAGCGTTCCTTCGCCGAAGTAGTTGCCGACCAGCTGCAGGCCGACCGGCAACCCGCCAGCGCCGAAGCCGGCAGGGATGCTCATTCCCGGCAGGCCGGCGAGGCTCGCCGGCAGCGTGAAGATGTCGGCCAGATAGTTCGCGACCGGATCGTCGCTCTGTGCGCCGAGCGGCCACGCGACCGTCGGCGCGACCGGGCCGGCGATCACGTCGCAGTGGCGGAAGCACGCCTGGAAGTCGTCGGCGATCATGCGGCGGAGCTTCTGCGCCTGCAGGTAATAGGCGTCGTAGTAGCCGTGCGAGAGCACGTAGGTGCCGATCATGATCCGCCGCTTGACCTCGGCGCCGAAGCCTTCGCTGCGGCTCGCGCGATACATCTCCTGGAGGTCGGCGAAGTGTGCGGCGCGGTGGCCGTAGCGGACGCCGTCGAAGCGCGACAGGTTCGATGACGCCTCGGCCGGCGCGATCAGGTAGTAGACCGGGATCGAGAGCTCGGTGCGCGGCAGCTCGACGTCGATCAGGCTCGCGCCGAGGCGCGCCATTTCGGCGAGCGCAGCGCGCAGCGCCTGCTCGACGTCGCTCGCCAACGCCGCCGGGAAGAACTCCTTCGGCAGGCCGATTCGCAGGCCCTCGAGCGGCCGGTTCGGCGCCGCGCCGGGGCGCGGCCTTGCGAGCTCGGCGTGGAAGTCCTGCGGCGGCCGCTCGGCACTGGTCGAGTCGCGCGGGTCGAAGCCGCTCATCGCGCCGAGCACGAGGGCGCAGTCCTCGGCGCTGCGGGCGAGGACGCCGGCCTGGTCGAGGCTGGAGGCGAAGGCGATCATGCCGAAGCGCGAGCAGACACCGTACGTCGGCTTGATGCCGGTGATGCCGCAAAAGCTCGCCGGCTGGCGGATCGAGCCGCCGGTGTCGGTGCCGGTCGCCGCCGGCAGCAGGCGCGCGGCGACCGCAGCCGCCGAGCCGCCCGACGAGCCACCCGGCACGCGGGTCTCGTCCCACGGGTTCAGGGTGACGTGGAAGGCCGAGTTCTCGGTGCTCGAGCCCATCGCGAACTCGTCGCAGTTGAGCTTGCCGAGCGTCACCGTCCCTGCCTTCGCGAGCCGGGCGACGACGGTCGCATCGAACGGGCTCCGGTAGGCGGCGAGCATGCGCGAGCCGGCGGTCGTCGCGTGGGCGCGGGTGACGAAGATGTCCTTGTGGGCGATCGGCACCCCGAGCAGCGGCGAGTTCTCGCCGGCACTGCGGCGGCGGTCGGCGTCGCGCGCCTGCTCGAGCGCGGCCTCGCCGTCGATGACGAGCGCGGTGCCGAGGCGCTCGTGGGCGGCGAAGCGGTCGACCAGGTGCGACGTCACCTCGACACTCGACACTTCGCGCGCACCAAGCGCGCGGCCGAGCTCGGCGACGCCGAGCGCGTGCAGAGTCCCGGCGCTCATTCGATCACCTTCGGCACCAGGTAGAGGCCGTCGCGCGTCGCCGGCGCGCTCTGCTGGTTGGCGGCGCGATCGACGGTTTCGGTGACGTCGTCGTCGCGCAGCCGCAGGTGGGCCTCCTGGACCGCGGCGAGCGGCGTGTAGAGCGGCTCGACGCCGCTCGTCTCGACCGCGCTCATCTGCTCGACGATGCGAAAGAAGCTGTTGAGCTGCTCGAGCATCACCGCCTGCTCGTCGGCGCCGAGATCGAGACGCGCGAGCTCGGCGATGCGGCGCACATCCAAAGGGGTCAGGGCCATCGAGAAATAAGAGACGCTGCGCGCGTGCGATCAGCTCGAAACGGGCTCCGCGAGGATCGAAATCGCGAGGGCATCGGTTATTATCCTTCGTTAACTCACAGCCCTCGTCGCCGCTGCGTAGGGCTCGGCGTCATCCGCCAACTTCCTCTTACGAAGCCCCTCCGGGACGCCCTTCACCGCATTCCATGTTCGGATCCTTTCGTCGCTATTTCTCGACGGATCTCGCGATCGACCTCGGCACCGCCAACACGTTGATCTACGTGCGCGGCAAGGGGATCGTCCTCGACGAGCCGTCGGTCGTCGCCATCCGCCACGAAGGCGGCCCCAACGGCAAGAAGAGCATCCAGGCCGTCGGCGCCGAAGCCAAGGCGATGCTCGGCAAGGTGCCGGGCAACATCGAGGCCATCCGGCCGATGAAGGACGGCGTCATCGCCGACTTCACCGTCACCGAGCAGATGTTGAAGCAGTTCATCAAGATGGTCCATCCGCGCTCGGTGCTTCGGCCGAGCCCGCGGATCATCATCTGCGTGCCCTGCGGCTCGACCCAGGTCGAGCGGCGCGCGATCCGCGAGTCGGCGCTCGGCGCCGGCGCGAGCGACGTCTACCTGATCGAGGAGCCGATGGCGGCGGCGATCGGCGCCGGCCTGCCGGTCAGCGAGGCGAGCGGCTCGATGGTCGTCGACGTTGGCGGCGGCACGACCGAGGTCGGCGTGATCTCGCTCGGCGGCATGGTCTACAAGGGGTCGGTGCGCGTCGGCGGCGACAAGTTCGACGAAGCCGTCATCAACTACATCCGGCGCAACTACGGCATGCTGATCGGCGAGCCGACCGCCGAGATGATCAAGAAGACGATCGGCTCGGCGTTCCCCGGCTCCGAGGTCAAGGAGATCGAGGTCAAGGGCCGCAATCTCTCGGAAGGCGTGCCGCGCTCGTTCACGATCTCGTCGAACGAGATCCTGGAGGCGCTCACCGACCCGCTCAACCAGATCGTCTCGAGCGTCAAGAACGCGCTTGAGCAGACGCCGCCCGAGCTCGGCGCCGACATCGCCGAGCGCGGCATGATGCTGACCGGCGGCGGCGCCCTGCTGCGCGACCTCGACCGCCTGCTCGCCGAGGAGACCGGCCTGCCTGTCCTCGTCGCCGAAGACCCGCTCACCTGCGTCGTCCGCGGTTGCGGGATGGCGCTCGAACGGATGGAGCGCCTCGGCTCGATCTTCACCTCCGAGTAGACATGGCGCCCCCACAGTCGCTTCGCTCCTTGCCCTCCGCGGGGGCGCGACCGGGCCTGGGGCGGCCCGGCGCCCGGCCGGAGTGATTCGCATCCGATAGCGCGACGATGGCGCTCGGCACCCTCGATCGCACGCCGCCGCCCTTCTTTCGCCAAGGGCCGTCTTCGCTGACGAAGCTCTCGTTCTGCTCGGCGCTCGCCGTCTTCCTGATGGTTGCCGACGCCCGCTTCACGATCACCCAGCCGATCCGGGCGACGGTCGCGACCATGCTCTACCCGCTGCAGCGCGCGCTCCTGGTTCCGGTCGAGACGATCGCCGACTCGCGCGCGTATCTCGGCGGCCTGTCGCAGGCGATCAGCGGCGAGCAGACGGCGCGCGTCGAGCTTGCGCTCCAGGCCGAGCGGGCGCAGCGGACCGACCAGCTGGAGCAGGAAAACGCCCGGCTGCGCGGGCTGCTCGAGCTGCGGCCGTCGCTCACGGTCCGTTCGCAGGCAGCCGAAGTGCTCTACGAAGCGGCCGATCCGTACTCGCGCAAGGTCATCATCGACCGCGGCGTCGCCCACAACGTCCTGCCTGGTTCACCGGTGATCAACGAAGCCGGCGTCCTCGGCCAGGTGACGCGGGTCTACCTGCAGTCGTCCGAAGTGACGCTGCTGACCGATCGCGACGCGGCGATTCCCGTCCTCAACAGCCGTACCGGGGCGCGCAGCGCCGCGTTCGGCGGCGCCACCGGCGGCGTCGGCCTGCTCGAGATGCGCTTCATGGCCGGCAACGCCGACGTCCAGGTCGGCGACCTGCTGACGACGTCGGGAGTCGACGGCGTCTACCCGCCGGGGCTTCGGGTCGCGACTGTCGCCAAGGTCGACCGCAAGATCGATACCGGGTTCGCCCGCATCGTCCTCGCCCCGGCGGCGCCTTCGGACGGCGTGCACCACGTGCTCGTTCTCGAGCCGACCGGGGTCGGCCTGCCGCCGCGGCCGCAGGCAGCGGCATCGGAGGCGGCCGCTGCGGCGAGCAAGTCGGGCGCCAGGAAGGGGGCGCGCAAATGATCATGCCGCGCCGCAACGACCCGCTGCTGATGCCGGTCAACCCGCTCTTCGTCTGGGCGACGCTGGCGTTTGCGTTCATCCTCAACATCGTGCCGCTCGGGCGGGTCGCCGCCATGCCCGACTTCCTGGCCCTGGTGCTCGTGTTCTGGAACGTCCATCAGTCGCGCCGGATCAGCGTCGGCGTCGCCTTCTTCTTCGGCCTGCTGATGGACGTCCACAGCGGCGCGGTGCTCGGCCAGCACGCCCTCGCCTACACCCTGCTCAGCTACTTCGCGGTGACGATCCACCGTCGGTTGCTCTGGTTCACGGTGCCGTCGCAGGCGGTCCAGATCCTGCCGCTCTTTCTCGCCGCCCAGGCAGTCTCGCTCGTCGTTCACCTGGTCGCGGGCGGCATGTTCCCCGGCTGGGAGCTGATCCTCGCACCGGTTTTCCAGGCATTGTTGTGGCCAATGGCCACTTGGGTGCTGCTCGCACCGCAACGCCGCGCCCCGGACCCGGACGAGAATCGTCCCCTGTGACCGAGCTCAGGAACATCGAGCGCGAGATCTCGCGCTTTCGTCTCCGCCTCTTGGCGGCGGCGCTGTTCGTGCTCGTCGCGTTCGGCCTGCTCGCAGGCCGCCTCTCCTTCCTGCAGATTTCCAAGCACGAGGACCTCTCGACGCAGGCCGAGAACAACCGCATCGCGGTCGTTCCGATCACGCCCAACCGCGGCCTCATCCTCGACCGCAACGGCGTCGTTCTCGCCAACAACTACTCGGCCTATACGCTGGAGATCGCGCCGGCCAAGGTGCCCGAGCTCGAGAAGACGATCGACGCCCTGGCCGAGATCGTCGAGATCCAGCCGCGCGACCGCAAGCGCTTCAAGAGGATGCTCGAGGAAAGCAAGAGCATTGAATCGCTGCCGATCCGCACCCGCCTCACCGACGAGGAAGTTGCGCGCTTCACGGCGCAGAAGTTCCGCTTCGACGGCGTCGAGATCAAGGCCAGGCTGTTTCGCAGCTACCCGCTCGGCGAGGTCGGCAGCCACCTGATCGGCTACATCGGCCGTATCAACCCGACCGAAAAGAAGCAGATGGAGGACGACTGGTCCGACGAGGACCTGGCCAACTACCGCGGCACCGAATACATCGGCAAGCTCGGCGTCGAGCAGAGCTACGAGAGCGATCTGCACGGCACGACCGGCTTCGAGGAGGTCGAGATGAGCGCCGGCGGCCACGCGGTGCGGCGGCTGAAGAGCAACCCGGCGACGCCGGGCAACGCGATCGTGCTGTCGATCGACATCCGCCTGCAGGCGATGGTCGAGCAGCTGTTCGGCGACCGCCGCGGCGCGCTGGTCGCGATCGACCCGAGGAACGGCGAGATCCTCGCCTTCGTCAGCAAGCCCAACTTCGACCCGAACCTGTTCGTCGACGGCATCGACGTCGACAACTGGCGTGCCCTGAACGACTCGCCCGACAAGCCGCTGCTCAACCGCGCCCTGCGCGGCACGTATCCGCCGGGCTCGACCTACAAGCCGTTCATGGCTCTGGCGGCGCTGACGCTCGGCAAGCGGACGCCGCAGCAGACGATCTTCGATCCGGGCTTCTTCAACTTCGGCAACCACCGCTTCCGCGATGACAAGGAAGGCGGCCATGGCACCGTCGACATGTACAAGTCGATCGTCCAGTCGTGCGATACGTACTACTACATGCTCGCCAACGATCTCGGCGTCGACGCGATGCACGACTTCATGTCGCCGCTCGGCTTCGGCCGCGTGACCGGCATCGACCTGCAGGGCGAGCTGAAGGGAACGCTGCCTTCGACGGAGTGGAAGCGCACCGCCTACCGCAAGAAGGAGGCCCAGAAGTGGTACGCGGGCGAGACGATCTCGCTCGGCATCGGCCAAGGCTACAACGCGTTCACGATGCTGCAGCTCGCGCAGGCCGAGGCGACCGTCGCTGCCGGCGGTCAACGGTTCACGCCGCATCTGGTGCGCGCGGTCGAGAACTACGACACCCGCGCCTCGCGTCTGCTCAGCTTCGAGCCGCTGGCAGCGCTGGACTGGAAGCCCGAGCACGTCGCCTTCATCCACAACGCGCTCTACGGCGTGACGCAGGAAGGCACGTCGGCGCGCTCGTTCGTCGGCGCCGCGTACAAGTCGGGCGGCAAGACCGGCACCGCGCAGGTGATTGAGATCAAGGCCAACGAGAAGTACAACGCGTCGCGGCTCGACGAGCGGCATCGCGACCACGCGCTCTACACCGCCTTCGCGCCGCTCGAGGAGCCGCGCGTCGCGGTCGCGCTGGTGGTCGAAAACGCCGGCTTCGGCGCCGGTGCGGCGGCGCCGATCGCGAGGCGCGTGTTCGACTACCTGCTCACCGGCGTCTATCCAAGCGAGGCCGACATCGCCGCGACGCAGCTCGGCCAGACGACGGCGCCGGTCGGCGTGCCGCGGTCGATCGACACGGTGCCGCTGCCGGGTGCCACGGTCGACGGCGCCGCGACCGCGCGCGCCAGCGACCCGCCCGCGGCCGCGGCGCCGGCCTCGTCGGCACCGGCGCCGCAGCCGGAGCAGCCGGCGGCGCGCGACCAGGTCGCCCTCGCGCAGCGGCCGCGTTGAGCCGGCCGAGCGCTGCCGAGCCTTCCCGATGAGCGCCGTCTTCGATCGCCCGTCGCTCTGGCAGCGTGCCCGGCCGGTGTTCACCGGCTTCGACATCCCGCTCCTGCTCGCCGTCGTCCTCCTCGCCGCGGCCGGGCTGGTGACGATGTATTCCGCCGGCCACGACCAGGGAACGCGCTTCGCCGACCACGGTCGCAACATGGTGCTCGCGTTCGGCGTCCTCTTTCTCGCCGCGCAGATCGCGCCGCAGCAGCTGATCCGGCTCGCGATCCCGCTCTACGTGATCGGTCTCGTCCTCATCGTCGCGACGGCGTTGCCGGGGATGGGCATCACCAGGAAGGGCGCGACCCGCTGGCTCAGCATCGGGGTGACCACGATCCAGCCGAGCGAGATCATGAAGATCGCCATGCCGCTCATGCTCGCGTGGTGGTTCCAACGTCGCGAAGGCCAGCTGCGCATCCTCGACTTCGCGATCGCCGCGGTGCTGCTGTTCGTCCCGGTCGCGGTCATCGTCAAGCAGCCGGACCTCGGCACTGCGATCCTGGTCCTCTCGGCAGGGCTCTACGTGATCTTCTTCGCCGGGCTGTCGTGGAAGCTGATCGTTCCGGTCGCGTTGATCGCGGCGGCGGCGATCACCGGCGTCGTCGCCTCCGAGGAGAAGATCTGCCAGCCCGACGTCAAGTGGCCGATGCTGCGCGACTACCAGAAGAACCGCGTCTGCACCCTGCTCGACCCGACCACCGACCCGCTCGGCAAGGGCTTCCACATCATCCAGGGCGAGATCGCGATCGGCTCGGGCGGGACGACCGGCAAGGGATTCATGAAGGGAACCCAGACCCACCTCGAGTTCATCCCCGAGCGGACGACCGACTTCATCTTTGCCGCCTTCTCGGAGGAGTTCGGCCTCGTCGGCTGCTCCACGCTCCTCGTCTTCTTCGTCTTCCTGATCTTCCGTGGCCTGATGATCGCCGCCGAGGCGCCGAGCGTGTTCTCGCGCCTGCTCGCCGGCGCCATCACGCTCAGCTTTTTCACCTATGCCTTCGTCAACATGGGAATGGTGAGCGGCATCCTGCCGGTGGTGGGCGTGCCGCTGCCCTTCATCAGCTACGGCGGCACGGCGATGGTCACGCTCGGCCTCGGGCTCGGCATCCTGATGGCGATCGCCAAGAGCAGGCGGCTCGTCCAGACCTGACGCGGAGGCCCGGCGCAGGTAGAGTCACGCGGCGCCGGCGCTGACCGGACGACGGGAGACGAGGAATGGACAAAAACCCGACTCCGCGGCCGATCTACAAGTCGCTCTACGCGCAGGTCATCACCGCGATCCTCATCGGCATCGTCCTCGGCCATTTCTGGCCGCAGGTCGGCGAATCGATGAAGCCGCTCGGTGACGGCTTCATCAAGCTGATCAAGATGATCATCGCGCCGATCATCTTCTGCACCGTCGTCGTCGGCATCGCCGGCATGGAGGACATGAAGAAGGTCGGCAAGACCGGCGGCCTGGCGCTGCTCTACTTCGAGATCGTCAGCTCGATCGCGCTGATCGTCGGCCTGGTGATCATCAACCTGGTCAAGCCGGGCGCGGGGATGAACATCGACCCGAGCACGCTCGACACCAAGCAGATCGCCGCCTACACCGGCCCCGGCAAGATGCAGGGCACGGTCGACTTCCTGCTCGCGATCATCCCGAACACGGTGATCGATGCGTTCGCCAAGGGCGAGATCCTCCAGGTGCTGCTGTTCTCGGTGCTGTTCGGCTTCGCGCTGCATCGCTTCGGTGGCCGCGGCACGCTCGTCTTCGACGTCGTCGAGAAGACCTCGCACGTGCTGTTTTCGATCGTCGGCATCATCATGAAGGTCGCCCCGATCGGTGCCTTCGGAGCCATGGCGTTCACGATCGGCAAGTACGGCGTCGGCTCGCTGGTCTCGCTCGGCAAGCTCATGGGGACCTTCTACGCGACCTGCCTTTTCTTCATCTTCGTCGTCCTCGGCCTGATCGCGCGCCTGCACGGCTTTTCGATCTGGAAGTTCGTCAAGTACATCAAGGAGGAGCTCCTGATCGTTCTCGGCACGTCGAGCTCGGAGTCGGTGCTGCCGCGGATGATGGCCAAGATGGAAAACTGCGGCGCCAAGAAGTCGGTCGTCGGCCTGGTCATCCCGACCGGCTATTCGTTTAACCTCGACGGCACCTCGATCTACCTGACGATGGCCGCGGTCTTCATCGCCCAGGCGACCAACACGCCGATGACGTTCGGCCAGGAGCTGACGCTGCTCGCGGTGCTGCTGTTGACGTCGAAGGGCGCTGCCGGCGTCACCGGCAGCGGCTTCATCGTTCTTGCGGCGACGCTCTCTGCGGTCGGCCACGTCCCCGTCGCCGGGCTGGCGCTCATCCTCGGCATCGACCGCTTCATGTCGGAGGCGCGGGCGCTGACCAACCTGGTCGGCAACGGCGTCGCGACCGTGGTCGTCGCCAAATGGACCGGCGATCTCGACACCGAGCGGCTGCGCCGCACGCTCGACGGCGAGACGCTCGAGGAAGCCGAAGAGCCGGAGGCGGTGCTCGACCGCCGCCCGGCGCATCTGGCGCCTTCCGCCTAGCCGGCGGATCGGCCTCCCCCCGACGAGGGCGGCGGATCCGCCCCTCATGGGTAAATGTCGCCTGCGAACGTCCCTGCTACTGTACAAACATCCAGCCTTCGCGGACAATCACCGCACTCCCAGGAGACCGCCCATGGACATGCCCGTCAAAGCCCTCAACACCGAAAAAGCCAAGGCCCTGCAGGCCGCTCTCGCGCAGATCGAGAAGCAGTACGGCAAGGGCACGATCATGCGGCTCGGCGTCGGCGAGGTGATCGACGACATCGAAGTCGTCTCGACCGGATCGCTCGGCCTCGACATCGCGCTCGGCGTCGGCGGCCTGCCGCGCGGCCGCGTCGTCGAGATCTACGGGCCCGAGTCGTCGGGCAAGACGACGCTGACGCTGCAGGTCATCGCCGAGATGCAGAAGGTCGCCGGCACCTGCGCCTTCATCGACGCCGAGCACGCGCTCGACGTGCAGTACGCGCAAAAGCTGGGCGTCAACCTGCAGGAGCTGCTGATCTCGCAGCCCGACACCGGCGAGCAGGCGCTCGAGATCGTCGACGCGCTCGTCCGCTCGGGCTCGGTCGATCTGGTCGTCATCGACTCGGTCGCCGCGTTGACGCCCAAGGCCGAGATCGAGGGCGAGATGGGCGACTCGCTGCCCGGCCTTCAGGCGCGCCTCATGAGCCAGGCACTTCGCAAGCTCACCGGCACGATCAAGAAGACCAACACGATGGTCATCTTCATCAACCAGATCCGGATGAAGATCGGCGTCATGTTCGGCTCGCCCGAGACGACGACGGGCGGCAACGCACTCAAGTTCTACGCCTCGGTCCGGCTCGACATCCGCCGCATCGGCTCGATCAAGAAGGGCGAGGAAGTGATCGGCAACGAGACCAAGGTCAAGGTCGTCAAGAACAAGGT